>CANHJV010000110.1 GCA_947461225.1 Gemmatimonadota bacterium | reverse complement strand
GGCTCAGCGGCCACGTTCACGAGGCCCATGGTCTTCATCTGCCCCTGCACCCACGTCTGCGCGCGCGTCATGTCTTGCGACAGGGTGAGTCGCGCGCCGAGGACGTCGGCGATGTACCCCTCGTACTCCATGACCTGTGAGCGCTGGAGCCCCTCCTCGCGAATGCGGGCGACCATGACCGCATCGACCGGGTCGGTGTCGCCGCGCATGGCGGCGGTGAGCATCAGGAGGAAGACCGTAGCGAGCGGCCGGAGCTTGGAGGTCATGGCGCGAATGGCCTGAGGGTTGGGTGGCGAGACACCGGCATCGACGCGAGCGTGCGGTTTACGGTACCGCGTTCATGGAGCGCAGCACCGGGTAGTACGTCGGCGCCGGCGACTGCCCCAGCACGGCGTCCAGCAGGTTCCACCACATGAAACCATCGTCGGAGCGCGGATCCATCAGGATGAACGCCAGCCGCGCTAACGGCTGATCCATCGGGATCACCAGCGAGCCCGCCGGTAACGTCTGCTCGGTGGCTTCCCATGCGCCGGTGAGTGTGCGCCCCTTGTGTGTGCCCTGATACTCGCGCGTTTCCACGGTGTTGGTGGCGATCTTGAAGCGATCCCCGCTGAACGGCTGTTCGGCGGTGGTCACGCGGTAGCGGATACCATGCGCCTCGAGCCGATCGATCACGGTAGCCATCATGCGCTGCGTGGGCGTGCCTTGCGCGCCGCCACGGCCACCGCCGAATCCACCCGGCGCGGGTGCCGGTGTGGCGGCGGCCGGTGCGGCCGTCATGGGCACCACCCACACCCGCGGCGCGAGCGTGGTTTCGGTGGGCTCGGCGGTGCCGAAGAACGGCAGCATCTCTGAGGTTACCGCGGCCCGATCCTGTCCGTCGGGGCGCAGGCGGTACGGGCGATCCGCCACGTACGGATTGCGCACCGAGATGGTGGGCGCGAACACGATGCGCTGCAGCGCCGGCGCTTTCACGAGCTGCTGCCGCACCGCCAGCTGCTGGCCGATGATCGATTCGGCGTTAGCCTTGGCGACCACGTCGCGCACCGTCTCACCGTGCGAGGCCACGTAGCTCAGCGACTCCTCGAGGAACCAGTACGTTTCGACAATGCGCGTTTTGAACGATGCATACGAATACGTCTCGGTGAGCAGACCGAGGATGTTGCGTACGCCGTAGTAGGTGGAGGTGTAGCGCGGCTTGGCCAGCTCGGCGTCGGACCGCCAGGCGCGCTGCTCGCCGGTGCCCGACACGCCGCCGTAGTAGAACCAGTCGGCGCCGTGCTTCGTCTTCACGTTTTTCGTGATCTCCGGCAGCAATACGTCGCGCAGTAGGCTCATTTGCGCTTTCGAGTTGTTCGGATTGAGCGACGTTTCGTACGTCATGGTGAAGCCGCTGTTCGAGCTGCCGTCGGTGGTGTGCAGATCCATCGCCACGTGCGGCTGATAGCGCGTGAGCAGCGACGCCATCGAGCGCGCTTCGGCCGTTTCCATTTTCGTGCCGTCGCGATTGAGGTCGAGCCCCTGCGCGTTTTCGCGCGTGCCCATGCCCCCTACCGGGCCGGCCTGCGAGCCGCGGTTGGCCACCGACACGCGCTCGTTGCCGTCGGCGTTGTAGATCGGATTGATCAGCAGCACGGTGCTCTTGAGCCACGCATTGCGCTCACCCTTGGCGATCGAGCGCAGCAACCAGAGCAGCGCTTCTTTTCCTTCCACTTCACCGGCGTGGATGTTGCCCTGGATGTACACGCGGGTTTTGTTGGTCGCGAGCACCTGCTCGGCGCTGGCGCCCGGTGCACCGATCACGGCTAACGGCAGCGGCCGTCCTTCGGTGGTGTAGCCGTAGGTCGTGAGATGGATATTCGGATTGACCGCCGCCATCTGCTTCATGTACGCGATCACGTCATCGTACCGACTGGTCTCGGCGTAGTCGGTGCGCTCGGGGCGGGTAAGCCACTGCGCGCCCGACGCGCTCGCGCGTGCGGTCTTGGCCGCTGGTGCCTGCGCCGAGAGTGCACCGCCGGCGAGAAACAGGGCGCTACTCGTGAGCACGCACACCGCGCGGGTGACACGCGAAACGGACAACGGCTTCATCGGGAAACTCCGGAAGGGAGGGGGACTTCGTTGTGATCTTGAATCGTGCGCAGCTCGTGCAGTCGCGGCGTGGGGCCGCGGTGCGCGCGCAGCATGACGGCGATGCTGGTCTTGCCCTTGGTGACGGCGAAGGGCACGAGGAGTTCGACTATAGTGGGCGTACCGGTCGTGACATCAACGTGCTTGGTGGCGATGACGCTGTCTTCCACGATCAGATCGAACTCGCCCGATGCGCTGCCCAGGAAGGTGCAGGCGATGGTGACCTCGGTGTCGTCGAACGTGGTCACGGCGTAGCGCATCCAGCCGCGCGCTTGTCGATACGCGCGGCCGTCGATGTTGCCGGTGGTGTCGTCGTGCCCCGCGTACCCGTGCTCGGCTTCGCTTCGGGCGCTGCCGGCCGCTACGAGGTCCACCACGCGACGATCGCGGGCTGCGAAGGGATTCGCCCATGCCACGGTCGCGCAGGCCGCGAGCAGGGCGGCCAGGGCCGCCGTGCGGCGGAGCAGGGGCCTGGGGGTCATCGTCACTCTTCGGGGAACGGCACGTCGTCGAGGCCGGGGCCGGCGGCGCTCCGCGACACGGGTCCGGCGGTGCCGCTTGGCCCTGCGCCGGCGCGGGCCTGCGAACCGCCCGGCCAGTTGATCGCGCTCAGGGTACACCGCGCGAGATCCATGTCGGGGAGTGGGACGTCCACGCGAATCGTGGTGAGCTGCAGCATGAGGCGGACGTGCTCGTGCTGTCCGGCCAGCTTGGCGGTGTCATCGCGGTGGCTGACGAACTCGCTGGCTTCGAGCGCTTTCTCGATGCTCTGCCAACGCCGCAGCAGTTTTACCGCGGTGCCCTTGCCCACGCTCTTGACCCCGGGAATGTCGTCGCCCTCTTCACCGCACAGGGCTTTGAAGGCCGGCAGGTTGGCGGGCAGCACCCCGAACTTGGTCATCACCTCGGCCGCGCTCCACGGCTTGATGCGCATGCCGTTGGGCCCCTTGCCGGCGCCCACGTAGGTGGCCACATCGACGCCGTCGGAGACGAACTGCAGCAGGTCGGAGTCGTTCGACAGCACTGTCACCCGCGCCTGGTGGCGAAAGCGGGCCATGATCGAGGCCACGCTGTCGTCGCCTTCGAACGACGCCACGCTCACGCTGGCGATGCCGGTGGCTTCCACGCCCTCGCGGATGGGCGTGATGCGGGCCCGCATGGAGCCGGTGCGCCGATTCTTGTAGCTCGGAAACAGCGCATGCCGGAACGTCGGCCCCTCGTGATCCCACGCGGCCACGACGTGCGTGGCGGCGATGTCCATCGCGGCGCCGCGGGCCATCTGGCACCACAAGCGCACGCCGTTGGTGACGTCGCCCGCGGCCACATGGGCCGCGCGGCCGGCGAGTGATTGCGCATCGACGACGAGCAGGTGCGGCTGGGTCATGGGGACAATTTAGTCGCCCTGCGCTCCTGTCGCGCACAGCGCGGCCGGTTGCCGGTGGTCCCCCGTGATAGCTTGCGGCGTGGCCAATCCTGTCGCTTCTCCGCTCCGCACGTCGGCGCGCTACGACGCCTCCACCGTCACCGCCCTCGCCGCCTCGGTGGCGTGTGTGTGCTTCGGTGCGTCTGTAGTGGCCACGCGCTTCGTGGTGGGCCAGACCTCGCCGGTGGTGCTGGCGTGCCTGCGCTACGCGATTGCGTCGGTGTGCATGCTCGCGGTGTTCCGCGGGCAGGCGTTCCCACGGATGCCGGCGCGGGACCGACTCACGATTGCGGCGCTCGGGGTGCTCTTCTTCGGGGTGTTTCCGTGGAGCTTCAGCGCGTCGCTCACCCACCTGCCGTCGGCGCAGGTGGCGCTCATCGTGGCGACGATGCCGCTGGCGACGTTGCTGCTGTCGCGGCTACGCGGTGTGGAGCGCATCACCCCGCGCGCGATGGCGGGACAGCTCCTGGCGTTCGCGGGGCTCGCCGTGGCCCTGCCGCTGCAGGCGGGCGGGGCGCCGGTGGCGCGCGATGCCTGGCTGGGCTATCTCGAGATCGCGACCACGGTGCTGTGCGGGGCCACGTACAACGTATGGTCACGCCCGATGCTTCTCCGGCACGGCGCGCTGCCAGTGGCGGCGCTCGGGATGGTGGCGGGGAGCGTGGCGCTGGCCCCGCTGGCGTTCGCGGACGGGTTCCTCGCGCACCTGCGCACGATCACGCCGGCCGGCTGGGGGGCCGTGCTCTTCCTCGGTACCCTCGGTGGTGCCGTGGGCTTCGGCCTGTGGTCGTGGGCGCTCCGGCGCTCCACGCCGTCGCGGGTGGCGGTGTTCCTGGCGCTCAACCCGATCACCGCGATCTCACTCGGCGCGCTCTTGCTGGGCGAACCGGTGACGATGCGGTTACTGCTGGGGCTCGCGGCGGTGCTGGCGGGGATTCAGTTGGCGTCGCGCGCGCGACCAGCGCGAGCGAGCTCAGCGCGCGAGCCCAGCGCGAGCGGCGACCGAAACTGACGACGAGGTGGGCACGGCGGCGAACGGATGACCGGCGAGCCCTTTACCCAGCGCGCCTCGGCGCACTAGCTTCTGTTGGTGGTGCGGTCTGCGGGTAGACCGTGTCTGCGGGCGTAATTCAGTTGGTAGAATGCCAGCTTCCCAAGCTGGACGTCGCCGGTTCGAGTCCGGTCGCCCGCTCTCATGAAAACGCAAACGGCGGTCTCCACGTGGAGGCCGCCGTTTGGCGTTCGTAGGTGTCACGGACGCGATCCGTGGTGATCGGCTGTTCGCTTGGTCTTCATCGTTCCGTCATTCAGACATAATCGACGGCGTATTCCGCTCATCAGGCGGAGTTCGCACTGTTCGAGAAACCCTGAGCGGAGCTTGTGAATGCACGCATGGCTCTTCATCCACGTAGTCGTAACCGCAGTCGTCCTGAACTTTCCGGTCACGACGCCGTCGGAGGTCGCGGCACACACGCGGCGCGCCCAGCGCGTGGTGCAAGCGAAGGATTCGTGCCTGATCAAGCGAAGCGCACACCACCGTGGACAGGTTGAGCGACCAGTCGCACTGCGCGACGGGTCCTCGTGGCCGAAGGACTGGCGAGAGGTCACCTGGGCCATATTCCCCACCACGCCCACCGACAGCATGATGGCCGGGACGCTTGGCGTTCGGCCCCCAAGTGGCAAGGTGGAATCGACGTTTCCACGAGAGTGGGCAGCCTTCGTTGTCGATACGAGTGGCAACGTCGTCGTGTGCAGCTTCGGCAGCCATGATGGCCAAGCGGCCGACGATCCGCTGGCTCGGCAGGTGGCGCAACTGCAGTTCGCACCGGCTGTGGTGGCTGGCCGCCGAGTCCCGCAACTGGTCGTTCTCGAGCGCCGCCGCTGACAAAAGTGTACATAAAGGGATTGAAAGTGGGCGTCTCCCGTATCACATTTCTCGTATGGCCAACTCGCCGCCGCCTGTATTGACCATCGCGTCGGCACTTCGGGAGGCGCGCCGGAGCCGTAGGGTGTCCATCGCCGAACTGGCCGCCAGCGCGGGCGTGAGCCCCCGGCTCATCAGCGAGTTCGAGCAAGGGAAGCGGCCCAATGTGTCGCTCGAGACGGCGTTGCGGTTGCTCACGCTGGTCGGGGTGTCGCTCCATCTGCGCGACGCGACCGAACCGAGGGATGCTGCGCAGGCACGCGCGGAGCGCGCGGCGCGACGGCGGAACAGTTGGACTGGCACCCGCTCCACCCTCGAGGCACAGGTCGATCCATCGGCGGCGGCGTCGTCCGCGGCACGTCTTGGCGCGGTCGCCAACGCTTCCGCTCTCGCCACCGCGCTGCAACGTGCGGCCCGCTCACCGCGCCGGTGACGCCGGCGGGTGAGGGACGCCCGAACCAGCCGTTCGCCACAGCGTTTCCGGTGGACTTCACGGACTTCGTGCACGCGCTGAACGCCAACGGTGTGGAGTACCTGCTGGTCGGCGGCTATGCCGTCGGTGTGCACGGCTACGTGCGGGCGACGGTCGACATCGACTTCTTCTATCGCCGCACAACCGAGAACGTGACGCGGGTGCTCGCGGCGTTGCAGGAGTTCGGCGCTCCGCCAGAAGTGCTCGACCGAGCCCATCTCGAGGCGCCGGATACCGCGACGGCATTCGGGGAGCCACCTGTCTGCATCGACCTGCTGTCCGGTCTGTCGGGCGTCACCTTCGACGAGGCGCGTGAGGGCGCGGTGCAGGTGCCGCTCGACGGCGACCTGCTGCTCGTGATCGGGCTCCGCGCGCTGCGTGCGAACAAACAGGCGAGCGGTCGACCGAAGGACCGCCATGATCTTGAGCAACTGCGCGGTGAACCTGCTGGTCAGGATGCGTCACCGCGGAAAAGGCGTCGCAGAAGCTGAACGCCGGTGCCCAATGGTGCCCAATCCAACTGGCCATGGCGCTCATCCAGTGAGCGCAAACAACGTCAGTCGCCCGATACTTGAGAGGGAAACCACGCCGATTCAGCGCTGCCCGTGAGTGCTGAAACCGCTTCCCACGCTGGACGTCGCCGGTTCGCGTTGTGCTCCGATCGCCGGTGTCGTGATTGGCTAAGACTGGCGGTGAGGGAAAACGACTCCCTGCGTGCTCGCGATCGCTCCGTACCGCGGGTTCTGGCCTTCACAGAGTCGTAACTGTATTGTTGAGCTCGCTAGGCCGAATTTCGCTCACCCGGTTGCTGCGGTACGCGGGCAGCACCAGAGGCAGCCTCTATTTGAACGGCGCAAAGGTCGGTGATGTCAACGTGAATTACGCGCAGTGTGGTGTGGTACGGCGTTGGCATTCGTCGAACTCGAACACGCGTTTGCATCAAGCATGGCCAGGTCGTTTGTTGCCAGGTTCGCAATTTCTTTCAACAGGAGTGCTCTGTGCGTGTCACGTTTGCGGTTCCCCTTGTCGTTTTCACTGCTGTCCTCGGATGCACGCGGACGAATGCAGCGCTCTTGGACAATTCGGTGAAGCTGGCTCCTTCGTGTGCGGATGGCGTGAAGATCTACTCAACCCCGTCGGCTGTCGGTGGCGAGTACAAAGAGGTCGCACTCCTGAATTCAACCGCCAATACGGGCTTAACGAGTGAGGCGGGCATGTTGAAGTCGATGCGGAAGAAAGCCGCAGCTGTCGGCGCGAACGGCATCATCATGGGCGGTATCAACGAGCCGAGTGCCGGCGCGAAGATTGCCGGCGCGGTCTTCGGGACGGGCGCGGAACGCAAGGGTAAGTCGGTCGCGATCTTTGTGGTGTCGGACACGGCACGCGTTCGAAGCTTCTGCGCCAACGCAGCGAGCGGTCAAGATTAGGCAAGCGCATGCTGTAGTGATTTTGCACTGCTGTGGCGTTCGCCACGCTCGCATGGGTGGCGTGGTACCAAATGCCCAGTTCGACTCCCCGGCCTTGGCACTCAATTACCCGCGTCTCCAGTAATCCCGGGGGGGTCGTTTCGTCGTTCAGAGTAATTGCACGCGAGGCGAGATCGAAGAGCGGCGCACCCGCGCGCCTCACGCCACAGCCCGCTCGCGGTTGTCTGCTCGTCAGTCGTTCGTGGCCGCGAGCACCGCGCCGAACATGGCACCAGCGATTTCGAGATCCGCTGGTTCGATCTCGAGAAAAGGCGGACGTCCGGATGCCTTCTGTACCTCAATGCCGTTGGCGAACGCGTCGAAGCTCAACACCGACGATAAGCGAATGGTGGTGTTTCGTGTCGCGCCCAGAAAAATGAGGCGTTTGCTGGTGAGGTATAACGTGCCGGTATCGAGCAGCGTGAGCCGATCGGTGGTATGACGCACGGGCACCACGTTGCCGATCCGGAAGCGGACGCCGCGCACAATGCGAAAGGACGCGTTTAGCCCCGCATACGACACCGAGGTGGTCACGCGCTTGGTTTCATACCAGTGCACGGCGAGCGCATGGTGGCATACCTCGCCGCGCTGCAGGGCAATGGGAGCGGCGATCGTTGGCAACATCGCGTTGTCGAGCTGCCACAGGAGTCGATACCGGTCGAGTAACCGCTGGGTGCCGGCATCAACGGTCAGTGCACCACCGATACTGCGGGCGAGTTCCCGCAGCTCGTGTTCGTCGTCGGGAGACAACCGTTCGTCGGCGAGGAGCTCGTCGGCGCGGCGTTGCAATATGCCTTGGGCGTGTTCCTGCGTGAGGCGCGTGAGAGTGGCGGTGGTCACCTGTAAATTCGTGGCCAGCGCCTCGAGCTGTTTTTTCTCCGTCTCGGTGAGCACATGGTCAGCCAAAGCCGCATCCATTGCCAACGCGAGTGGCGCTTGGGCCGCCGTCTCGAACAGCGGGAGGCTCTCGGTATCAGACACCGACAGCGCCTGCTTGAGCGCCGAGAGGTAGTGGCGCTCGTCATCGGCCATGTGGGCATCCGATACCACAGCCCGCACGGCGCGGGCAAAGGCCTGCGTACAGATGGTGCGTGTCGTGGTGCCAGATAAACCATAGGCCTCAACGAGGGCCGACAGCTGTTGCTGGTCGGGGGTGGATGGACGACTCTCCACGAGCAGCGCATGTAACGCGGTTTCGGCGCCCGTGACGTCACTCAGTCCGAGCACCCGACGCCATAGTGGTCGTGCCATTGGTCGGGGTATTGGTCGTGGTGTTGGTAGTGTTGACGCGGTCCTGGCTTCCACGGACATGTGATGAAGCTACTTCCTGCTCAAACTCGATGGGGCCGATGTTCCCTCACGTCGCATGCCGCCAATCCCGCTTCCATTTCTACAAATCCAACCCGCCCAGCTCCCCCTCGCTGAACAGCGCGGCCTGTGTCTTGTGGCGTTGGTTCCGCACCGCATCCCATCGGAGCGCGAATGCCGCTTCGAGGAGGGCTTCGTATCGCAGCACGTTGTTCGCCTTGGTGCCCACGGACTTCATCTCGAACAGACGGCTCAACACCGGCCGCGTGAGCAGGGACACGGGAACACTGGTGTCCGCGAGGTTGGCCGGCGTGGTGCGACAGGTCGGGCACAGTAGGCGCGCGGCGAAGGTGGAGGCGCTGCCGATGAGTGCGAGGTGCAGGTCGGCCACGCTCCGGCAATCATCGCATGTGGGGAATGCACTCTCCGGATGCGGATCGCTCGCGAGGTCCATCTCGAGCTGGTTGGCCAGCACCGCCTCGGGAAACTCACCGCCGCGCGAGAAGGCGTCGCCGGTTCGGTACAGATCCAGTAGGATGGCGCGTTCGAACTGATGTCCGGGCAGGATGCCAGCGGCCGCGAGCTTACGTTCGCCCGCCGGCGTGAGCTGAAACGTATTGACCTGGCCATCGATGCTCGTCAGGACGTAGTGGGCATCGCGGCTCACGTATTTGTGAAGGCGGGGCATGTCATTGTGGGGTGCTCCGACGTCGGTTGCACGTCGGACAAGTATTGCGGAATCGCCGCGAACTCGGCGGCGCGGTGGGAGGGACGTTGCCGCTCAGGCCGTCACGGAGCAAGGCCGGACGCTTGCACCTCATCTCCCCCGCGTCTGAGCGCCGCCCCCCCGCCGAACCGTCCTTTGGGCTCCTCGCGCACCAGCCAACCGCGTTCTATAATTTCGGAGTTCGTCCCACCCTCCCTTCCCATAGAGGAAAGCCTATGCTGCGACCGGTTCTCAAGCGGTTGCTCCTTGCGGCGTCTGCGTCCGCACTCGCCTCCAGCGCCGTCTTGGCGCAGAACACGATCACCCTCGAAGGCGCCGTGCGCGCCGACGGTGCACCGGTGGTCGGTGCGCAGGTCACGGTGCGCAATGTGGCCACCGCCGAGGTCTCCCGCGTGGCCACCAGAGCGTCCGGTGAGTTCCGGGTGCTGGGGCTCTACTCCGGGCAGTACACCGTGAACGTGAAGGCGCTTGGCTTCCGGCAGCGCACGGATACGGTCAACCTCACGCTCGGCCAGCGCGCGCGGCTCGAATTCAACATGGAGAAGGGTGCCGCAGAGCTCGATGCCCAGACCGTGACGGCGGAACGGGTGAAGCAGGTGGAAGTGCAGCGCATGTCGGTGAGCGCGCCGGTCACGAAGGACGAGATCGAGAACCTGCCGTTCAATTCCCGCGGCATCATGAATCTGGCCGGCATCGCGCCGGGCATCAAAACGTATTCCGCCCAATCGGGGCGCTCGCTGCCGTCAGGCGGCGCGGCACCGGATCTTCGTTTCTTCAACGTCTACATGGACGGCGTGGAAATGAAGAGTCTCTTCAACGGCAACATCGTCGGACTCGGCCAGACCGGTTCGCCGCTGCCGCAGGAAGGGCTCGACAACTTCCGCGTGTACCTCAATCCGTACGACGCGGAATTCACGCGGGCCGGTTCCTATGTGATCAGCGCCGAAAGCAAGCGCGGCACGAACCAGTGGAAAGGCTCGGCGTTCGGATTCCTGCAGAACAAGTCGATGCTGGCCAAGAACGCGTTCCAGACCGCCGTGCCGAACTTCGGACGCGATCAGCTGGGCTTCAACATCGCCGGCCCGATCAAGAAGGACAAACTGTTTCTCGCCACGAGCTACGAGCGGACCAACACCAACTTCTTTTTGGACGTGAATCCCACGACGGCCGCCGCCAACACGGCGTTCCCGTCGGCCCGAGGATCGTTTGAGGCGCCCAATACCAATCACACGCTGTTCTCACGTCTGACGTACGTGCAGAGCCCTCGGGTGACGTACGACTTCATGGGCTCCACGCGCTTCCTGCGCGGCGAGGGCAACTTCGGTGGACGCGCGTCGCAGGATGCCGGCATCTCGCAGGAGTATGAGATCTACACCGCCCAGCTCCGGCAGCGCTTCATCTCCACCAGCGGCAACCTGGTGAACGAGGCCTCCCTGCAGTTGGTGAGCTGGAACCACAACGAAGCCCCGCTCAAGCCGGGCTCGCAGTTCAACTATCCTGGTGTGCAGTTCGGCACCTCGGGGTTCCCGCTCATCCTCAAGGAAAACCATTTCCGCTTTGTGAACCGGGCCACGTACAACGTGGAGAAGGCCGGCTCGCATATCATCAAGGCGGGGGTGGAGCTCAGCACGGTGGCGGCCCAGCAGAATCAGCCGAACAACACGAACGGCACGTTCACGTTCGCGTCGGACGATCCGAATGCGTTGCCCACGGCCGCCTCGATCGCGGTGGGCTTCACCGATCCGAACGGCACCTCCGATGCCATCGCCGACGCCACGGCGTACACCACCGGCATTTACATCAATGACGAGTGGCGCATCAAGCCGAACTTCACGCTGTCGCTGGGACTGCGCCACGACGTGGAGTTCAACACGATGAACAACAAGTACACGGTACCCTGGGCCAATGACCCCACGCTCAAGGCGATTCCTGCGCTTCAGAATTTCCTGAATACCGGCAACCGCAAGAATCAGCTCGGGAACTTCTCGCCGCGCGCGTCCTT
>CANHJV010000109.1 GCA_947461225.1 Gemmatimonadota bacterium | reverse complement strand
GGCCAGGCCAGCCGAAGCTGCGGATACGCCCAGAAGGCGCGGCTCGGAAACCGACTCACGTGGGCAGCGCTCGACGCCTCCGGATCGTGGGATGTGAACACCCGCACCGCGCCGCCCCGCGCTTCGACGGCGGCCACGAGTCGTTCCAGCGTGCGCGCGACCCCGTTCACCTGCGGCGCGTAGGTGTCGGTAAAGAGCGCCAGCCGAAGGCCTTCGGCGCTCACGCTGTGCGGGGTCGTCGAGACGGATGCGGCCATCCGTCAGCGCCCCAGCACCGAACGGTACACCGCGAACAGCCGGTCGAAGACCGTGCTCCAGCTGTGCTCCGCTTCGGCATAGGCCCGCCCGCGTACGCCGAGCGCAACCAGATCCTGCTGGAAGAGCTGCACCGCCTCTTCGGCCAATGATGCCGGCTGCCGGAGCTCGAACACCGCACCGGCGCCACTCTCACGCACGCGCTCCACCACCGCGCCGACGCTGACAGTGAGCACGGGAGTTCCACTGGCCATCGCTTCGATCGCCGAGAGGCCAAAGGTCTCGATCGGTCCGGCGGCCACGTACACATCGAGCGCCGCCAGCAGATCCGCCAGCGCCTCGCGACTTTGCACGAACGGCACGAAGATCACGCGCGCGCCGTACGGGTGGGCGCGCAGTCGCGCCTCCATCGGCCCGGCGCCCACCAGCGCCAATCGCGCGCCAGAGCGTCGCTCAACCTCGGCCCAACCGTCGAGGACGACATCGAGTTCTTTCTCACCGGCGAAGCGACCCACGAAGGCCGCCAATGGTCCCTGTGGCAAACCGAAGCGGTCGCGCGTCTCGCTGGCGTACGCCCGGCGCGAGGGAGTGAAACAGGTGAGGTCGACGCCCAGCGGCACATGCGCCACGCGATCGATGCCGACACGCGCCAGCTCGGTGGCCGAGTACTCGGAGGCGACGATCGTCATCGCGAACAAGCGGTCGAGGCGACGGAGGTAGCGCGACGAGGCGCCGAGGAGCGCGCGGGTCACCCGTCCAGCACCGCCAGCCCGGGGCGTGAGGAGCTGCGTCAGGTTCGTATGATAGAAACTGACCAGTGGCACGTCGAGCGCACGCGTGGCATGCCGGACAATCCACGGGACCAGGAACGGACTGCCCACCTCGATCAGGGAGGGGCGCTCGTCGCGAATGATACGCCCCACCGAGCGCGGCGCGAGCATGAAGCGGTACGGGCGCTGCCGCGGAATGGGCGGCCCTTGCAGACGATACATGCGCACACCGTCGCCATCGGTGATGCCATCGCGTGCCCCGGGCACCACCATGGTGTGCCGCAGCCACGGGCGCGTGGACACGTAGTTCCCTTTCTCGAGCAGGTAGGTGCGAATGCCTCCGCTCGTTTCTCCAAACCATTCGGTGATGTCGAGGACACCCAGGTCGGCATCGGCACGCAGCAGCAACAGAGCACTCCCTAGCGAATAGCGACGATGGCCGACTCTCCGTAGAGCGCCGGCCATCGTCACACGACTACACCACCGTCAGTCGAATCAATGCATGCCCGACAGCGCGGCCACCGTAGCGGCACCAGCTGGCGTCTCGATGACGAAGGTCACGCGACGATTGAGTTCGGCTCCATCGGCAGTCCCCTGTGCGCCTGGACGAACCAGACGCGTCTTGCCATAACCTACCGTGCGTAACACCGAACCATCGAGGCCTTTGGTCACGAGGACGTCACGAACCGCGTCGGCCCGCTCGCGCGAGAGCCGCAAATTGTAATCAGACGATCCGGCCGGATCGGCGAAGCCTTCGATCGTGATCGTGGCGCCCTTGTAGTGCTGGTTCGCGACCTGCGCGAACTTGGTCAACGCCGCCTGATCATCCTGCCGCACCGCGGCGTCATCGAACGCAAAGTGCACCGGCATCGCAAACTTCACCTGCCCATCCATGGCCGTGATCTTCGCGCCGAACTCGGTGCGCATCGTGGTGAGATCGTTTCGCAGCGCGTTGAGATCCGTGCGCAGACCGTTCACATCCGTGCGCAGCGCGTCATCACCCGCCACGCGCTCGGTCTTCTCACCGTTCAGCGCGACGCGCTGCTCGTCGAGTCCCTTCCGGACAAAACCCTTCGTCGCGCAGGCGCCCAGCGTGCTCGCTGCCAGTACCACCATTGCCACATACTTTACCGGTCGCATGAAGTCTCCTGTGTCCCGCCGTGAGGTGCAGCTCGGAATCGACGAACATCCATCGGGCCCGCGATAGCTATGCGTCATGCATAACGCGAACCACGATTAGAACCTCGCCGAACCTCACGACTTCGGATGTGCCTCAGATCACGCATTTCATACCAGTTGCTGCGTGTTGTGTGCACGATCACGGGGCACCGCAAGCAACGGGCATGCGCGCCCGCTTCAGCTCGGCGTCTTCGCCAGCCACTCGCCGCCATCGATCACGAAGATCGATCCGGTGATCCAGTCGCCTGCCGGTGACGCGAGAAACGCGACCATGTTGGCGATATCGCGTGGCGATCCCCACCGCCCCAGTGGAATCCCCTGCTTCGCGTACTCGGCCATGCGTGCATCGGCCGCCGCGAACACGTCAGGCACGCCGCTGTCGGCCGGCGGCGTGAAGGCCTTGCGCACGCCTTCAGTGGGGATCGGACCCGGCGCGATCGCATTCACGCGAATGCGCTGTGGTGCCCACTCCACGGCGAGCGTGCGGGTGAGTGCGTCGACACCGGCCTTGGCCGCCGTGGCGTGCGCCATCATGGGCCAGCCACGGTAGTGCAGCGTCATGGACGTGCTCACGATGCGTCCCCCACCCTGCGCCGCCATGATCGGATACACGGCCTGCGAGCAGTAGAAGGTGCCGTAGAGATCGATCTCGACCACACTCTTCCAGGCATTCGGCGACAGCGTCGCGCTGGGCGCGTAGAAATTGCCCGCCGCGTTGTTCACGAGCACGTCGATACGCCCCAGCTGTTGCGCGATCCCATCGACGGCGGCCTTCACCTGCTCGGGATCGCGCACATCGAGCTGAACCGCGGTCACCTTGCCGCCGCGCGATGCGATGTCGGCACGCGCCGCTTCGAGATTGGCCGGCTTGCGGCTCGCCATGACCACATGCGCGCCAAGCTCGGCGAGCAATTGGGAGATGCCCAGCCCGATTCCCGTGCCACCGCCCGTGACGAGCGCGACCTGCCCATCGAGCAGCCCCGGGCGGAAGATCGAGGCCATGCTCGTAAGATCGGAACCACCCGTCGCGTCATGCATGCACTCACTCCGTGTGAAGGAACTGAGAAGGAAGATCGAGGCCATCCGGCGGCCCGGTGTCGAGCAGCAGCGGCACCTGTTCATCGAGACAGAAGCTGCGACGATGATGTGGGGTGAGCCCACGTTCGTCGAGCGCAGCGCGGTGGGCCGCGGTCCCGTAGCCGCTGTTGCGCTCCCACGCGTAGCCGTCATACCGCATGGCGAGGGCATGCATGAGCCGGTCGCGCGTCACTTTGGCCACGATCGACGCGCAGGCGATCGCGTAGCACTTGCCGTCTCCCTTCACGACGGCCGTGTGCGCCGTGCCCAGCGTTCGGAGTGGCTTGCCGTCGATGAGCACGTGATGCGGCGTGCAGCCCAGGCGGCCGGGCACGCGGGCCAGCGCGCGCCGCATGGCCAGCACGGTGGCATGATAGATGTTGATGCGGTCGATCTCGCGCGCGCTGGCGGCCCCCAGCGACACGACGAGGGCCTGCTCGCGAATGCGGGCGGCGAGTGCTACGCGGGTGGCCGCGTCGAGCTTCTTGGAATCGTCGACGCCGGCGATCGCACGACGGCCGGGCGGCATGACGATGGCGCATGCGACAACGGGGCCCGCAAGCGGGCCCCGTCCGACTTCATCCACACCCACCAGGAGCGGCCCGTGTTGCGCACGCAAGGTGCGCTCGATCGGAGTCCACCGAGCCACGTGGGCCGGCTTCCTGGTGCGGCGTGAAACGCGTGTGTCTTACGCGCCGCGAGGGGCGCGCACGACCTTACGCTCCTTGATACGCGCGGCCTTACCCGTCACGTCGCGGAGGTAGTACAGCTTCGCGCGGCGCACGGCGCCACGGCGAACGACGACGATCTCGGAAACCATCGGGCTGTGGATCGGGAAGATACGCTCGACGCCGACACCGTTCGAAATCTTGCGCACGGTGAACGTCTCGCTAACACCACCGCCACGACGCGCGATGCACACGCCTTCAAACGCCTGCACGCGTTCCTTGTCGCCTTCCTTCACGCGCACGTTCACACGCACGGTGTCACCCGGGCGGAACGGCGTAATGGCCTTCATCCACTCTTTCTGCGTTTCGATAAACGGATGCATAGTTCTCTCCGGGGCCAAACCGCGCCCGGTTCAGGTGCTGCAGATCCGGCGGTACGACGTCGATCTGCCATGAAGCCGAAGCCCGTGCAGCGAACGACACCAACACCAACGGTGCGAGAGGCCATGACGCGGACTGGGAGCGAAGTCCCCCGATCCGGAATCGACGTGGCATCGCCGCCCGGTATATTCCGGGGAGGCACAACAGTCTCGAAAGACCGGTAAAACACTAGAGCTTCAGAAGATACCAGCGGAATTGGCGCTGGCGCTAGTGCCCCGATCTCCCATAGAGTTGGGCAGTCGCCCGATTCGGCCGCCCCACGCCGCCCTCGGTCCGCCCGGCCCCGCCTCCACCAGTACCCGTCTCTCCCGTGACCTCTCCGCTCGCGCCCGCACGCCCGCCCGCACCGCTGACCTACCCCGTCACGCGGACGGCCGATCAGGTGGACGACTACCACGGGACCGTGGTCGCCGACCCGTTCCGATGGCTGGAAGACGACACCTCGGCCGAGACCAAGGAGTGGGTGGAGGCGCAGAATCGGGTCAGCTTCGCCTACCTGGACCAACTCCCCTCCCGCGATGCCCTCCGGGCCCGGCTCACCGAGCTGGTCAATTACCCCCGGTACTCGGCGCCCTCGGTGAAGAAGCAGTGGTCCCTCTTCACCAAGAACGACGGGCTCCAGAATCAGGCGGTGTACTACCTCCAGGACGGCGAGGACGGCGTGCCGGTCGTGCTGATCGACCCCAACACCCTGTCGGCCGACGGCACGACCCGGGTGGCGGGGCTCACGTTCAACCAGGCGGGCACGCGCATCGCCTACATGCGCAGCGAGGCCGGTTCGGACTGGCAGCAGATCCGCGTGATCGATGTGGCCACCCGAGAGCACCTGCCCGATGCGGTGGACTGGGTGAAGGTGTCGGGGCTCGCGTGGCATGGCGACGGGTTCTTTTACAGCCGCTATCCAGCGCCGACGAATACCGACGCCGCGTTCTCCTCGATGAACGAAGACCATCAGGTCTACTTCCATACCCTCGGCACTCCGCAGTCGGCCGACCGCCTGATCTATCAGGATAGCGCCAACCCACAGCGCTTCCACACCGTGGGCACCACGGAAGACGAACGCTACGCCGTCCTCTCGATCAGCGACCGCGGGCAGGGGAAGGACGGCAACGCGGTGTACGTCATGGACCTCACGGCGCCCGAGCCCGCTTTCACGCCACTCTGGACGACGTTCGACGACCAGATGGACGTGCTCGACAACGTGGGCGATCAGCTCTTGGTGCTCACCAATCGTCATGCGCCCAACCAACGCGTGGTGCGCATCAGCCCCTCCGCCCCCGACGAAGCGAACTGGGTCACCCTGATCGCCGAGCGGAGTGAGCCGGTGAGTGGGATGTCCATTGGCGGCGGGCGCCTGTTCGCCACGTATCTGCAAGACGTGACGACGCGCGCCTTTGTACATGCGCTCGACGGCACGCTGGAGCGCGAGATCGCGTTGCCGGGCATCGGCACCGCCGGTGGCTTCGATGGCGAGCACGATGCCACCTCGGTGTACTACAGCTTCACCTCGTTCACGGCGCCGATCACCGTGTATCGATACGACATCGCGTCCGGGCACAGCACGCAACTCCGCGAGGTCACCCTGCCATTCGACCCCACGCAGTTCGACACCACACAGGTGTTCGTGACTAGCAAGGATGGCACGAAGGTGCCGGCGTTCATTGTGGCCAAGAAAGGACTCGTGCTCGACGGCGCCAATCCCACCATGCTGTACGCCTACGGTGGATTCAACGTGTCGCTCCCGCCGAATTTCAGTGCGATGCGCGTGGCGTTTCTCGAGCAGGGCGGCGTGTATGTGCAAGCCAACTTGCGCGGCGGCAACGAGTACGGCGAAGCGTGGCACCAGGCGGGCATGAAGGACAAAAAGCAAAACGTCTTCGACGATTTCGTCGCAGTGGCCGAGTGGCTCTTCGAGCACGGCTACACCTGCAGCGACAAGCTCGCCATCGCGGGTGGCTCCAACGGCGGCTTGCTGGTCGGCGCGATCATGACGCAGCGTCCCACCTTGGCGAAGGTCGCGTTGCCGGCCGTCGGGGTGATGGACATGCTGCGCTTTCACAAATTCACGATCGGCTGGAACTGGATCGCCGACTACGGGTCAAGCGACGACGCCGAGGGATTCCGCTACCTCGTGGCCTATTCGCCGCTGCACAACCTGAAAGACGGCACGGCGTATCCCGCCACGCTCATCACGACCGCCGATCACGACGATCGCGTGGTGCCGGCGCACTCGTTCAAGTTTGCCGCGCGCTTGCAGCAGGCCCATCGTGGTCCGAACCCGGTACTCATTCGCATCGAGACGCAGTCAGGACACGGCAGTTCGTCACTCACGAAGCAGATCGCCGAAATGGCCGACGAGTACGCCTTTATTTTTGAGAACCTCGGACATTCACCGGTGCCGCTCTGACCGCAGCGCGCGTTGCAGTACTCGCGCTCCTGGCGGCTGGCGTCGCGCTCGGCGTCGGCCTCGGCACCGGCGAGCCCACGCTTGCTCGGCTCTCCCGCTTCGAAACGAAAGCGATCGAGGGGATGCCGATCGTGGGCAGCAAGGTGACGTTCCGCCAGTTCATCATGCCCGACAGCGTCGCGGTGTACGGTACGCAGTATTTCCTCCCGTCCCGGGGCACGATCATTCTGGTGCACGGACTGGGGGCGCACGACGCGATCGCGATGCAGGCCGGCGACTCGCTGCGACGCGTCACCGGCATGAACATCCTGTTTCTCGATCTCCGCGGGAATGGGCGGTCGGGAGGCGCACGCGGACGCATCGGGCATGACACCCAGTACGCTGACGATCTCACCGGCGTCGTGCGCGCACTCAAACGGACGAATCCGTCGGGCCCAGTGCTCCTCGTCGGCGTCCGCGAGGGCGCAGGCACGGTGCTCGCCGTTGCGGCACACGCGCGTGATGCCGCACCAACGCGCGTTCAGGGCCTCGCGCTGGTGGATCCGATTCTCACGTTCGACGAATGGCAACGGGCGGTGATCCAGGACGGCGAGGCCGTGCAATGGCACGGGCGTCGCCTGCGCACGCAACAGTGGCTGAACCGGGTGGGACTGCACGTCGCAGACCGGTTGCCCGTGGCGTATCAGCGCACCCAGCACCCCAGCGGGCCCACCGCGCGCACGTTCAGCTGGCGCGCGATCCGGACGCTGCTGCCCGACAACCCATGGACGATGGCGAACGAGGCACCGCTGCCGGTGCTGCTTGTGTCTCGCCCCCCGTTTGGTAACGCCCCAGTGGGTAGTGCCCCACTACGCCGCACCGACCAGCATGAGGTGGAGTTCGTGCCAGCCGGGGCATCACTCTGGTCGTCGGCAACGTGGCGCATCTTCGAGCGTTGGACCGCGCAATTTTCCGCCGACGCCGCGATCCGCCAGAACATTCTGCCGTACGTGCCGATCCCGCTGATCGAGACCGCGCGCTAGCGACGCCGACTTACTTCGACGGGAACGGGCGCGGGGCCGGCAGGTCGTCGGCGAAGCGCCACGGCGCGGCCCCCTCACGCGTGAGCTTCACGTTGGCCAGCCGCGCGCGCACCATCGCAATCGGCATCGGTCCGCCCTGCAGCACCGCGTCATGGAACTCGCGGTCGGTCATCTTCTTCGACATGACCACTTCCTTGTACAGCGCGCGCAACTGCAGGCCGCCCAGCATGTACGCCGCCTGATAGATCGGCGAGTACGACCCGTTGAATGACCGCCGCACTTCGCCCTCGGCGTTGGCGCGCTCGAACGGCACCTTGTCCACCACGTACTCGATGGCTTGCTCCGGCGTCATCTTGCCGAGATGGAAGCTGAGCGAGAACACGATGCGCGCGCTGCGATGCATGCGCCACGCGAGGGCGCCAAGACGATCTTCCGGCGTGACGTGGAAGTCACGATCCCAGAGAAACATCTCCCAGTACAGCGACTGCCCTTCGTTCCAGAACGGGGTGGAGAACACGCGCCGGTGCGCGTTGTAGCGCGCCGACATGAACCCCTGCAGATGATGCCCGGGATTGAGCTCGTGAAACACGACGGCGCGCGAGAAAAACGGATTGTTGCCGCGCAGGCTCATCAGCTTCTCTTCATCGGTCATGTCCGCGGTGGGATACGACACGAGAATGAGATCGCCGCCGAGGAAGAACGGCGACACCCGCTGCCGCTCGGGGGCCATCATCTCCATGCGCCAATCTTCCCGCGCCAGCGCCGGAATGGTGACCCAGTCGTGCTTGGCGAAGAACGCATCGGCTTCGTTCGCGAGATCGCGAATGAGATCCGGCTGCTTACCGGGCTCGACGTACATGTTCTTCACCTTCTCCATCGCCGCCTTCCAGTCGTCACCCAGTCCCATCTCGCGCGCGGCCTTCTTCGCTTCGGCCAGACTGAACGCATACTCCTTCTCGGCGATCGCAATCAGCTCGTCGGCCGTGTACGGGATCATGGCGTGACGCAGATCGACGGCGAGACCTTCCGCCCCGATAGGATCGCCGATGATCGGCTCATTGGCCGCCGCCGCGTTGCGCGGCGCCGGCGCCGCGCCGCCCTGCCCTCCCGCGCCCCCGCCAGCCGCGACGACTGGTGCCGGCTGAATTCCGACCACGCGCGTGCGAATGGTGGTCGCGTACCGCCGCATGGCTTCGTCGAGCTTCTGATACGGGTTGGTGGCCCACCACGAGAAGAGCGGATCGTAGCCGTTGTAATAGCGGTACCAGACGCCGACCGTATTGCGGATCTGATCGAGCTGATCGGCGGCGCGATTGCCGACCGTGCGGGACACCTTGGGCGCCGGCACACGCGCGGCACGCGGAGCGCCGTTGGCGCTGTCGCCGGCCGGGCGCGCCGGCGCCGGCTCAAACAGGGCGCGCAGGCTGTCCACCATCTTGGTGATATCGGCCAGCGTACGGGCCGACGCCTGCGCATCGATCGTCTTGAGATCGCGACGTGCATCCTGCAGCGCAAGCACGCGATCGGCGAACGGCATCAGCGGCAGCATTTCCTTGCGCTGCAGCTCTTCGCGATCCATCAGCTCGAGCTGATAGCGCAGATGATTCTCCAGCAGGGCGTAATCGGCCTTGCCCTCCTGCGACAGCTTGTCGAACGCGAGCGCGCCCAGGCGCGCCCGCCACGACGTGTAGAAGGCGCGGGTGCGGGTACGCTGCGCGGGCGAATCGGGGGCGTCGTAGCGACGCTGGAGCACCTGCTGATCGGACGCGAAGCGCGAGATCACATCGGCCATCTCGCTGGTGCGCGCTGACACCAGTGCGCTCAACGCCGGCACACTGGCCGCCGGATCGGCCGGGAAATTCTGCTGCGTGGTGGTCTTCACGCCGCCGGGCTGCGCGGACAGCACGAACGGAAGCACCAACAATGAACCAAGAGCCAGCACGGTGCGCGACGAACGAATCACAACGGACTCCTGCGGGTCGGGGATGCGTTCGCCGAGGTGCGGCGCAACGCGAACAGTCGCACTTCGGGGACGCCATCAGTCTCATCCCCGGCGCGACCTAGGACGTAATCGAGGCCAATTTCATAGACGTTGGCAGGAGAACATCCCGGAATGTTCCGGCCGCGTCGCACCGTTGGCAAGCACGGACTTGGCGAGTGCGGCCGTGCACACCACGCCGCGCGCCTATCTCGCCCAGCGCTTCCCCTCGCTCGCGGGACAGCCGATCACCGCATCACGTGTGTGCCAGCTCGAGAACACCGACGGCGATCCGCGGTGTCACTACTTCGCTCGCGGCATATTGGCCCCGACACGCGTCCGCCATGCGGTCAGCTCGGCCCGCAGCGACGCCGCCACCTGCGGGCGCTTGGCCGCCAGATCGCGGGCCTCGCCGGGATCCCGCGCCAGATCGTACAGCTCCACCCGCCCCGTTTCAAACCACTCCACCAGCTTGAGCGACCCGCGTCGCATCGCGCCGCTGGGCGTGCTCCCCGAGCCGTGATAGTGCGGGAAGTGCCAGTACAACGAGCGCGTCAGCGCTTGGCGTTCGCCACGGAGCAGCGGTGCGACACTCACGCCGTCCAGCGTCTGCGCGGCGCGGGCGGGCAGCCCAGCCAGCTGGAGCAGGGTCGGATAGAGGTCGGTCGAAATCGTGGGCGTCGTGATGATGCGGCCGGCGCCGATGGTGCCCGGCCAGCGGATGATGAGCGGCGCGCGAATCCCCCCTTCGTACAGCCAGCCCTTCCCCGCGCGCAGCGGGGCATTCGATGTCGGCATCCGCGCGGCAGAACCGAGCAGCGTGCTGAGGCCGCCGTTGTCCGACATGAAGACAACGATCGTGTTGTCGGCGAGGTGCAGCGAATCCAGCGCGTGGACGATCCGTCCAACACTCTCGTCCACGCTCTCCACCATCGCCGCGTAC
Organism: Gemmatimonadota bacterium; assembly: GCA_947461225.1. Taxonomy (GTDB): domain Bacteria; phylum Gemmatimonadota; class Gemmatimonadetes; order Gemmatimonadales; family Gemmatimonadaceae; genus Gemmatimonas. The sequence continues at coordinate 751 of CANHJV010000109.1, read as the reverse complement.
GTGGCGTGGTCTTGATGCATCTTCGTCATCGCCGTGGCGCCCTCGGCGATGGCGGCGGGCTCTGCGCGTTGCGAGACCGCCTGACGGTCGCGCTTTGCGGCGTACTTGGCCGTGACATCCGTCTTCGCTTCCAACGGCGTGTGAACGGCGTAGTGCGACAGCATCAGAAAAAACGGCTGCGTCCGTGGTTGCTGCACAAATCGCAGTGCTTCATCGGTGAGCCGGTCGGTGAGATAGTCGCCGGTATGGTCGCCTTCCAGGTCGGTGACGTTCGTCTCGGGCATGCTCGCGCTTCGGTACGGCGCGAAGTGCGAACCCGGCTGACCGGCATGATTGACGGCCCGCGTGAATGCGAAGCCCTGCGCCGAGGGCATCGCCAGATCATCACCCAGATGCCACTTGCCGATGTAGCCCGTCGCGTATCCGCCCGCCTGAAACGCTTCACCGATGGTGAACTCGCGAAGCGGCAGATGCGAGTCATTGCGGGCGGGGATCATGGCGCCCGGATCATCGCCGCCGATCCAGTCAGTGATGTGCACACGCGCCGGGGACTTACCCGTCATGATACTGGCGCGCGTCGGCGAACAGACGCTTCCCGCGGTATAGAACTGCGCAAAGCGGGCGCCTTGGGCCGAGAGTGCATCGATGTGGGGCGTTTCGTAGAACGTACTTCCGTAGACGCCCGTGTCTTTCCACCCCATGTCGTCGATGAGGATGACGACCACGTTGGGGCGACGGATCACCGCTGCCG
>CANHJV010000108.1 GCA_947461225.1 Gemmatimonadota bacterium | reverse complement strand
CGGACACACCTCCTGACAGATATCGCAGCCGTATAGCAGCCCATCCATCCGCTCGCGCAGCGGTTCCGGAATCGCCCCGCGCAGTTCGATCGTGAGGTAGCTGATGCACTGCGTGGCGTCGAGCACCCGTGGGCCCGTGAACGCCTGCGTGGGACACGCGTCGAGACATCGCGTACAGCTTCCACATCGGTCGGCCTCGAAGGGATCGTCCAGCGTGAGCACGTCGTCGGCCCCAAGCTCCACGAACAGCGACGACAGAAAGAAGAACGATCCCGCCTTCGGATGGATCAGCATGGTGTTCTTGCCGAACCACCCCAGTCCCGCGCGCTGGGCGAGGTCGCGTTCGAGAATCGGACCGCTGTCCACGTAGGGACGCGCGTTCACCGGTCGACCGAGTTCGGCTTCCAGCCAGTGGTGCAACGCCCGCGTGCGCTCGCGGAGGAGCTCGTGGTAGTCGTCGCCGCGCGCATAGCGCGCCACCGGGCCGCTGGGCTCCCGACCGCCGTACTGTGTGGCCAACACGATGGCGTGGGTGGCCCCGGCATGCGGGCGTCGGGTATCCCGTCGCAAGGCGGCGCCGTCGCCGGCCAGGTAGGCCATGTCCCCGTGCAGACCGGCGTCGAGCCACTCGTCGAACCGGGCGCCGGTGGCGGGTGGTCCCAGCGTCGTGATCCCCACCAAGTCGAAACCCAGGCCGAACGCCTGGGCCTTTAGGCGCCGCGCGAGATCCATCGCGCCGCCCTCGCCCATTATGGCTGGCGCCCCACCCAGCGGGCGAAGGCGATCACGTCGTCGGCGGGAGGGATCGCCGCCTCATCACCATAGGCCGTGTACATGCGCCACTTCACATAACTGGTGGCCGGCAGCGGCAGAAACGGAAACCGCCGGAACCAATGACGATGTCGAAACCGCCAGGCGACACGGAGTAAGTCCATGGCGAGAAACGGGTTGGCGATTGCGCGGAGCGACAGGATGAGGGACAGACGGAGCCATGCCATTGGTCAAATATAGACACGTTCTCCGCGAGAGATGGGGGCGAGGAGGGTACGCGGGAACCCGGCCGCGCCATCAAATCCCATGTGAGTCCTCAAGCTGACCGTTCAGGCGGTCGGCACTCTGTACCGACATCGACGCTGGTGCCAAGATCGATTGGTTTCCCTTCTCGGCAGTCCATCGCAATGTCGCACCCGGCGCGCAGCACGTCCGCCGCCAGCCATCCATCGCGCCACATCAGCTGCAGCTGGAAGTCACCGAGTCGCAGCTCATGCAGCATCGCGTCATGGCGGGCGAGTTGCTCGCGGCCGATGTGCTGGCCGGTCGAATGGGCGCTGGATTCACCAGAACCGTGGGGCGAGACGTGCCGCGTGACGGCGTATGCGCCTTGCTGGGGCTGAGCGCCGATGACCTTGCCGAGATTGAAACAGAGCTGGGCGGCGACGTGGAACAGACCCTCGGACTCCTCGCGGCATAACACAAGAGTCTGCTTGACAGTGTATGTAGGCGATCGCACCGTGCAGGATCTGTTGTTCTCTTGCCCCCTCGCGCTTGAAGCATGAAACACACTTCGTTCTCGTTGTCGTCCTCATTGGCAGCTGCCGCGATCGTGCTGGCCGCCTGCTCGCCCGAGCAAACGTCGCTCACGTCGCCGGCTGATCCCGCGCTCGCCGCGGCGCCGCAAGCCGCGGTGGCGCGTGTGCCGGAGTTTGTGCCGGGTGAAGTAATCGTACGATTCCGGCCGGGTGCTTCGAGTGCGTCGCGAGGCGAGATCCTGCGATCGGCCAATGCGCAGGTGGGCGAGAAGATCGTCACGGCCGCGATGCGCGGCCGCGGCGACAATGAAGGGATCACGGTGCTGCGCACGTCGATGAACGTGCCGGATGCGATGGCCGCGCTGAACGCGCGCGCGGATGTGGAGTACGCGGAGCCGAACTGGGTGTACACCACCGACGCCACGTCGAACGACACGTACTACACGAATGGCTCGCTCTGGGGTATGGGAACGGGCAACGGCAGCGGTGCGGTGACGGCGTGGGCGAACAACAAGCAGAACTGCGGCGCGGTGTACATCGGGATCATCGATGAAGGCTACATGTACACGCACCCCGACCTTGCCGCGAACGCGGCGAAGAACCCGCGCGAAGCTGCCGGTGTCGCTGGTGTCGATGACGACGTCAATGGGCTGGTGGACGACGTCTATGGTTGGGACTTCGCCGGGAACAACAGCAGTGTGTTCGACGGCGCTGGGGATGATCACGGTACGCATGTCGCCGGTACGATCGGTGCGGTCGGTGGCAATGCCGCGGGCGTGGCCGGCGTGTGTTGGAGCGTGAAGCTGATGAACGCCAAGTTCCTCGGCAGCACCGGCGGTACCACGGCCAACGCCGTCAAGGCGGTGGACTACTTCACCAACCTCAAGAATGCGCAGGGGCTGAACATTGCCGCCACGAGCAACTCGTGGGGCGGCGGTGGCTTTTCGCAGGCGCTCGCCGACGCCATCACGCGCGCGAACAGCGCCGGCATTCTCTTCGTGGCGGCCGCCGGCAACAGCACGCTCGATTGCAACGTCACCGCGTGCTATCCGGCCAACTATCCGCAGGACAACGTCATCTCCGTGGCGTCGATAACGAGCACGGGCGCCATCAGCTCCTTCTCCAACTTCGGCGCCACCACGGTCGACATCGGGGCGCCAGGCAGCGCGATCTGGTCTACCGTGCCGGTCTCGTCGAAGGGTCGGGTCGTGGCCGGTTACGCCAGCTACAACGGCACGTCCATGGCCACGCCGCACGTGAGTGGCGCCGTCGCGATGTACAAGGCCGCCAATCCCACCGCCACCGCCGCGCAGATCAAGGCTGCTATTCTCGGAGCTGCCACACCCACCGGGTCGTTGTCCGGCAAGGCGCTCACCGGCGGACGCCTCAACGTCGCCGGCTTCTAGTCCCACCCGGTGCGTCTCATCGAGGGGCATTAGCTTTCGTGGGTCCTTAACCCACGATCGCGATGACCCTCGACGAGTATCAGGAACTCGCCGCCCGTACCCTCGGGCGCGACCGCACGCACGAACAGCAACTGGCCAACGCCGCCCTCGGCCTCACGGGTGAAGCGGGTGAAGTGGCCGAAGTGATCAAGAAGCATCTCTTCCACGCCACACCGCTCGATCAGGACGCGCTCGCGAAAGAATTGGGCGACTGCCTCTGGTACATCGGCGCCTTCGCCACCGTGCTCGGACTCAGCATGGACGACATCGCCCAGCGCAACATCGACAAGCTGCGGAAGCGCTATCCCGAAGGCTTCGACACCGAACGGAGTCGCAACCGCACCGAGTAGTCAGCGCAGGAACGAACGGCCGTCGAACGGAATGTCCGAGGTTATTCCGAGCAGATCCAACGCGCTCGGCACGACATCGGTGGTGCGTTGCGGTGTCCGCGTTACCGGCCCATCGAGCAGGAGCGGCACCAGCATCTGCTCGCGCAGCAGCGCACCGTGGGTGGACACATGCGGCGTCGGTTCGTAGCGCGCACGCAGATCCCAGCCGCGGGCCGCTGATACCACGATGTCGCCCGCTCTCGGCGACGGTACCAGCGTGGAGAGTTGCACGAGCGCGTCGGCGTACGGCGACGCGGTGCCGGCCAGCCACGCATCGTTGGCGTCGAGATCGGGTAGCGATCCACCAAGTTGCAATGGGTCGCCCTCGATCGGCGCGTAGCTCCACCGCGCGTCGTGCCCCTCATGCGAGCGCACGATGTCGGCCACCCCGTCGTGCTGATGAAACACGCGCACCGTACGCGCATTGATCGCCACCGACAGCAGCCCGATGGAGGGACGCTCGAGGAGCGCCTCGAGCGTCGACTGCCAGCGGGTGGTCAGCGCGGGCCACCACGTGCGTGTCGTGCGGGCGGGATCGAGATACAAGTGTCCCATCGCATTGCCCCCCACCATGAGCGCGATATCAGCGCCACGCGTGCCCAGCTTGGGATGGGCCAGTACCCGATGGCCGCGTGCCGACAACCAGCCGTGTAGGTCCTCGTGGTCGGCAACGGCGGCATGGCCGTGATCACCCACCACCCAGATGCGTAAGCCGTCGGCCCACCCGTCGGCGCTGGCGATGCGCTGCGCCCGCGCGATGGCCGTGTCGACATCGCGGATGGCGGTGCGTACGATCGTGGAGTCGCTACCGTAGGCGTGCGACAGCTTGTCCGGACTGAGCACACCCAGCATCGACAGCGTCGGGCGTGCGCGCGTGAAGCGACGGAAGAACTCATGGATCGCTGCCTGCTCGACCCGGCGCCACGCGTTGGAGTCGCCCCGAAAGTGCGCCCAGCCGGCCCGCAAGGACCAGCCGATCCCGCGCCCCACGCGGCCATGTGTGGCGCCGCGGGCAATCATCATCAGCCCGGCCAGCGATGGCTGGACGAGATCGTACAGCGTGGGGCTGCGTGGGTCGAGATCCCCGTCCACGTGCCAGATGTCCATCCCGGAATAGCTGCGGGCTTGCGCATACGACCACGGGAGCGAGCGTGCCCGATCGAACCAGCGGAGCCCCGGCATCCCCACGGACGCGGGATGTCGGCCCATCACGAACGGCGCGTACGCCGGTCCGGTGACCGAGGGAAAGGAGGCACTGATCGTGTGCAGCCCGCCCCGCTCGCGCAGACGCGCCATCGCCGGGAGATGGCCTCGGTCCAGTTCCTCGGCGAGCACGTCGGGGCGCACGCCGTCGGCCACGACCAACAGCAGTCGGCTCGTCACCGTGGTATCATCTGACATCAGTCCTGCCAACTTCCACGAGCTCCTCATGGCGAAAAAGCGTCCGTCACAGCCTCGTACGGCAACCGGCAAGACGGCCTCGGCCGTCACTCGCGCGCAAGCCGAACAGGAATCTCGCGACGGCCTAGTGGAACGTACTGAGGAAGGGCATCGAAAGGCGGGTCGTGAGCCGAGCGCCGAAGCGCCCAGGGTGTCGAGCGGAGCGCGGGCGGTGCGCCGACCCGAGCCACGCGTGATCGATCAGGACATCCGTGACCGGCCCATGCTCACGGAGGACGAGAAGTTGCTGCAAAGTCCGAAGGACGACATGGGCGCGTTTACGCGCTCTGATCCGTGGCGCGTCATGCGGATCACGTCGGAATTCGTAGAGGGGTTCGACGCGTTGTCCGAGATTCACAAGGGCGTCACGATCTTCGGCTCGGCGCGCACCGGGCCGGACGATCCGCAGTATATCGCGGCGCAGGAAACGGCACGCCTGCTGGCCGTGCAGGGTTTCTCGATCATCACCGGCGCCGGGCCGGGCATCATGGAGGCGGCCAACAAAGGCGCCAAGCAGGGCGGCGGTCACTCGGTTGGGTGCAACATCGAGTTGCCCTTCGAGCAGGGGGCGAATCCCTACGTCGATACGCTCGTCAATTTCCGCTATTTCTTCGTGCGGAAGACGATGTTCATCAAGTATTCGAATGCGTTCATCATTTTCCCCGGCGGCTTCGGGACGCTGGACGAACTGTTCGAGGCGCTCACGCTGATTCAGACCGGCAAGATCTATCAGTTCCCGGTCATCCTGTTCGGCCGACACTATTGGGCCGGACTCGTGCGCTGGATCACGTCGCGCCTGGTGGGTGAAGGGAAGATCTCCCCGGGCGACCTCGACCTGTTGCTCCTCACCGATGATCCGGCCGAGGCTGCTCAGGCCGTCATCGACGCTCATGAAGCGCAAACCGCCGCCCAAAACGCGGAACCGTAAACCAGATTGACTTTGTCGGAATTGATATGTTAGTCTGAGATCTCGCTTCATGAGAAGCGTTCTCAACAAGCATATCATGTCTTTCGTGCTCCTTTTCGCCGCCGTCGTCGCCGCCGCTCCCCTCGTTCAGGATACCGTCAGCAGACCCCGTACCGCGGCGGACTCAGCCCCCGCACACGCGCTGTCGGCGGTACGGGTATCGGCCGATCGTGCCTCGCGTACGCAGTACCGGGTCACTCAGTCGCGCTCCTCCACTCGCACCCTGACTCCGCTGCGCGAGGTCCCGCAATCCGTCACGGTGCTCGGGCCACAGGTCCTCCGCGATCTCGGGCTGCAGACGATGGTCCGCGCCATGGAATACGTGCCGGGCGTGACGATGGGGCAGGGTGAAGGACACCGCGATGCGCCCACCATCCGAGGGCAAAGCACCACCGCCGACTTCTTCGTGGATGGGGTGCGCGATGACGCGCAGTATTTCCGCGACAGCTACAACGTGTCACAGATCGAAGCGCTCAAGGGCGCCAACGCGCTCGCCTTCGGTCGGGGCGGCGGTGGTGGTGTGATCAATCGGGTCATGAAGCAGGCGGAGTGGACGCCCACGTACAGCGGTCGCCTGCAGTCCGGTTCGTATGACGAACGTCGCTTCACCCTCGATGTCGGGCAGGGGGTGACCGCGCAACTCGCGGCCCGCGTGAACGCCCTGCACGAGAAGAGTGGTTCCTACCGTGATTTTGTGTCGCACGAAAAGAGCGGCATCAATCCAACGGTGGCGCTACTCGCCGGCAAAACGATGCTGCGCGCCGGCGTCGAACACTTCGTCGATGCACGCACCGTCGACCGCGGCATCCCGTCGGCCAACGGACGTCCGTCGGCGCTCGACTGGCGTACGTTCGTGGGCGATCCGGAGCAGAATCGCTCCACGATGCGCGTGAACGGCGCGCACCTGCTGGCCGAGTATGAGAACGGGCGTGGCCTGACGCTGCGCACCCATACGCGCGCCATGCAGTACGACAAGTTCTATCGGAACGTCTTCGCGGCAAGTGCGGTGAATGCCGCCGCCACGCAGGTCAACCTCGGTGCGTACAGCACCGGCACCGACCGCCGCAGCCTCTTCAATCAGAGCGATCTGGTCTATACGTCTCGTCACGGCGCGATTCGGCACACCTTGGTCGCCGGCACCGAGTTCAGTCGACAGGCGACCGACAACGTGCGACTGACCGGCTACTTCGACAATGCGTCCACCTCGCGCGCGGTGCCGCTCACGTCGCCGGCCGCGGCGACTCCCGTTACCTACCGGGCCAGCACCACCGATGCCGACAATGATGTCGTCGTCAATGTGGCCGCCGCATTTGGGCAGGAGCAGATGCATGTTGGCGAGCATCTGCAGTTCGTACTTGGCGCGCGATACGATCGCTTCGCCGTGCGCGTGCGCGATCATCGTACCGAGGCCGTCACGCAGCGTGTGGACTATCTGCTGTCGCCGCGTGGTGGCGTGGTGTTCACCCCGCATCACACGCTGTCGATGTACGGCTCGGTGGGCATCTCCTCGCTGCCCAGTGCCGGCGATCAGTTCTCCTCACTCTCGGCGAGTGCCTCCACGCTCAAGCCCGAGCAGTTTCGCAACCGCGAAGTGGGCGTGAAGTGGACACCGCGCGAATCATTGGAGCTGGCCACCGCTCTCTATCGCCTCGATCGGACCAATAGTGCGGCACCGGATCCAACCAACGCGGCCTTGCTGGTGCAGACCGGTGCGCAGCGTACGAGTGGTATCGAGCTCGGCGTGACCGGTACCGTGACGTCACGCTGGAATGTGGTGGGCGGGCTCGCGGTACAGCAGGCGCGCATCCTGAACCGCACCACGTTGGCGCGCGCCGGTGCCTCGGTTCCCCTAGTCCCACGCACCACCCTCTCGCTCTGGAACAAGGTGCGGGTGGCGTCGCGTACCTCGCTTGGTGCCGGCGTGGTGCATCAGGGCAATCGGTACGCTGCGATCGACAACAGCGTACGATTGCCCGCGTTCACCCGGCTCGATGGTGGCCTCTTCGTGACGCTTCCCCTCGCGCTCGCGATGCAGGTCAACCTCGAAAACGTGCTCGGCGCACGCTATGCCGCGACCTCACACGGCAACAACAACATCATGCCGGGGGCGCCGCGCACAGTCAGAGTATCCCTGTCGGTGGCGCCGTGACGTGACGGGATGGACGTGCCGCCGAGGGCGTGATTCCCGGTGCACGTCTTGAACCCCCACCAAACCATGCCATATTTCATGATTGCACACGCGCCCGGCCCGAAACGGTCGGGCGCGCGCCTTTTCTGTCCCGCTTCAGTGGACCTGCGCATGTTTCAGGAACTCATCGCCAAGATGGCGCGTGAAGTCGAGAAGCTCTCGTACGAGCTCAACGTCACGCTTCCCTTTGAAATCCGGAAGGCCGTCGAACTCGGCGACCTGAAGGAAAACAGTGAGTACAAGGCGGCACTGGAGCGTCAGCAGTTCGTGCAGGCGCGCCTCGGGCAGCTGACGCAGCGCGTTACCAAGCTCGCCAACATCGATATCGCGCAGATCTCGACCGATCGTGTGGGCCTCGGCTCGAAGGTGATCGTCGAGGACGAGGAGTCAAAAGTGCGCGAGTCGTACGAGCTCGTCTTCGGCGATGCGGGCGAACTGCAGGATGGGCATGTGACCATGGCGTCGCCGATTGGCTCCGCGCTGCAGGGGAAGGCCGTGGGGGAGCAGGCGATTTTCAAGCTGCCGAAGAAAATCCGCCGGCTGATTATCGTGGAGCTCGAGACCATTCACGATCGCCGCGTCGACGAACTCGCGTAATTCCGTTTCCCCTCGTCGCTGGAGCACGCTGATGCATCGTGCCGAATACACCGCTCGTGGCCCCGTGCCGCACGACGTCATCGAGTGCGTTGAGCGCGAGACGCCAACACCGAAGGCCGGCGAGGTGTTGCTGGAGATGCTGGCGGCGCCGATCAATCCGTCGGATGTGCTGACGCTCACGGGCCAGTACGGCATGCTGCCGCCGCTTCCGGCGGTTGGCGGCAACGAAGGCATCGGCCGAGTGGCGGCTCTCGGTGATGGGGTAACGTCGGTGGCTGTTGGACAGCGCGTGCTGTTGCCCGTGGGGGCCGGCACGTGGGCCTCGCATCTCGTGGTGCCGGCGGCGGGACTCATGCCGTTGCCGCCGGTTGGTGACCCGCTGCAATTGGCGATGATGACGGTGAATCCGCCCACGGCCTCACTGCTCCTCTCCGAGTTCGTTACGCTGGCCCCCGGTGAGTGGGTCATTCAGAATGCGGCCAATAGCGGTGTGGGCGAGTACGTCATTCAGCTCGCGAAGCGTCGCGGCATTCGCACGGTCAACGTGGTGCGGCGACAGGATGCCGTTGCTCCCCTCCAGGCCCTGGGCGGCGACGTGGTGTTGGTGGATGGTCCCGATCTCACCACGCGCGTGGCCGAAGCCACCAACAACGCCAAGATCCGCCTAGGATTCGATTGTGTCGGCGGCAGCGCCACCGATCGTATTGCGCGGAGTCTCGCGATCGGCGGCACGGTGGTGAACTACGGTGCGCTCAGTGGCGAGGCGTGCAAAATCGCGCCGGGCTCGTTCGTGTTTCGCGATGTGACGCTGCGCGGCTTCTGGCTGGCGTTCTGGTTCCGGAATTCCACACCTGAGCAGCAGCGCACCGTGTTCGGGGAAATTGCGACGCTGATCGCCTCGGGAGCGCTCGCGGCCAGCGTTCAGGAGACGTTCCCGCTGTCGCGCATCAAGGACGCCGTCGCCACGGCGGCGGCGGGTGGCCGTCGCGGCAAGATTCTGCTGGTACCGTAGCGTCGGCGCGGGGAGCCCTGCCCGAGTGTACCCAGCGGTAAGCCCGCCGCTGATGGCGATATCGAGCGTGCCGAAGTGCGACACGGCACGGCGACGCCGCCAACGTCGCGAGCAACGGCCTCGGCGCGTTCGCGTTGGATCTCGCCGACCACGACCTGTGCGCCCTGCGCGGCGAAGGCACGCGGTTCAGAGGTCGTCGATCGTGAACAACCGCGCGACGTCGCGATCGTAGGCATCGAGTTGCTGCGTCATGTCAGCTGGTGACCAGTGAAGCAACGCGGCCATCAGCGGCGCAATACGCCGGGCCGCCGCCCGGCCGTTGTCGCGCGTTTCAAACGCCACGTGCGTGCGTCGGACGAGCACGTCAGACAATGACGCGGCCATCTCACGCTCCACGGCGTGCGCGACTTCGGCCAGCAGGTACGGCAAGTCGTCGGAGAGGCGACGCCCGAGCGAGGCATCGCGCTGCACGTAGCTCCACACGTTGCGCCAGCGGCTGCCATATGCCAGGGCGAGTCGTTCACCCACCGCGGCGTCACGCGTCGTCGTGCGGGCTTCGGCCACGGTCGCGTCGCGTGACACGATATCGCCACCAGGCAATGGCGTCGATGCACTCGGCCACGCCTCGTGCGTCGGCGTGAGTGCGCCCGCCGATTTCGACAGCTCGTTGCGGGCGTGGGCGAGAACATCGGCGGCCATGGCGCGATAGGTGGTCAGCTTCCCGCCAGTGATACTCACGAGTCCGTCGGCGCGATGGGTGATGGCGTGCTCGCGCGACGCGGCATTGGCGCTGTGCTCACCGGCGCGCACGGCAGCCAGCGGTCGGATGCCACACCACGCCGACACGACGTCATCCATCGTGAGCTGGGCGAACGGGAGGCAGCGATTCACCGACTGCAACAGATACGTCACTTCGGCGCGGGTGGACCGGATGTCGTCGGGACCAGCGTGCGCGGGGCGCTCGGTGGTGCCGATGATGGTGTGCACGCCTGCCGGGAGCACGAACATCACGCGGCCGTCGAGCGGTGACACGATGGTAACCGCATCGTTGTTGCCCACGCGGTTACGAGGCACCGCGATGTGCGCACCGGCAGAACCGAAGACCTGTGACGACCCCTCCTTCGAGCCCGTCAGTGCGGCGGTGGCATCGCTCCACGGGCCGGTGGCATTGATGATCACCCGCGAGCGAATCGGGAACGTGGCGCCCGTGAGCCGGTCGTTGACCAGCACGCCGGTGAGCCGGTTCGTGGTATCGCTGGCGTGAATGCCGGATACCACCGACACGTGATTCGCCACCGACGCGCCGGCCTCTCGCGCCGCCAGCGCGCTCGCGAGCGTCAGGCGGGCATCGTCGGTGGCGGCATCCCAGTAGCGCGCGCCGCCCAGCAGGCCGTCGGGGGAGAGCGCCGGTTCCGCGGCCAGCACGGCGCCGCGGTTCAACGCATGGTGCCGCGCGTTGCGAAACAGCGAGAGGGCGTCGTACAGCGTGAGGCCGGCGCGCACCTTCCACAGCGGCACACGGGCGCCCCGATACACCGGCCACGTGAAAGCCAGTGGCCGCACCAGATGCGGGGCAAGCGCCAGCAACAGTCGGCGTTCGCGACTCGATTCGAATACGAGCCTGATGTGCCCGTGCTCGAGATAGCGCACGCCCCCGTGCACGAGCCGTGATGACCGGCTGGAGGTGCCACTCGCGAAGTCATCGCGCTCCACCAGCGCGGTCCGGTATCCCGCCAGTGCCGCTTCGCGTGCGACACCCGCCCCCGTAATGCCGCCACCCACGACGAGCAGGTCGAAGGGCTCTGCCGCGAGTGCGGCGAGCGCCGCCTGTCGGGTCACCGCGGCGACGGACCTCGGGGATTCGGGAGTTTCCTTCGGTGCGGGCATTGTTGCAGAGTTGCCTTCGAAACCCTCGCCGCGCTAGGGGATGGACCGTTACCTTCGGCAGATGCCCACCTTTGGAACTGGCCGTCGTGTGGCCATCGTCGCCGGCGT
>CANHJV010000107.1 GCA_947461225.1 Gemmatimonadota bacterium | reverse complement strand
TGCTGCTGGCCGCCTTGCTGCTGGCCTTGCTGACCGCCCTGCGGCTTCCCGCCCTGCTGGCTCTGTCCCTGCTGGCCGGGCTTCGGTGTGCCCTGCTGCCCTTGCTGGCCGTTTGGCTGCGCGGCCGACTTCTCGGCGCCCGGCTTCGGCTCACCGCCTGGCTGCTTCTGGCCGGCCGCGCCCTCCTGACCGGGCTCCTTACCCGCCGCGTTCGGATCTTTCTCGCCCGGCTTTTGGCCAGGCTTGGCCTCGCCCTGTTCACCGGCCTTCTCGCCGGCCTGCTTCTGGGCCGCGGCCTGCGCGGCCTTCTGCATCGCTTCGGCGGCCTGATTCACCAGCGGCTGCGCGGCGCGTGTCTTCGATGCCCCCTGCTTGGCACCGGCGTCTTCCAAGCGCTTGGCCAGCGCCTGCACTTCACGCTCGAGTTCACGGGCGCGATCGGCCAACTCTTTCGGATTGGAGGGCGCGCCGTCGCTGTCCCGGCTTTCGCCCTGACGCCCATCCATCCGATCGGCGGTCTGCTTCTGCGCGTTCGCCAAGTCCTTGGCGTCGTCGCGCAGCGTCTGCATCGCGCCCTCGAGCGCGGCGCGCTTCAGCATCTCGGCGCTCTTCTCCAGCTGCTCGCGCATCTGCTTCTGCTGCTCGCCCAGCTGCTGCATCGACTTCTGCGCTTCGGTGCCGCTGAGCCGTTCAGAATTCTTGTTGAGCTCCTCGAGCTGCTTCTGCATCTCGGGCGTCATCGCGTCGCGCAACATCTTCTGGATGTCCTTCATGCGCGACGCCAGCGCGGTGTCGAGTGCGTTCGCGTTCTTGAGTCGCGACTCGAGCTCCTTCGCATTCTGCCGTAACGAGTCCACCTTGGCGCCCAGCTGCTGCTGGTCACGCGCCAGCTGCTTCGCCTTCTCGGCCGCGGAGAAGCTCATCGACTGGCTTTTGCCGCCTTCGCTCTTCGCGTTGCCGTTGGCCTTGGCCTCTTCTGACGTGCCACCGCCCTTCAGATCGCGATTGCGCGCCGCGGCATCGGTGTTCTGCTGCAGCCGCTTCTCCTGCTGCGCCAGTCGCTGCGCCTGCGATGCCAGCGAATCAGCCAGCGCGCGCGCCATGGCGCGCTGTTCGGTGAGACTCGGCACGCGCAACAACACTTCAGCGCTCACGGTGGTCTGCCGCCACGGCGAATCGTCGGTGGCGATCGCGGTCACGTGCAAGCGGTCACCGGGTTCGAGCTTTCGTCCGTCCAGCGTGATCGACGCGCCGCCTTCGAACAGTGGCGAGGCGGGCGACGCCACGTCGATGCGCTCACGGGTGATGCCCCCCGCGGCACCTGCAGTCTCACGCCACACCTGCAGCGACACGTTGTAGACGCCGTGATCGTCACTGGCGTCGACATACACGGGCACGATGCCGGTCGGACCGATGGCGGTGTCGGATACCGGCGACACGATCGCAACCTCCGGCCGCTTGTCGGGCACGACGGTGAACGCCAGCGCATCGGGGAGTTCCGGCGGCAGGGTCGCGGCATCGGCCTGCGGTGTGGCGGACGCGATCCAGTTCCAGCTGCCGTCGTGGTCGAGCGGGAGAATGGCCGACACCGCCGCCCCGTTCACCGACGCCGGGAATCGCACGGTATCACGACCATCGGTGAGCATGGCATCACGCGCGCCGCCGCGCAGCATCGCCGTGACCCGCACGTTCGTACCACGCGGGACGCGCAGCGGCGGTACCGGCTCCATCGATTCGTCCGTACGCCCGAGATACGCCGGATAGTCGGCAAACAGCGCGACGTCACCGATCCAGCCGCGGTCGGCCACCGTGATGATGCCATTCAGTTCCGGCGCGCGTCCGTCGTTCACGCGGACAGTGACCGGCGCGGACACGGCGCCAAGCGCCAGCGTGGCGAGTCCATCGGCGCGTACGGTGAGCGTGGTATCGCGCCACGCTTCCCCTTCGGCACGACGTGAGATGGTCACACGGCTGCGACCGTCGGCGCGCACACGCAACGACACGGGCATACCACGCGGGACAAGCGTGGGGAGCTTCTCGAAGCCCAGTGCCGGCAACAACGTGCCGCGCCAGGCGCGCACCGGATGCACCGTGGCCGCGAAGCCATCCGGTGCCCGGCGAGCCGACCACGACAACGCGCCTACGGTGATCACGGCCAGTACGCCGGCCACGGTCACGGCCCGACCGAGACGCTGCGCGACCTGCGGCGCCAACGCACCGGGCGCCAGCCTGCGCGCCACATCCTGCGACGCGCGCGCGCCAAGCACGCCGGCACCAGCCACTTCCAGCGCACCACGCAGTGAACCCGAGCGCAACGCCTGCTCGCGTTCGATCGCAGCAGCCAACGAGGTGAGCGACAGCACATCGGCGTTGCGCTTGCGCAGCGCCCACGCGAGTGCGACGGCCGCGGCGAAGGCGCCAACCCACATGGCGATCGGCACGGCGCGCGGCAACGTCATCCATCGCCCATCGGCCATCAGCCATGCGCTCACCGCCAAGGCGAGCGCAAGCACACCGATCACGGCCAGCACCACCGCGGCCATGGAGCGGGCCCGCAACGTGGACTGTTCGCGGGCGAGTCGCGCGTCGAGTGTGTCCGACGGCTGCGCGGTGGTCCGGAGCGCCGGCGCGGTCATGGCGTCACCCGGCTCGTTACCGCGTAGCTAAACAGATTCACGCCCATACGGATGGCCTGTTCGTGGAGCATCGGCGGATCGGGATAGGTGCCCACGTCTTCCCATCCGTTGCCGAGGTCGGCGGAGTAGGTGTAGTACACGGCCAGCCGGTTGCCGATGAAGATGCCCATGCCTTTTGCCGGCTTCCCGTCGTGTTCGTGCACTTTCGGCGGACCATTCTCGAAGTCGTACACGAGATGGTAGATCGGATGGTTGTGCGGCACATCGACCAACGGCCGATCGGGAAACACGCGCTTGATCTCGCGACGGAAGCTGTCGTCGAGGCCGTAGTTGTCGTCCACATGCAGGAAGCCGCCGCGCGTGAGGTACTCGCGCAGGCGCTTCACCTC
Organism: Gemmatimonadota bacterium; assembly: GCA_947461225.1. Taxonomy (GTDB): domain Bacteria; phylum Gemmatimonadota; class Gemmatimonadetes; order Gemmatimonadales; family Gemmatimonadaceae; genus Gemmatimonas. Next base: position 8,587 of record CANHJV010000107.1, on the reverse strand, counting down.
GATCTCGCTAAGCTTCATCTCGCCGTGTCCCGTGATATGCAGGAACGGAAAGTCGAAGAGCGCCGAATCGGAAAAGGTGACCTTCGCTTCCGCGCGCTCGATGGGAAGCGCGGTCCGCTCGGCGATCTCGCGAATGAGATTGGGCAAGCTGGACGGATTGGCGTACCAATCACCACCGCCTTCGTACTGCACGCGAGCGATCGCCAGACGACCCGGGCCGCGGGCCGCATGCATCGGCGCGAACGCCAACGACACGCCCGCAACGGCGACGCAGAGGAGAACGCGGAGGGAACGACGGGCCGGGAGCCGCATCAGGTATCGTGGGCGAGTCGGTAGGCGAGATTGCGGCTGGCACCATGTTCGTCCATGAGCCGCTGGACGATTTCGCGAGGACGGAGGCCTTCCTCACGTAGCGCCACCGCCACCGCCTGAAGTCCGTCTTCACTCGGGGCGACGACCGGCGCGCCACCCAGAACGATTACGATTTCCCCGCGCGGTGGCGTGCCCTCGTAATACGCGGCCACCTCCTCGAGCGTTCCGCGTTTGATCTCTTCGAAATGCTTGGTCAGCTCGCGGGCGACCGCCACCGGCCGGGTGGTGCCGGCAATGGCGGCCAGATCACGCAACGTGTCAACCAGTCGGTTGGGCGACTCGTACAGCACCACCGCATGCGGCAGTCGGGCGGCGAGGGCCAAGTGCTCCTCACGCTCCTTCCCCTTCCGTGCCGGGAACCCGAGCATGGTGAATGGGTGCGGCACCATGCCCGAGGCCACAAGGGCGGCCAGCACCGCCGAGGCGCCCGGGATCGGCACCACGCGCACACCGGCCGTGGCCGCGGCCTCGGCCAAACGGGCGCCGGGGTCGGACACCAGCGGGGTACCCGCGTCGCTGATCAGGGCGATCGCGTCGCCCTCCTTCAGGCGGGCCACGAGCCGGGGAATGACGCTGGCCTCGTTGTGCTCATGTACCGCGATGGTCGGCGTGCCGATGCCGTAGCGGCTGAGCAGGGTGCGCGCGTGCCGCGTATCCTCGCAGCAGATTACCGCGGCTTCCGTGAGTACGGCGAGGGCGCGCAGGGAGATGTCTCCCAGATTCCCGATCGGGGTGCTGACGATATGCAACGCCCCGGGGATGGCCGCGGACGGCCAGAGCGTCGCCGCCCGGTCGGCGAGATCGGAGGCGATGACCTCTGATTCGGCCGAACCGGGCGCGTCGCCTACGTCGGTCAGGCGTGCTCCTTGAACTTCGCTTCGAGCGCCGGACGCGGAACCGCGCCGACAACCTGATCGACCAGCTTGCCGTCCTTGAAGAACAGGATCGTCGGGATCGAGCGCACATTGAAGCGCGCCGAGGTCTTCGTATTGTTGTCCACGTCGAGCTTGGCCACCTTCACCGTACCGGCATACTCAGTGGCCAGCGCTTCGACGATCGGCGCAATCATGCGACACGGCGCGCACCACGTGGCCCAGAAATCCACGACCGCGAGCCCTTCGTACGTCTCGATCTCGGCCGCGAAGTTGTCATCCGTCACTTCAACTGCGTTCGCCATCATGTGCTCCGTCGGCGCGGCTTCCGGCCTTTACCGGTTGCTCTCGCGCCCGTCTGCAGGATTAGAATTCGGAATTCGTACACGCCCGCATCAACACCGCCGACCATGACCGATTCCGTACGCCGCGGCACGCGCATCGCCCACATTGGGATCGCCGTGCGTGCCCTCGACGAGCTGCTTCCCTTCTACCGCGACGTCCTCGGCATGCCCGAGGTGCCCCTGGACGATGCCGACGGCGCCGCCATCGTGGGACTGGCGGCCGGCGAATCGCTGGTGGAGCTCCTCGAAGCAAAGTCCGACGACTCCCCGATTGGCAAGTACGTCGCCAAACGAGGTCCCGGTATTCACCACGTCTGTTTCGCGGTCGACGACCTCGACGGCACTTTGCAGCGCTGCCGTGATGCCGGCCTCAGGCTGATCGATGACACGCCACGCCTGGGGGCAGAAGGGAAACGCATCGCGTTTCTCCATCCGAGCGCCACTGGCGGGGTACTGGTCGAACTGTCCGAATACTAGTCGGAGTGTCCAGCGTCACCAGTCCAGTTCGCTCCCGCTCAGCGGCAGAACTCCTTCAGGGGGAGGAGGTTGATGTCTTCCACGAACCAACGCCCCCCGGGACCACTGACCGTCAGAATCGAGGTCTTGGCGCTGCGCTGCGCCTGAAAGAGCTCGAGCTGGAACTCTTGACGTCCTCCCGTCTGCAGCCGCGGTCGGTCTTCGAGATACGCCCACTTATCGTGGGTCAGCGTGCACTGCATGATGATGAGGCGCTTCTCCAGATCCTCGCGCTTCATCTGGTCGCGCGCCGCGCCCTTGGTGGTGCCCCAGATGGCGCTCATGGTCTGGAGATCCTGCGCCTTGACGGCCTTCAGGAAGCCGTCCACGGCGGCCTTACCGGTCACGGCCCCGATCGCGTCCGGGGCATCGGCCCGCACCGACGGCGCCGCCGCGCCCGGAATCGATGTTTCGGTGCTCTGGATCGTACGGGTGCAGGCGCTCAGTCCGGTCGCCGTGGCGATCAGGAGAGAGTACATCAGCACACAGGTCGGCATCATCTTACGCTGCACGCAGGCCTCCTACCCACGGTGTTGACCATCTTGACGGAGCGCTATCGTGCGAGCCTGTGGATCACAGGCACGAAACACGGTCCCGTCCGTTCGTCGGGGAGAAAGGTACCCCACACGTTCTTCTACCGGATACCCCAGTGACGTCGCTTCGCTACCAGCGCCTCTATGTGAACATCGATCACGTCGCCACCGTCAGGCAGGCGCGTCGCAGCGCCGAGCCCGATCCAGTGGCGGCCGCCATGCTCTGTGAGCGGGCCGGGGCCGACGGGATTACGGCCCACCTCCGGGAAGACCGGCGGCACGTTCAGGACGCCGACATCCATCGACTCGCCACCACGGTAACCACCGCGCTCAATCTCGAGTGCGCCGCGACCGACGAGATGCTCGCCCTGGCCGAAACGCTCCGCCCCGTCGCGGTCACCCTGGTGCCCGAGCGCCGAGAAGAAGTCACCACCGAGGGCGGTCTCGACGTGTTCCGGGCCGCACCACATCTCCGGGACGCCATCGCGCGTCTGAAACGCGCGGGGGTGCGCATCAGTCTGTTCATCGACCCTGAGGCCGCGGCGGTTCGGGCGGCCCATGAGTTGGGCACGGATGCGGTGGAACTGCACACCGGTCAGTACGCGCACGCGCCGGCCGATCCGCGCACCTTGCGGGCCTTGGCCGACGCCGCGGCCCTGGCCTCGTCGTTAGGGTTGGCGGTTCATGCCGGGCATGGTCTGTCGGTGCAGAACGTTGGTCCGGTGGCTGCCATTCCGGAGATCGAGGAGTTGAACATCGGGCACGCCATCGTCGGGCGCGCCATCTTTGTGGGGCTGTCCGAAGCCGTCCGTGAGATTCGTCAAGCCATGGACGATGCGCGCGAGGCCGACCGCTTCTAGTGTATTACCCGATTCCCCTTCTTCGTCCGAGCTGCCGAGCATGAGTGCACCGCACGCCCTCATCGAATTCTTCCAGAAGGAAGCGATGGAGTATCTCGGCCGCCTCGACCAGATGATGGCCGACGCGGAAGCGCAGACGCCCGACGCCGCCGCGTTCCTCACGAACGCGCGCGCGCTACGCGGCAGCGCCACCATGACGCGCTTGGAAGGACTGCCGGATCTCGCGTCCACGATCGAGCGCATCGCCACCGGCCTGCGTGACAATGAACTACGCTGGGACCAGCGGCTGCACTTCGCCGTACGCGGCGCGCTGGTGGAGCTCCGCTCGCTCGTGGAGCGCGCCGGCGTGTGGACCGACGCCGAACAGCGGCGCAGCCGCACGCAGTCGGTGGCATTGGCGGCCGTCGCCGCGGGCTATCTCGCCACCGATACGCCGGCCGCCTCGCCGGCCACGCAGGTGGTGCCGATTTCGCGTTTCTTCCCCGACGACGGCATGCCGTCAATTCTGCAGCGCAACGCCGAACCGCCGATCACGCTGGCGCAGCGCTTCCGCGCCGATATCGCGGCGGCCGCCGATGGCGTCGCCCGGGAGTTGGTCGCGTTGACCACCAGTCCAGCCGGCCCCTCTCAGCTCGCTCTGGCGGACGGGGCGCGGCGATCCCTGCTGGGATTGGCCGACGTGGCCGAGAGCTATGGCGCGGCCAGTATCGCCAACATGGCCACTCGCATGGCGCGCGCACCACTGGCGTCGCCCCACGAGCGCCAGGGCGTGCAGCGTGTGGCGCGCTTGCTGATGGACCGCGAGATCACCGACCAGCAATTGGCGCAGCAGGTGAAGCAGGCGAGCCTCACCTGGTCTGGGGCCGCGGTGCCTGAACAGGCCGTCACGCCGGCGGTGATTCCGATCGAGTCCTTGCTCTATCGGGGACACTCGGCCATCACGCGGGCGAGACAGGTGCGCGACGAACTCAAGACGCATTGGCAGCGCGGTACGTTAGCCGAACCGGCGGCGCACTCGCTGTTCGAGGAATTGTCGGACCTGCTCGATCTCGCGGTGACCACGTGAGCGCTGTCGCGAGACGCACGCCGTGAAGTGGGATTGGAAGAGTGGGCTGGGGATCGCGTTCAGTGCGGTCCTGCTCTGGTGGACGTTACGCGGCGTGAACCTCAGCGAAGTCTGGACGGTGCTGCGCACGTCGAATGTGCTGCTGTTCGTGCTCAGTCCGATCGTCGGCACCTGCATCTTCCCGCTGCGCGCGCGGCGCTGGCGGACGATTCTCGAACCGGTGGCCGGGCGCATTCCGTTCGGGCCCCTGTGGCGCAGCACGGCGATCGGGATGATGATGAACAACGTCTTCCCGCTGCGCGCCGGTGAGTTCGCCCGCGCGTTTTCGATCACCCGCGAAGTGCCACGCGTGCCGATCACAACCGCGCTCGGGTCGTTGGCCGTCGATCGCATCTTCGACGCGATCGTGATCTTTGCCATGATGTTCGCGGCGATGCTCGACCCACGGTTCCCCTCCGATGTGCGGCTGGCCGGTCGCACCGTGCCCGAACTGGCGCAGTTCGGCGTGGGCGCGATGCTGGCGCTGCTCGTGGTGTGTTACGCCATGGTGATGCAGGCGCCACGTGTGCTGTCGATCGTGCGATGGGTGGCGCATCGCGTGCTGCCACGCTTCGAGGATGTCGTGGTGGGCTTCGTCGAAAACGCCATGGGCGGATTGGCCGTGCTGCGTGACGGCCGTCGCTTTCTGGCCGTGCTCGCGTGGGCTATCGCGCACTGGGCGGTGAACGCGCTGGCGATGTACATCGGCTTTCTGGCCGTCGGCATGGACGTGCCGCTGAGCGCCGCGTTCTTCCTGCAAGGGGTGGTCGCGCTGGCCGTGGCGCTTCCGAGTTCACCCGGCTTCTTCGGCGTGTTCGAACTGTCGTCGGTGCTCGGTTTGGCCGTGTATGGCATCGGCGACCAACTCGCCGTGAGCTGGGCGCTCGCGTATCACCTGCTCAGCTTCATCCCGATCACGATCATCGGCGCCGTGTACTTCGCCCGCCTCGGCCTGAGCGTGGGTACCCTGAGTGGAAAAAGCACCGAACTCGCGCCGATCGACCATCCATGACCCGTGAATCCCGCACCGAGCGCGCACACGCCAAGATCAACCTCGTGCTGCGTATCCTCGCCCGTGAAGCCAGTGGCTACCACGGCATCGAAACGCTGTTCCAGTTGCTTGAGCTGCATGACCTCGTGCACGTGCGCGTCGGCACGATGGCCCCGTCACTCACCTGCGCCGGTCCGACCATGCCCGCTGGTGGACTCGGCCCCGTTGAGCAGAACCTCGCGTGGCGTGCCGCCGTGGCGTACACCACGGCGAGCGGATGGAACACGGGCTGGGCAATCGCGATCGAAAAGCACATCCCGGTGGGCGGTGGACTCGGTGGAGGCAGCGCCGACGCGGCGGCCGTGTTGCGTGCCTTCGAGGCGTTGAGTCCCACGCCGCTCGGCATGGCGCGGTTGCTGCAGATCGCGGGCTCGCTCGGCGCCGACGTGCCGTTTCTCGTGAGCGGCGAATCACTGGCCTGGGCGTGGGGGCGCGGTGATCGACTGATGCCGTTGCCGGCGCTCCCAACGGCAACGGTGCAACTGGCCGTCTTCGCCGATGGTGTGAACACGGGCGCCGCCTACGGTGCCTTCGCGCGGGCCCGCGAAGCACGCGGCGACGTCGTGTCGGCGTTCACCTATCCGGCGGGCGCGTTCTCGTCGTGGGCATCGATCGCCGCGCTCGCCGCGAACGATTTCGAACCCATCGTGAGCGACATGCACACCGGCGTGGCCGGTATCCTGCCGCGCTTCCGGGAGATCGCGAGCGAGACACAGCGCGGCGGCGCCCCGGCGATCGGGATGATGAGCGGCAGTGGCGCCACCTGCTTCCTGCTGCACACGGGCGCAATAGACCTGCACACTGACGGACCGGTCCCGTTGCTCCCAACCGTCACGCGCTGATCAGAACAGCGCGACGCGTTTCTGAATCATCTCGGCAAGTTGTGCTTCAAATACACCCGATGAGCCACAGGCCACCGGGTCTTTCGAAACCCCTTCCACATCCTGCGCGCCGGCGAGCATGCCGACCCGGATGCGCGTTTCCGTGGCCGTCACGGGCTCGAGCCAGACGAACACGGCCATCGTCACCCGCCAGCCGTCGGCGTGCGACCCACTCATGCCCGATCCACAGTTCAGGTACGCCGACAGGCGCTCACGCCCGAGCTTGCGGATCATGCTCGCGCTGCCGCTGCCTAACACGCGCCACGCCGGATCCTGCGTGGTCACGGGGATCTTGAGCTCGGTGAGCACGGCGTTCGCGGCCTTGTACGTGACCTCGCGCGACGCGCGCACGACCACCGGCGGCATCGCGACCGAATCCACCGACATCGGCGTGAAATAGCCGGGAAGACGCAACCGAATCGGCGGCGTCTGCGCGGACAGCGGTCTCAGCGCGGCGACGCCGGCGAGCGCCACGATCGCGACCGACATCATCGCACGGGCAGACCAGGACATGAACGGCGGCATGAACGGCGGCATGAGCAAACTCGGCAGGGCATGTTGAGGGCACGGGGTGCCCGAATGTACGGTCACACCGCGGGCATCACCGCACGCTTGCGAATCTCGTCGGCCAGCATCGCTTCGAGCGCTCCGGTCGACCCACACTGCAGCACCGTCTTGGACACGCCCTGGAGATCGCGAGCGCTGGCGAGCACGCCGACCTTCACCTGCGACGACACCGGACCGATCGAGTCGATCCAGACGAACAAGGCCATCGCGACGCGCCGCAGGTCGGCATTGGCGCCGCCGACGTCGGTGCCGCAGTCGAGGTACTTCGAGAGGCGCTCGCGGCCGAGTGTCCGGACCAGCGTGAAGCCGCCGCTGCCCAGCAGTCCGTTCGCTGGCTCATCGACATCGACCGGGACCTTGAGTTCGTGCAGGGCGGCCATGGCGGCCTGATAGGTCCGCACGGACGATGCAGGCACGGATGCCGGTTCGATACTCACCGGGTCGATCGACGTCCATTGCACGTTGCCGGGGATGCGTACCCGGATGGGTGTCCGTTGCGCCGATAGCTCATCCGCGGCGCACACGGAGAGCAACGAAAAGGCGACCATCGTCGCGAGCAGGCGGACAGCAAGCAGCATGGGCGACACACTCGGCTGGGCGTCAGGGGGGCAGACTCGATACGAGAATCTACCACCCCACCACATCGGCCGCGGCCGAGAGCAGCTGATGCGGCGCCACCACGACACCATGCGGCAGGGCCGGCGGCGACGTCGGTGTACGGCCGCCTCGAGCGTGCGCGGACAAGGGCAGCGGAGCGACCGTCCCCGCGGACATATTGCTGTATGCCCGAGCGATCCGATCATCCCATGCACTTCGCGCCGCGCCCGGGCGACCCCGCGCCGCGCCGCATCCGGCGCATCGGGCGCCTCGTGGCGATCTTCGCGGTGGCGGTGATGTTCATCGCCATGCTCTGGGTGTTTACCGGCATTCCCACGCCGGTGGCCACCGCCATGGACGACGCGCTGTGGGCCCCCTGCCCGGCCCAGTATCTGGCCGCCCGCTCCGCCGTCGACTCCGGGCTGGCGGATGGGTACGTGCTGCGTCCGCGCACGCGATTCGAGCGGGCGATCACCTGTGGCAGCGAGCGGCAGCGTCGCGCGGCGGCACCGCGCTGATCGGCCGCGTCTTTCGTCGGTGCGCGCGGGAGTGGATTATTCCACATGCCCACGACCCTCCCCGCCGTCCCGACGATCGACGATATCCGTGCCGCTGCCGCCCGCATCGCGCCGCACGCTCAGGTCACGCCCCTGTTGATGTCTCCGGCTCTCGACGCGCGCGCCGGCGGCCGCGTGTTGCTCAAGGCCGAAGTACTGCAGCACACCGGCTCATTCAAGTTGCGCGGCGCACTCAATCGTCTGCTGCAACTCACCGACGACGAACGTTCGCGCGGCGTGGTGGCGTATTCCTCCGGGAATCACGCGCAAGCCGTGGCTTACAGTGCCTCGCTGCTGGGTATGCGTTCGGTGATCATCATGCCGAAGGACGC
>CANHJV010000106.1 GCA_947461225.1 Gemmatimonadota bacterium | reverse complement strand
AGGAATTCACTGGGCGTGAGTTCCCACGCGTCGAGACCACGGGCGATCTCCGACCCGTAAATCAGGCCATTGTACCAGTAGGCCGACCAGTGACCGCCGCTGACGAGTGCGGTGGAGTCCATCGGTCCACGGTCGAAGTACGCCACTTCGAAGGCGTGATTCGGATCGGTCCAGTCGAACACGTTGATGCCGCCCTGATACCAGGACTGCACCATGACTTCGCGGCCGGGAATCGGAATGAGCGAGCCGTTGTGCGCGACACAGTTCTCGTTGTTTGTCTGCGCGGCGGGGAGCTTGAAGTAGCTCTTGAAGTCGAGCTTGTCGCCGTTGCGTACGAAGATCGCGTCGGCACCCCACTCGACCTTGTCGGTGGCGCGGCAGCGTGGCGACGAACCACCGCCCCACTCGTCGGAGAAGAGCACCTTGCTGCCGTCGTTGCTGAACGTGGCTGAGTGCCACGCCGACATGTTGGTGTCGGCGGCCGCGTAGATGCGCTTCGGGTTCGTGATGTCGCGGATGTCGAGCAGGATGCCGTAGCCGCTGCACGCACCACCGGCGAGACCGACGGCCGGATAGGTGGTGATGTCATGGCACTGGGTGGGGCCGCGGCCCGCGACCGAGGGGCGCGCCGGCGTCCCGGCCGGACGTTCGCGACGATCGCCCGCCGCTTCACCATGGCGCGTGGCTTCGGTGAGCCCTTCAAAGATGCGTGGGGAGCTCACGATCGCAGCTGCGGCCGGATTCTTCACCGGCACCTTGATCACTTCGATGCGGAAGAGCGCCGAGTTCGGATCGACATCGGGAGAGAGTGCCGAGCAACCGGCCAGTTCCTCACTGGAACGCACGCCGGCCGAGCCGGAGACATACACGTACACGTTGTCCGGATCCTTCGGATCCGTGACGAGCGTATTGGTGTGCGAGCCGCGGCAGGTCTGAACCGTGGTGATCGTTTTCGGATGTTCGACATCGCTGATGTCGATGATGCGGATGCCGCGCGCGCGATCTTTGCTGACTTCGGCTTCGACCCCACCGAGGCCACAGTCAACGCGCCCGCTCACGGCTTCTGCCGACACAAAGAGCAGGTTGCCGTATACGGTGACATCACTCTGCGAGCCAGGGCACACGAACGCGGTGCGAAGTTTCGGCTTCCGCGGATTGGCGATGTCCCAGACCTGCCAGCCGCTGTAGTTGCCCTGGAACACCAAGTTACCGCTGAAGGCGAGATCGGAGTTCTTGAGCCGCGCGTCGCCGGGCGTGCTCATGTTGAGGAAGGATTCCGAGGGTTTCGTGGTGGACACGAGCTTCATGTTCCACGCGGCTTCACCGGCGTCGAACCACCCGGCTTTGAGGCCGACACGCGGGTCGGGTTTGGGCTGCGCGTGCAGCGTGGTGGCAGCAGTGGCACCGACGGCGAGGAGCAGGGCGCCGCCGAACAGCGAGCGATGGGGCGTTGGCATCGGGGGGTGTTGGAGTAAGTGAAGGGGGCGAGCGGCGGGGATTATGGGCGCGGGCGGGACTTGAGCATCAACTCCATCCGGTCGATCTCGGTGCTCTGATCGGCCACCACGTCGGACACGAACTTGAACACGTCATCGTCGTTGGCCGCGCCTTTGGCGCTCATGAGTTCATCGACCATGCTGATCGCGCCGCGGTGATGCTGGATCATGAACGTCAGGAAGTACCAGTCGAATGCTGCGCCGGTCGCCGACTTGAGCGTGTCCATTTGGGCGGTAGTGAGCATGCCGGGCATCATGCTGCTCATGCTGCTGCTACTCATGCTCGACATGTCCATGCCCGCGTGATGCGCATGGGCCATGGCCTCCATGTCGCCGGCCGGCACGGACTGCTTGCGTTTGCCGAGCCAGGTTTTCATGAAGGCGATTTCGTCGGTCTGGGCCACGGTAATCCGTCCGGCCAACACGCGCACCTCTGAGCTCGCGCGGTTCGCGTCGGCGAACGACGACATGGTCACAGCCTGGGCATGGTGGCTGATCATGCCCTGCATGAAGGCGACATCCGCCTTCGTATACGGCGGAATGCCACCGTCCTGCGCCGCGAGTTGCGCCGGCGTGAGCGGACGCGCGGCGCTGCTCGACGCGCAGGCGCCGAGCAGGGTGACCGACGCAAGGACGGCAACGCGGAGCGTCGTGCGGAGCGTAGCGCGTGCAGACATGGATCAGGGGAGCGTGAGAGTGGGGAGCCCGGCGGCCTTGCGCTTACTGTTGAACGCGGCGATGCCCGTGGTGCGCAGCGTGTTCCATGTGGGTAATACGCTGACCCCCATGGCGCGCGCTGCGGCGCAGGCTGCCACCTGGGTGGCGGTGGGCGCCACGTCGGCGTTGTGCATGGCCATGGCGGCGGCCAGCATCGCGGTGCTGGCGCTCTCCAGGGACGCCGCCGTGGTGGTCGCGCCGCGACGACGGAAGCCGCGGATGTTGCGGGCGGTGGCCGACGATGGCGCGACGGCTTCGAGCTTCGCCTTGAGCGCGTCGACGTCGGCACCGCTCATCGCGTCCAGCTGCGTGATCAGCCCGCGGGCCTGCACGAAGGCGCGGTGCGTGTCCACGGCGCCGCGGTACATCTCGGTGCTGAGCGCATGCAGGCGCGCGAGGCCAGCGGCGGGCGTCTTGACGCGTGGGTCGAGCCGCAGCGTGAGCGGCTGCTCGTAGCGCGTGCCGTTGGCCGTAAGGCGCACGGTGTAGCGGCCAGGGGGGGCCCACGGCGCGTTGACCACCGGCAGCGTGCGACCCGGCACGGCACCGGTGGCGTCGTCGTCGCCCTGTGGAATGGCATCTTCCGGGGTAACGGGATCGAAGTGGAGATCCCAGGTAAAGCGATGTAGCCCCGCGGTGTCGGACAACGCCTGCGGCGGGCCGGGCCAGTAGAGCGGGAGTCCGCAGTACGGCGCGGTTGGCGTCTTCTTGCACACCTCATTGTAGCGCGCGCGATCACGATATGGATGCGGATCGAGCGCCAGCTGCGCGCTGGAGTACGAGCGCACGAGTTTGCCGCTGGCGTCGAGAATTTCGAGCGTGATCGGCGACGACGGTTTGGCCGGTAGCATGTAGTCGATGAACACACCGGATGGCGCGCTTTCCCCCGACGGCATCTCCGGCGGCCACGGCGTGGGATCGTTGGTCGCGAAGCGCACGCGCACGGCCGTGGCGGGCTTGAACAAGTACGCGGCGCGCGCCGCGGCGGCCGTACGCGCCGCCGCCATTTGTCGCAGTGGTGTGACGTTGTCGAGAATGTAGAAACCGCGGCCGTGCGTGCCGGCGATCAGATCGCTGCACAGACACGTGCTGTCGTCCTTGATCTGCAGATCGCGCACAGCGATGGCCGGCATGTCGATACGCAACGATTCCCAGTGATCGCCGTCGTCGAACGAGACCCACACCTGGGTGTCGGTGGCGCCATACAACAGCCCCTTCACCTTCGGATCTTCGCGGATGGCGTTGGCCGGCGCATTCCCCGGCAGCCCGTTGCTGATCTCGGTCCACGTGGCGCCGCCGTCGTGCGTGCGATAAAAGTGCGGACGCAGATCATCGAGGCGGAACGTATTTGCCGCGATGTACGCGGTACCGGCATCGAAGTGGCCAGCCTCAATGTTGTAGATGCGCGTCCACGGCTTGATCGCGGCGGGCGTGACGTTCTTCCACGACGTCCCACCGTTGGTCGTGACCTGTACCTGTCCGTCGTCGGTACCGGCCCAGAGCACGCCTGCGCTGCGTGGCGACGGCGACAGCGCCGTAATTGCACCGGCGGGCGCCGGCGTCACCGAGCTGGCGTACTGGCCGGCGGTGGCCGGCACGGCCCACGTTTGCCGCGCGAGGTCGGGGCTGATGCGCGTCCAGCTCTGGCCGCGGTCGAGCGTCTTCCATACCACGTTCGACGCGTAGAACAGCAGGTCGGGGTTCACTGGTGAGAAGTGCAGCGGCATGGTGCGCACGTTGCGGCCGAAGTTTTCGCCGTTGGGGCCGCGCACCGACAGATCGGGACCCACGAGCACTGTCTGGCCCGTGCGGCGATCGTACTTCGACACGTTCGTGCGCTGACTACCAAACACCACATCGGGATCACGCGGATCCGGCGCGGCGATGCCGTACTCCTGAATGTTCACCGGGTGCCAATCGTGGAACGTGATGCGCCCGTCGTCGGAGCGGCTGTTCACGCACGCCGAGCCGGAGTCCTGCTGCCCGCTGCACACGCGATACGGGAACGCGTTGTCGGTGGTGACGTGATACATCGCGGCGGTGGGCTGCGTGTACCAGTTGCTCCATGACGCGCCGCGATTCCCTGACACCACGGCGCCCTGGTCGGCTACGGCGAGAATGAGATCGGGATTGTTCGGATTCACCCAGATTTTCTGATAATCATCACCGCCCGGTGCGCCGCGTACGGCCGACCAGGTGAGCCCGCCGTCTTCGGTGCGCCACATGACCGTGGACGCGCTGTACACCACGTTCTCGTTGCTCGGGTCGACGGTGATGGTGGGCAGGTCACCACCACCGATGCGCGCCAGCGGACGATTGTCCACGAACGTCGGCGCGGCGCCCACGGCCGACGCGGGACCGTTGACGGCGAGATACCAGTGCTCGCCGGCATCGGTGGACTTATAGAACCCGATCGGTCCCGACGCGCCAGCGGGCGAGCCGGCGGGCGGTGCGGCGGCCACCATCGCGTACAGCACGTTCGGGTTGCCGGGGGCGAGCGCGATGTTCGCCTGCAGGATCGACGGGAGGCCGACCGTGAGCGGCTTCCAGGTGGTGCCGCCGTCGGTGGACTTGAAGATGCCGTTGCCGCCCCCGCCAAAGCCCTGGCCCTCGATGAAGCTCTGCTGCTGCTGCCAGAGCGTGGCGTACACGATGTCGGGGTGTTTGGGGTCGATGCGCACGTCGTTGGCGCTGGTGTAGTCGTCCTTGTACAACACGCGCTGAAACGAGGTGCCGCCATCGAGCGAGCGGAAGACGCCGCGCTCGCTGTTGGGGCCGTACGGGTGACCGAGGGCCGCCACGAACAGCCGGTTGGGATCGGTCGGATCGACGTCGACCATCGCGATCATCTGCGATTCGCGCAGCCCCAGGTGCGCCCAGGTTTTTCCGTTGTCGACCGACTTATACATGCCGTCGCCGACGGCGAGATCGGGGCGGATGATGCCGGCGCCGCTGCCCACGTAGATGATGTTCGGATTCGATGGCGCGACCGCAATCGCGCCGATCGAGCCGGTGGACTGCTCGTCGAATAGCGGCACCCAGTTCGAGCCGTAGTCGGTGCTGCGCCACACGCCGCCGTTGTCGAAGCCGGCGTAGAACACGCTGGGCTGCGAGGGGACGCCGGAGAGCGCGCGGGCGCGGCCGGCGCGAAGAGGGCCGATGGCGCGCCAATGCAGCGCGCTGAAGCCGGGATCGGATTGCGCCGGCAGCGCGCGCGCCAATGGCGAGAGCGCCGTCACGAGCGAGAGGGCGAGCGAGCAGCGAGCCTGCAGAGAGCGCGGCATACGCACGGGGGCTAAGCGGAGGACGACGGGCGGGATGCAGGCAACATGGGGCGCCACCGTGTCGGCTGCTAGATTCCGCACGATGACGTCCGAAACTTCCGCTTCCCTACGCCGCGGCACGCTCGCCATTCTGCTGGCGGCGTTCGGTTGGGGGCTGCTGGGTGTCATGGCCCGCGTGGCGTTGGCCGATGGTGTACCGCCACTCACGATCGCGTTTTGGCGCGCGACCATCGCCGCCGTGCTGTTCACGCTGCATGCGGCCATTCTGCGGGCTGAGCCGCTCCGCCGCGCCGATCGTCCCGCGGCCCTCGTCCTGGGGGTGGCTGGGGTGGCGGTGTTCTATCTCGCCTATCTCAAGAGCATCGAGCAGGGCGGGGCGGCGCTCTCGGCGATCCTGCTGTACTCGGCGCCGATCTGGGTCACGATCGGCGGCCGCCTGTTCTTCCACGAGCGGGTGAGCGCTCGCGCCGCGCTGTCCCTGGCGCTTACGCTGAGTGGTGTGGCGGTGGTCGTGATCGCCAGCGCGCAGGGGGCGATGCACGGGTCCGCCGGCGCCGTGGGATGGGGGCTGCTCTCGGGAGCCACGTATGCGCTGTACTACCTCCTGGGGCGACGGCTCTTTTCGCGCAACGCGTCGGCGAGGGTCCTGTCATGGGCGCTCGGCACTGGCGCCATCACGATGCTCCCCTTCGTCACCATCGGGTCGATGCGTCCGGCCGCGTGGGGCGGCATCGCCGCGCTGGCCATCGTGAGCACGTACGCGGCCTATCTGGCCTACGCTGAGGGGGTGAAGCGGCTCCCCTTGGCGCGAGCGGCCACGATTGCCACGCTGGAGCCGGTGATCGCGGTGGTGGCCGCGTACGTGGTGTGGGGCGAGCGGTTGTCGCTGCTCGGAATGGCGGGCGCCGCGCTCGTGATCGCCGGTATTCTGGTCAGCGCGGTTGGGGAGTCGCGCAGACATGTCGCATCGCGACGTCCGCCAACGACCCTTTGAACGACGGACCAAAGCCGGGCAGCTTCACCTCTTTATGCATACCGACCTTCTTGCCGGCGTCGTCGAGATAGTACCAGCTCTCCTTCGTCGCTACGGTCTGCTTGGTGCAGTCGATCATCGCGATGGTGCGCGAACTGCGTAGGTCACCTAGCGCATGCTTGAGAGGCGGCTGTAGCCTCACGCGCACGGTCGCCGTGACGATGCCATTGCTCCGCGTGACCGACTTCGCCTCGAGAAACACCGGGGTGCCGACCGACGTCTTCCCGATCTCCACCAGCGTTTGTGCCGACGCCGAGGACGCGAGCAGTAGGGAGCCGGCGAGGACGATCGCGCCGAGGGGCGTACGGGGGATTGAAGTAGGCATAGCGTTAGCGGCGGCGGCGAGCGGTAGAATCGGGAATGAACGTGAACGGCAGCTGCATGAGTTGCTGCACAACGCGACCCTTACGCACGGCCGGCACGAAGCGCTGCTCACGCACCGCGCGACGGACCGGCTCCACCAGTGAACGGTGCGTGGTCGTAATCGAGTTGAACGTCTCCATGACCGCTTCGCCGTTCGTCCCGACGACGAATTCGGCAATGAGCTCGCCCGCCACCTGAGCATCGAACAGCGAGTCGGGATAAAACGGCCGAATGATCGACGCGGAGTCGACGCGTGCCGCACTCTCGACATCCGCCACGGTGAAGATCTGGGCCTCTTCGAGCAGTTTCGCGATGATGGCGGACGGCGTGGGTTCGCCGGTCTTCAATTTCTTCGCACGAAGTTCACCACGGCGCGACCACAATATGATCGTGCCGCAGCTGCTGCTCACGCGCTGGTTGCCTTGAAACTCGACCGGCACGCTGGCCGGGCCACTGTAGACCTCGATGCCCTCGAACGAGTACGGGTCGACCGAATCGAGGTCGAACTCACCGGCAAACAGTCCCTGGCCGTCCAGCCAGATGAGCGGCGAGCATCGGCTGCCGCGGATACGCACTTTGTTGTCAAAGCCGCGCGACTCAATCCGGATGCCCGGCACGGATCGCAGGAGATCCGTCATCTTGGCTGGCTGACGTTTGACAACATCGGCCTGCGTGAAGAAGCGGCCACCGCCCGCCTGCAAGCGTTTGTAGAAGCCCGCCATAGGCCCGGTGAGGTCGCGTCGGCCAACCACGCGTACCGCCGCGATGTTTTGGGCAATCTGCTTCATCACGACCGTGGGCTCGACCGTTTCGCCGGCCACGACCGTAACCAGCAGCGATTCCGGCCGGTATCCGATGCGGCGGACACGCAGCCACAGCGAGCCGGCGCTCACCCGGGCGGCCGTGAATTGACCGGCATCGTCGGATTCGGCCGCGTCGGCCGCAGTGCCAAAGCGGATTTGCGCCCCGACCAGTGGCGTGCGCCCTTCGGTTACCACAACGCCCTTCACGATGCCGGTGAGCACCGGCGTCGTGACCTGCGCGGCCACGTCGGCGCGCGGCACGAAGGCCCCGGCGGACAGCGCAAGGAGCAGACGCCACGTGGATGGTGCAACGGTCCGGTGGGACGGGCAGTGGGGCATTGGCAACCGAGCGGTGGGCTTGTGTGGTCTAGCCGTGAGCGTAGCACGTGCATCCCATCCCGCGCTACCCGACGTACGATGATGCGCGTCATTCCTCGCCTGTTATTCCCGTCAGTGGTCGCCCGTGTTCCCCTTCGCCCCCCCCGCGGTATGTGCCTGAGGTCGAATACGGGGGGTCGTTTTGCCATACGGGCTAACTGCGCGCCGGCGCTCCGCATAAAATTGATGCTTGTGCTCGGTGTGTTCCCTCCCGATCCCGCGGCTCCCTCAGGCGTCCTTATGTCACGATTGATCGCCCGCTCCTGTGCAGCGCTTCCTGCGCTCGCTCTTCTCGCCGTATCAGCGGCTCCCCTTGCTGCGCAGTCCGGTACCCGGTTGCTGCGCACGCCAAGTGTGAGCGCGCAGCACATCGCGTTCGCGTATGCGAATAACATCTGGGTGGTCGAGCGGGCCGGCGGCGCCGCCCGTCGTCTCACCAGCTTCCAGGGGCAGACGCAGAACCCCAAGCTCTCCCCCGACGGCACCCTGATCGCGTTCAGCGCCGAGTATGCCGGCAACACCGACGTGTACACGGTGCCGGTCGGTGGCGGCCAGCCGAAGCGACTCACGTGGCATCCCACGGCCGACATGGTGCAAGGCTGGACGCCCGATGGAAAGGCCGTGATGTTCGCGAGCCCGCGGGCGACGTGGGCGCCGAATGCCGCGCCGCGCTTCTGGACCGTGCCGGTCACCGGTGGCGTGGAAACCGCGATGCCGATGCCGCGCGCCTATCAGGGCAAGCTCTCGGCCGACGGCAATCGCGTGGCGTACCGCATGCCGAGTTCGTGGGATGAAGAGCGTCGCAATTATCGCGGCGGACAGAACAAGCCGATCTGGATTCTCGACCTCAAGAGCTTTGCGCTCGACTCCACACCGTTTGCGAACTCGAAGGAAATGGACCCGGTGTGGGTGAACGACGCCGTGTACTTCCTGTCGGATCGTGATGGGGTGTCGAATGTGTTCTCGTACGACACCAAGTCGAAGCAGTTGGTACAGGTCACGAAGTTTCGAGACTTCGATGTGAAGTCGCTCGACGCGTCGGGGGGCACGGTGGTGTTCGAGCAGGCCGGGTACGTGCACGAGCTCGACGCGAAGACGGGCCGAGCGCGTGTCGTGAACATCACCGCGACCGGCGACTTCCCGTGGATGATGGCGTCGTGGAAGGACGTCGCGTCGCGCATCACGAGCCTCGCGCTGTCGGCCACGGGCAAGCGGGCGGCGGTGGAAGCGCGCGGTGAGATCTTCACGATCCCCGCCGAGAAGGGCGATGTGCGCAACATGACGAACACGAGTGGCGCGGCCGAGATCGCGCCGGTGTGGTCGCCGGACGGCAAGTCACTCGCATTATTCAGTGATGCCAGCGGTGAGTACAAACTCGTGATCGCACCGCAGGATGGATTGGGCGCGCGTCGCGAGATCACGCTGCCCGAGCCGAGTCGTCCGTACTCGCCAAGCTGGTCGCCGAACGGCCGCAGCATCGCATTCCAGGATACGCACTTCCGCATCTGGATGGTGGACGTGGCGAGCGGGCAGGCCAAGGTGGCCGATACCGATCCGTACTTCATGGCGGACCGGTCGATCGTGCCGGTGTGGAGCCCTGATTCGCGTTATATGGCGTATCCGAAGCGACTCAAGTCGCTGTTCCGCGCGATCTTTGTGTACGACGCGGAGACGGGTGCGGTGAAGCAGATCACCGACGGCCTCGCCGATGCCACGGCGCCGGCGTGGGACGCGGGTGGCACGTATTTGTGGTTCCTGGCGTCGACGAACTTCGCGCTGAACTCGTCGCTGCTGGACATGTCCAAGTACGATCGTCCGGAAACGCGGTCGTTGTATCTCACCGTGCTGGCGAAGAGTGACGCGTCGCCATTGCTGCCGGAGAGCGATGAAGAAGCGGCGCGCACGCGCGGTGATAGCGCCGCGGCGCCGGCGGCGGCACGCGCTGACAGCACGCGGCCGGCCACAGTGATCACGCCGCGCGCGGTCCGCATCGATTTCGACGGCATTCAGCAGCGCATTATTGCCGTGCCGGGCGTGGCCGAACGCGACTACAGCGAACTGCGCGCCGGTCCGGCGGGCTCGGTGTTCTTCCTCGAGTCGGTGCCGGCCACGGGTACCGGGGGCGCGAACGGCGGCGGCAGTACGTTGCATCGCTTCCAGCTGTCCACGCGTCGCGCGACACCGTTCGTGATGGGGGTGGCGCAGTACGTGGTGAGCGCGGATGGTCGCAAGCTGCTGTACCGCACCGGGGGAGCGCAGGGCGGACTCTATCTGGTGGATGCCGACCGCGCGGTGCCGGCGGCCGGTACGGGTCGTCTCGCGGCATCGCTGCGGGCGTACATCGATCCGCGCGAAGAGTTCCGGCAGATCTTCAACGAAGGCTGGCGGAATCAGCGCAATAATCTGTACGTGAAGAACGCGCACGGCGCCGACTGGCCGGCGGTGAAGCAGATGTATGAGCCGCTGCTGGCGCATGTGAATCACCGCGCGGATCTGAACTATCTGATCGACAACATGGGTGCCGAGATCGCCATCGGGCACTCGTATGTGCGCGGTGGCGACATCCCTGATGTGCCGGCTAACACCGGCGGGCTGTTGGGCGCCGACTTTACGATCGACAACGGGCGCTATCGTCTCGCGCGCATCTACGACGCCGAGAGCTGGAATCCGGAGTTGCGGGCGCCGCTGGCGGTGCCGGGCGTGAACGTGAGCGCCGGCGATTATGTGCTGGCGATCAACGGCGTCGAACTGCGGGCACCGGACAACCTGTATCGCTTGCTCGACGGCACGGCCAACCGGCAGACGGTGCTCACGGTGAATTCGCGTCCCGATCTGCAGGGGGCGCGCACGGTAACCGTGCTGCCGATTGCGAACGAGCAGGGGCTCCGTACCCGCGCGTGGGTGGAGTCCAACCGACGCACAGTGGATTCGCTGTCGGGTGGCAAGCTGGCCTATGTGTATCTCCCCAACACCGGTCAGCCTGGCTACACCAGCTTCAACCGCTACTATTTCGCGCAGCAGGACCGTCAGGGCGTCGTCGTGGACGAGCGCTACAACGGAGGCGGTTCGGCGGCCGACTACATCGTCGATCTGCTGGGGCGTGACTACGATGGCTACTTCAACAATCCGGTGGGCGATCGGTACCCGTTCACGAGCCCCGCGAATGGGATCTGGGGGCCGAAGGTGATGATCATCAACGAGATGGCGGGATCGGGCGGCGACTTGATGCCGTACATGTTCAAGCGGCGCAAGCTGGGCCCGCTGGTCGGTGCGCGCACGTGGGGCGGACTGGTGGCCACGACCGATACGCCGAATTTCGTGGACGGCGGCTCGATGATCGCCCCGCGATTCGGATTCTTCTCCCGCGACGACAAGTTCGCTGTGGAGAACGAAGGCGTGGCGCCCGATATCGATGTCGAGAACTTTCCGAAGGATGTGATCGCCGGTCGCGACCCGCAGTTGGAGCGGGCGGTGCAAGAGGCGATGCGATTGCTGTCCACGTGGAAGAACGATCGCGCCACCAAGGAGCCGCTGCCGCCGGT
>CANHJV010000105.1 GCA_947461225.1 Gemmatimonadota bacterium | reverse complement strand
CACGTGCAGAGCACGTGGTATCCCGCCGTCGATCGCAATCCCCAGCGCTTCGTACCCAATATTTACCAGGCAAAAGATTCTGACTTCCAGTCTGCTACCATGACCATCTTCCGTTCAGCCGCCCGACCGTCGCAACTCACACTCAACATCCTACCGCAATGATGACCACCCCCCGATGGAGGAATTCCTGATGACCGGAGTATTCGCGCGCGGAGGCCTGCTGGCCGCCGCCCTCGCGCTCTTGGCCGCTCCACTCGCCGCGCAGACGCGCACGATCAGCGGCAAAGTGCTCGAAGAAGGATCGCGAGCACCCATCGCCGCGGCGCAGCTACAGGTCACTGGCACCGCGCTCGGTGCGCTCTCACGTGACGACGGCTCGTTCACCCTCGTGAACGTCCCCGCCCGCGAAGTGGTCCTCATGGTGCGTCGCCTCGGCTATCCGATGACCCGCATCACCGTCGGCGCATCGCAGAGCAGCCTCGAGATCGTGCTCAAGAAAGACGTGCTTAATCTCGATCAGGTCGTCGTCACCGGTCAGGCCACCGGCATCTCGCGCCGCAACCTCGCCAATGACGTGGCCACCGTGAGCGGCGCCGACGTGAACAAGGTGTCGTCGCAGTCCATTGAGAATGCGTTCCAGGGCAAGATCGCCGGCGCGCAGATTTCGCAGTCCACCGGCGCGCCCGGTGGCGGCAATCGCATCCGCATCCGCGGCATCTCGTCCATTCTCGGATCCGCCCAGCCGCTGTACGTCATCGACGGTGTCATCGTCTCCGACGTCTCCATCGGCTCCGGCACGAACAAGGTGACGCGCGCCGCGGGCACCGGCATCTCCGTCGGTAATCAGGAGAATCCGGTCAACCGCATCGCCGACCTCAATCCGAACGACATCGAGAACGTCGACATCCTGAAGGGATCGGCGGCGGCCGCCATCTACGGATCGAAGGCGTCGGGCGGTGTCATCATCATTACCACCAAGCGTGGTCGCGCCGGCAAGCCGAAGTTCTCGCTGCGCCTGGGCGGCGGCACGTCGGAGCTCGCGTACCGCAACGGCTCGCGCAAATTCAACACGCTGGCCGATGCCGTGACCGTGTTCGGCGCCGGCATCACGCCGTTCTACGATGCCAACCGCGTACTCGACTACGAGACGCTGGCCTACGGCAACCGTCCGATGAATTCGGACGTGTCGCTGAACGTGAGCGGCGGCAGCGAAGACACCAAGTACTTCATGTCGATCAGCCGTCGCAACGAGGACGGCATCGTCGCGAATACCTTCGCCCGCAAGACCAGCGCGCGCATCAATCTCGACCAGCGCATCTCCAAGCGGCTCAACCTGCAGGTCGGCAACGAGATCCTGAACAACGCGAACGACCGCGGCCTGTTCGGCAACGACAACGCCGGCAACTCGATCGCTTACTCGCTCACCAAGATCCCGAGCTTCCTGGATCTTCGGCGTAATGCCGACGGCACGTGGCCGGTGAACCAGTTCTACCCGTCCAACCCGCTGCAGACGATCGACCAGTTCAAGAACGGCGAGAACGTGTGGCGTAACATCACCACGTCGCGCCTCACGGCCGACCTGCTCGCCAGCGACAAGAACACCCTGCAGTTCATCGCGTACGGTGGCGTCGACCTGCTCAACCAGTCGAACCTGATCTACTCGCCGCCCACGCTGCAGTACGAGCCGGTAGACGGCCTGCCCGGTACGTCGGCCAATTCGAAGACCACGAACATTCAGCGCAACCTGAACCTGAATCTCGTACACGGGTGGACGCCGCAGTCCTCGCTCAAGATCACCTCGCAGCTCGGCACGCAGTTCGAAGAGCGCGACCTGAACCAGACGCGCGCCTCGGCGCAGAACCTATTGGGCGGTCTCGAAGTCGTGACGTCGGGTACGGTGCGCGACGTCGACGAGTCGCGCTTGCGCGTCGAAGACTTCGGCGTGTTCGCGCAGACGGAAATGTTGTGGCGCGACAAGCTGCTCTTCACGGCCGGTGCCCGCGCCGACCGCAGCAGCAACAACGGTGACGTGAAAAAGTTCTTCCTCTTCCCGAAGGCCGCCACGTCGTACCGCTTCACCGATCTCGCCCCCGGCTTGGTGGACGAAGCCAAGATCCGCCTGGCGTACGGCGAAACGGGTAACCAGCCGCTCTACGGGCAGAAGTTCACGAACCTCGATCTCTCGAGCGTCGGTGGACTCGGCGCCTTCCGCGTGGGCAGTGTGCGCGCGTCGTCGGATCTTCGCCCCG
The DNA here is from genome assembly GCA_947461225.1 of Gemmatimonadota bacterium. GTDB lineage: Bacteria > Gemmatimonadota > Gemmatimonadetes > Gemmatimonadales > Gemmatimonadaceae > Gemmatimonas. The sequence goes on along the minus strand of CANHJV010000105.1, from coordinate 9,584 downwards.
AGCGTCAGCGTGAGCTCGAAGCCGGTCTCGACCTGAACGTGTTCCGCAATCGCGGCACCTTCGCAGTCACGGGCTTCCGTCGCAACATCTCCGACCTGCTGATCACACGCACGCTGGCACCCACGTCGGGTTTCAGCAGCGAAACGTCGAACGGCGCCGAGATGCAGGTCACGGGTGCCGAAGTCTCCATCAACGCGTTCCCGATTCAGACGCCCACGTGGGGCTGGAACGCGCGCCTCAACTGGGGCACCAGCCGCTCGAAGGTCACGAACCTTCCGGTTGCGCCGTTCCTGCTAGGCACGCTGCAGACGGGCGCCGTGCGCATCGAACAGGGCAAGTCGGCCACGCAGATCTACGGCAATGACACGCTGCCGCAGGCTGGCGGACGTGTCGTGGTGCCGGTGCTGATGGGCGACGGCAACCCGCTGTGGAGCGCGGGCCTGAGCAACGAAGTGCGCTTCAAGAGCCTCTCGCTGTACGCCCTGCTCGACCAGCAGAAGGGCGGCATGCTCGCCAACGGCACGTGGCGGCACTACGACCTCGGTCAGAACTCGCGCGACTACGAAGAGCTCGACGCCTTGGGCCGAAAGCTCGGCGAAGTCCGCCGCACCAACTACCTGCAGGTTACGCGCATCTTCTATCAGGACGCGTCGTACGTGAAGCTGCGCGAAGTCACCCTCACGTGGGACATCCCGCAGAAGTGGGTGGCCAAGACCTGGGCCGGGGCCAGCGGCGCCAAGCTCTCGTTGAGCGGACGCAATCTGTACTGGTGGACCAAGTTCCGCGGTGGCGATCCGGAAGCGCAGAACTTCGGCGCGGGCGGCGTGCCCGACGCCATTCAGCGTAACCGCGAACTCGCGGCGTATCCCGCCAGCCGTAGCTACTGGCTCAACTTCAGCCTGGACTTCTGACCATGACCACATTCCGTCATCGCCAGGCGCGCACTCTGTTGTTCGCAGCCGCCTGTGCCAGCATCGTCGCCTGTAATTCGGCCGACATCGCGAATTTCAACAGCCCCAATACGTCGCAGCTGGAAGGCTCGCCGAACGCCGCGACCGTCAACACCACCGTGGCCGGCGTGTTGTCCGGCTCGCGTGCCGGCGCCGGCACCTGGGCCAGCACCCTCGGCATCTTCGGCCGCGAGATCATGAATCTCGATGGCGCCGAGCCGCGCAACGTGCTCGCGCTGCTCATCGGACCGCTCGAGCCGGGTGGCTTCGGCACCGACGCCGGTTGGTCGAACTCGTACCGCAATCTGCGCACGGCCTACACGATCCTCGAGGTCGTCGACGCCGTGCCCGACTACACCGCGGCGCAGAAGAGCGGCGTGAAGGGCTTCGTAAAGACGTTTATGGCGCTCGAGTACATGAACCAGCTGCGCGTGCGTGACACCTTCGGCCTCGTGTTCGAGGTGCCCAAGGATCCCACCGTGCAGGGCGCGTTCATCACGCGCGAGGAAGCGTACACGAAGACGGCGGCGCTCTTCGACGAAGCGCGCACCGATCTGGCCGCAGCCGGCACGGCGTTCCCGTTCACGCTGACCACAGGCTTCACCGGCTTCAACACGCCGGCGAACTTCCTGCGCGTTAACCGTGGCCTCAAGGCGCGCCTCGAGGTGTACCGTGGTCGATGGGCCGACGCCCTGACAGCGCTGAATGAGTCCTTCATCAGCACCGCCGCCGGCACCACGGCGGGCTTCGCCACGGGCGTGTACCATGTGTACAGCACGGCATCGGGCGACGCGACCAACCCGCTGTTCGATCCGGCACCGCGCGCCATCGTGGCGGTACCGGAGTTCCTCACCGAGGCGCGACTGCGCGCGGATGGTTCGCGTGACTTGCGTGCGACCACCAAGGCCGTGGTGGGTACGGTGAATCTGGCCACGCAGGGCATCAGCTCGAACGTGCGTCCGATCGTGTATCCCACCAACGTCACCTCGATCCCGATCATCCGGAACGAAGAGCTCATCCTCCTTCGCGCCGAAGCGAACATCGGACTCGGCAACCGCGCGGCCGCGATCGCCGATCTGAATTTCGTACGCACCAACGCCGGTGGACTGCCGGCACTGGCAGCCGATTTCTCCGGTGATCTCGTCACCGAAATGCTCTATGACCGCCGCTACTCGTTGTTCTTCGAGTACGGCCATCGCTGGGTCGACGCACGCCGCTACAACCGTCTCGGCGAGCTCAAGAAGCAGCTCAGCACCCACCGCGTCTTCCCGCTGGTGCCGATCCCGGTCGACGAATGCAACCAGCGCCTGGCCGCTCCACCCAAGGGGTGCGTGAACGTTCTAGGGGGATAAGCGTGAATTGATGGGTTGAAACTGCCAACAGCTTAAGAGGCAGGGGGGAGGGTGTCAGGAAGGAGGAAGCAGCAACGGCGTGCAGTCCTGCCCCCTCCTCCCTGACACCCTCCCCCCTGCCTCCTAAGCTGTTGGCAGTTCCCCCACCCCATGTCAGGGATGTACCGACTCCCTTCTCCTGCGCGCGCACGGACCTTTCCTGTCACGCACCACACGACAGGAATCACCACGCAGAGGAGTTCTCGTGATTTACGAACTGGACGGCGACATTCTGCTCACCAAGGCGCAGGCCATCGCACATGGTGTATCGCCGAACGACCACTTCGATGCCGGTCTCGCCCTCGCCTTGCGTGAGCTGTGGCCCAACATGGCGAAGGACTTCCGCCATTACGCGCATCAGGCGCATCCGAAGCCGGGTGAGCTGTGGACCTATCGCAGCGCCGATGGCCACACGATCTACAACCTGATGACCCAGGAAGGCGATCACGCCTCGGCGGCCTCGGGACGCGCGTCGACTCCCAACGTCAACCACGTGCTCAAGCGGTTGCGGCACGAGCTCGACAAGGGCGACGTGAAGAGTATCGCGCTACCGCGACTGGCCACCGGGGCCGGCGGGCTCGACTGGGATCAGGTCCGACCGCTCATCACGCACCATCTCGGCGACCTGAACATCCCCGTGTACCTGTACGTCACCTATCGAAAGGGCGAAGCCGGCAAAGAACTTGCCGCGTAAGGCGCTACCGTGGCACGCGACATCAATTGAGCAGACGCTCGCCGCGCTCGAGAGTTCCACCGAGCGTGGCTTGACCGCCGACGTCGTGCAGGCCCGCACGATCGAGTACGGCGAGAACGTGCTGCAGCACGCACGTCACCGGAGCGTGCTCCGCATGCTGCTCGCGCAGTTCGCCGACACAATGGTCGTCGTGTTGATGGTGGCCGCGCTCATCGCCGGTCTCGTGGGCGAGCCCGAGGACATGATCGCCATCGTCGCGATCGTGATCCTCAATGCCGTGCTGGGATTCGCGCAGGAGTATCGCGCCGACCGCGCGATGGCCGCACTGGGTGCCCTTGCGCAGCCGCTCGCGCAGGTGCGTCGCGACGGCACTGAGGTGACGGTACCATCGACCGCGCTGGTGCCGGGTGACATCGTGCTGCTGGCAGCGGGCAATATTGTGCCGGCCGATATGCGCCTAATCGACGCCGTGCATCTCAGCATCGAACAAGCAACGCTCACCGGCGAATCGGTGCCCAGCCGCAAGGATCCCGCCATGTGTCCGGCAGACGCCAGCGCAGTCGGCGATCAGACGTGCATGAGCTTCAAGGGCACTACCGTCGTCACCGGCCGAGGCGCGGGCATCGTGGTCGCCACCGGCATGCGCACCGAGCTTGGCCGCATTGCCGCCATGCTGCGCGACGAGCCCGAATCGCCGTCGCCACTGCAGGAGCGCCTGTCGAAGCTCGGGCGCCGGCTGGCCGTGGTCGTCCTGCTGGTGTGTGCCGTCATCTTCGCCGCGGGCCTCCTCCGCGGCGAACCGATGCTCTTGATGTTCATGACGGCACTCAGCTTGGCGGTCGCGGCCATCCCTGAGGCACTCCCCGCCGTGGTGGCGATCTCGCTCGCGCTCGGCGCGCGTCGCATGGTGAAGCAGCAGGCGCTGATGCGCCGTCTGCCGGCAGTCGAGACGCTTGGCTCGGTCACGTACATCTGCACCGACAAGACGGGCACGCTCACCGAGAACCGGATGCACGTGGACACCGTCGTGCTCGGCGACGGCACGGCGTGGACGTTGTCACAGCCGCCGGCGCACGATCTCACGCCGCTGTCGGAAGTCATGACCCTGTGCACCGATGTGACCGTCGGTGCGGAGGGCGTGCTGGTGGGAGATCCCACCGAGACGGCCCTCGTGCGCGCGGGCGCCGATGTTGGCGTGAACAAAGGCGCACTCGACGCGCACTGGCCGCGTGTCGGCGAGGTGCCGTTCTCGTCGGCACGCGCGCGCATGACCACCGTGCATCGCCACGACCACCGCATCATCGTGTGCACCAAGGGGGCGCCCGAGCGCGTCGTCCCCGGCTGCACGACCATGCGGAGCGCCGATGCGATCGTGCCCATCGACGCGGCGCGCGTGCTGCAGCAGGCCGCATCCATGGCCGCCGGCGGCATGCGCGTGCTGGCGATGGCCACGCGCACCCTCACCGAGAAGCCGGACTCGGCCGAACACGCCGAGCAGGAACTCACGCTGCTGGCGCTGGTCGGACTCATCGACCCGCCGCGCGCTGAGGCAAAGGCCGCCGTGGAAACCTGTCAGGCCGCCGGTATTCACGTGGTCATGATCACCGGCGATCATCCGGCCACCGCCCTCGCGATCGCCACGCGATTGGGCATTGCCGGTGCCGATGATGTGGCGCTCACCGGGCACGACATCCCCGGGCTCTCCGACGAGGACCTCGCGCAACGTGTGACCGACGTGCGCGTGTTCGCCCGCGTGGCGCCCGAAGACAAACTGCGCATCGTGAAAGCGCTGCAGTCACGCGGGGAGTATGTCGCCATGACCGGCGACGGCGTAAACGACGCGCCGGCGCTCAAGCGCGCCAACATCGGCATCGCGATGGGACGTGGCGGCACCGATGTGGCGCGCGAGGCGGCGCACATGGTGCTACTCGACGACAACTTCGCCACCATCGTGAAGGCGGTGCACGAAGGACGTCGCATCTACGACAACATCCGGCGCTTCGTCCGCTTCGTGTTGTCCACGAACGCGGGCGAAATCTGGACGCTCTTTCTCGCACCGTTCCTGGGGCTGCCGCTGCCGTTGCTGCCGATTCACATCCTGTGGATGAATCTCGTCACCGACGGCCTGCCCGGCATTACCCTGGCCGCCGAGCCGGCCGAGCCGGATAGCATGCAACGTCCGCCGCGCTCTCCGCAGGAGAGCCTGCTGGCCGGTGGCTTGTGGCAGCATGCGTTGCGGGTGGGACTGCTCATGGCTGCGCTGGCGTTGGGCACGCAGGCGCTCACGATCCGCGACGGCAACAGTCACTGGCAGACGATGACGTTCACCGTGCTCACGGTCTCGCAGTTGTTTCACCTGATTGCGATTCGGTCAGAGCGGATCTCGATCTGGACGCTGGGCGTGCGCGGCAATCCGGCGCTGTTCTACGCCGTTGTGGCGGCGTTCGTACTGCAACTCGGCACGCTGTACGTGCCCGCCATGAATCGGATCTTCCACACGGTGCCGCTATCGTGGCGTGAACTGGCGGTGTGTGTGGCCGTGTCGTCGGTGGTGCTGTTCGCGGTGGAGGGTGAGAAGTGGCTGTTACGCCGCCGTCACCCCTCCAACGGCTTCCCATCATGATCCGAAATCAGCACCCACACCGTACGCGTGCGGCGTGAGTACAGCAATCGCACGGTCACATCGCGCGGGTTCTGCTTGAACGCAAAGTGAAAGCGAAAGCTGGTATCGAGTGATTCGCGGATCACCCCTTCCTTGAAGCGCCCGTAGAAGTCCTGCACCTTCGTGCACGGGGCTATCTCGGTAAAGAACTGTTTCCCGATGGCGTCCTCCTTCTTCAACGACGCCAGCTTCGACTCCACGGCGTTGTAATTCAAGATCCGCCCGGTCGCGTCCAGCTGGATCATGCCGTACGGCAGCTTGTCCAACTCCTCGTTGGACATCCGATCGGCATTCTCAAGCACGTTGTTCACGGTGTGCTCAGGACGCTGGGAGGGGCGGTTGAATAGAGGCATGTCGTGATCTAACGGCAGGACCGCGGCGGAAGTGCCCATCTTCCAGCCCTCGGCAAACCCACGTTCTTCGGTGTATATTCGGTATCTCATGCCGAACCAGTACGTCGAACTCCATTGCCACTCGGCACTCTCCCTGCTCGACGGGGCCTCGCTCCCCGAGTCACTGGCCGAGCGCGCCGCCGAGCTAGGCTACCCCGCCTTGGCCATCACCGACCACGATGAAATGGGGGGCGTAGTCCGCTTCGGCACCGCCTGCGCCACGCTCGGGATCGGCGGCATTCTGGGCGTCGATCTCACCGTGCGTATGCCCGACATCGGCAACCCGGGTGCCGAACGACGCACCCACATGGTGCTCCTCGCCGAAACGCGCGACGGCTACCGCAACATCGCCTCGCTCGTCACGCGGGCCCGCATGGACAGCGCACGCGGCACCCCCAGTGTGCCCTGGGCGCTCGTCACGCGCCATATCGAGGGCGTGACGGCCCTCACCGGCTGCCCGCGTGGCTGGGTGCCGCAGCTGCTGGCCGAAGGACGCGCAAGCGACGCCTACACCGCCGCCGGTGAATTGCGCGACGTGTTCGGCGAACATCTCGCGGTGGAATGCTGGGATCACCGCCTGCCCGAAGAACGCGCGCTGGTGCAGCAGCTGCGCCCGATCGCCGCCAAGCTCGGTGTGCCGTGGGTGGTCACCAACGATGTGCACTACGCCACCCCCGAACAGCGCATCGTGCACGACGTGCTCAACACGCTGCGGCACGAACGCACGCTCGATACCATGGGCACGCGGTTGCGTCCCAACGCCGAGTGGGCGCTCAAGAAACCGTCGCTCATCTATCAGCGGTGGCGTGGCGCCGAGGAAGGCGTGAAGGCCACGCTGGCCATCGCCGAACGGTGCACCTTCCGGCTGGAACAGCTCAAGCCGTCCATGCCGGCGTTTCCGCTGCCGCCGGGCATCAGCGCGCAGGAGTATCTCACACGGTTAGTGGAACAGGGCGCGTACGAACGCTGGAACACGTCGCGCACCCCCAAGCACGACACCCAACTCGCCCACGAACTGGCGATGATCGGCAAGCTCGATCTCGCCGGATTCTTTCTCACCGTGTGGGATATCGTGCGCTTCGCGCGACGCGAAGGGATTCTCTGTCAGGGTCGTGGCTCCGCCGCCACTTCGGCCGTGTGCTACTGCCTGGGCATCACGGCGGTCGATCCCATTCGCATGGAGCTGCTGTTCGAGCGGTTTTTAAGCGAAGGACGCAAAGAGCCGCCCGACATCGACATCGACTTCGCGCACCGCGATCGCGAGCGCGTACTGCAGTATGTGTACAATCGCTACGGTCGCGAACACGCCGCCATGGTGTGCGAACAGATCACCTGGCGCGGACGCAGTGCCGTGCGCGATGCGGCGCGCGTGCTCGGCTTCTCGGTGCAGCAGGGCGACATGCTGGCGTCGCTCAGCGATCGATTCAGTGCGCGCAGTACGGCCGATGCACTGCGGGTAGACAAGGCGCCCGCCGCAAGCACGCCCGACGCGGAACCGAGCACTGAAACCGCCACCGATGCCGATCGCTTAGGCCAGCAAATGCTCGGCGGTACCGAAGCCACCACCAAGGCCCGTGTGGTGCGTGAGGCGTCGCGCAAAGTCGCGTCGACGCAAACGAAATCGTCAGCCACCGCGCAACGCGCCCCCAAGGGTCCCACCGATCGCGACGGCACGTGGGCGCAGGTCATCGACATGCAGGCCGAGCGAAAAATCGCCGCCGATACCCGTGCGGAGCCTGAGCCGAAGCCGAAAAGCGACGTGCTCTCCCTCGCCGGTCTCGACCCCAACGACGAGCGCGTACGCCGGCTCGCCGACGTGGTGGCCGGCCTGCACCAACTACCGCGTCATCGCTCCATTCACGTGGGCGGGTTCATTCTCACCGAAGAACCGCTCGGCTCCATCGTACCCATCGAGCCCGCCTCCATGCCCGGGCGCACCGTCATCCAGTGGGAGAAGGACGATCTCGATCCCGTAGGCTTGGTCAAGATCGACCTGCTAGGGCTCGGCATGCTCACCGTGGTGCAGGATTGCCTGTTGTACATCCGGCACACGCGCGGCACCACGATCGATCTCGGGCAGCTCGACATGAGCGATCAGGCCGTGTACGACGTGATGTGCCGCGCCGATACCGTGGGACTCTTCCAGATCGAGAGTCGCGCGCAGATGAATACGCTGCCACGCCTCAAGCCGCGCTGCTTTTACGATCTCGTGGTCGAAGTCGCGCTTATCCGGCCGGGACCCATTCAGGGCGAGATGGTGCATCCGTATCTCCGACGGCGCGCGGGGCTGGAACCGGTCACGTATCCGCACCCCATGCTCGAGAAGGTGCTCAAGCGCACGCTCGGCGTGCCGCTCTTTCAGGAGCAGGGCATGCAGGTGGCGATCGTGGCCGCCGGCTTCACGCCGGCACAGGCCGATCAGCTGCGTCGTGCCATGGGGCATAAGCGATCGCGCGAGCGTATGGCGCAGATTTGCGAAGAGCTGATTGCGGGCATGGCCAAAAACGGCATTCCCGAAGAAACCGGCCGTCGCATTTACAACCAGATCAACGCCTTCGCCGACTACGGCTTTCCCGAAAGTCATGCGGCCAGTTTCGCGCTCATCGTGTACGCCACCGCTTGGCTTCGGCACTACTACGCGCCCGAATACACCGCCGCCATTCTCAACGCGCAGCCCATGGGCTTCTACGCGCCAAGCACGCTCATCGAAGACGCCAAGCGACATGGCGTGGAAGTGCGTCCGGTCGATCTTACCCGCAGCACGTGGGATCACGCCCTCGAGATGGCCGATGGACGTGTGCTCGTACCCAACGATGGCGTGGTGCGCTGGGGGCGTCAGATCGACCCGCAACCCATGCGCGATGTCGTGGCCGTGCGCTTGGGTGTGCGACTCGTGCGCGGACTGGGCGCCAAGGCCCGTCGCGCGCTCGAAGCGGCGCTGGTGCACGGCCCGTTCACCAGTGTCGACGACGCCGTGCGACGCGTGTCGCTTGATAAAACCTCATGGCGCCGACTAGCCGAAGCCGGTGCGTTCGACCGCATGTTCGCGCACGAACCGGCCGAACGGCGACGGCGCGTAGCGCTCTGGGAAGTGATGGCCTCCACCCGTGGTCCCGAGTTGCCACTGGCGCCCTTTCAGGCGCAGCCGGTGCCCACGCAATTGCCGGCCTACACGCCCATCGAACTCACCGAAGCCGACTATCGCATGACCGGGTTGTCGTTGGCCGGCCATCCCATGAAGCACGTGCGCCCCATTCTGGCACCCAACGGCGTGCTGTCGGCCCGTGAAGCGCACGAACTGGGCAAGGACGGACAACGCGTGGCCGTGGCCGGACTGGTGATCTGCCGTCAGCGCCCGGGCACCGCCAAGGGGTTCGTGTTTCTCACCCTCGAAGATGAAACGGGGATGATCAACATCGTGATCACCCCCGATCGCTTCGAAGAACATGCGCAGCTCATTTCGCGGTCACCCATGCTGCTCATTCGCGGCACGCT
>CANHJV010000104.1 GCA_947461225.1 Gemmatimonadota bacterium | reverse complement strand
CGCGGTGCTCATCGAAGACGCCAAGCTGGTTGCGAAATAGGCGGAGTCGCCTCCCGCTGACTCCCCCGGACGGCGTCGCGGCCGTATGCTTCGCGAATGAAGAATCCGACCGTGGGCCGATCCGACAGCGACGACCTCCGCGACCAACGACCATCGACCCGTGGCGCCGCCGCGTTCGCGTTTGCGTTCGCGTTTGCGTTCGCGGTGCTCCCGATCGCCTCCGCGTTCGCGCAGCCGACGTCCGTCGTCACTGGTCCGCCCGCACCAGTGGCTCCGGCGGTGATTACCCGCGATTCCGCGCAGCACGCCACGGTGCGCGCCATCAAGCTCGCCGCGCCGCTCACGCTCGATGGGGTACTCGACGAGGCGGTCTACACCACGGTGGCCCCGTTCGGCGGCCTCATTCAGGTTGCGCCAGACGCCGGAGCGCCAGCCACCGAGCGCAGCGACATCTGGATCACGTACGATGATCGCAACATCTACCTCTCTTGTCGCTGCTACGACGCCTCGGCGCCCGCCGAGTGGATCGTGAACGAGCTGCGGCGCGATACCGGTGGTCTGCGCAACAACGAACACATCGGCGTGCTGTTCGACACGTTCTACGATCGCCGCAGTGGGTTCGCGTTCTACACCAACCCACTCGGCGCGCGCGCCGACTACTCCATCGTAGACGAAGGCGCGTCGAACACCGACTGGAATCCGGTGTGGACGTCGAAGACGGGACGCTTCGATGGCGGATGGACCGTGGAGATGGAGATTCCCTTCAAGTCGCTCCGGTATCGGGCCGGGCCCGATCAGGTCTGGGGTATGCAGATCCGGCGTTCTGTGCGGCACAAGAACGAATGGGACTACCTCACGCCCGTGCCGCGCATCCTGGCGGGTCCGCAGGCGCTCAATCGGGTGTCGGCCGGCGGTACACTGGTGGGTCTCGATCTCCCCGAAGCCGGCAAGAACATTGAGGTGAAGCCGTACGTGGTGGCCAGGACCACCACGGACCGCGTGCGTACGCCCGCCATCAACAACAGCGTGGGCAGTGAAATCGGCGGCGACATCAAGTACGCCGTCACGCCCAATCTCACGGCGGATCTCACGGTCAATACCGATTTCGCGCAGGTGGAGGCCGATGAACAACAGGTCAACCTCACGCGATTCAGCCTGTTCTTCCCCGAGAAGCGCGACTTCTTCCTGGAAGGTCGTGGTATCTTCGACTTCGCACGCGGCGGCAACGGCGCATTCGGTGGCAGCGGTGGCGCCGACACGCCGCAGCTGTTCTACACACGGCGCATTGGCCTCGACAACGGTGGCGTGGTGCCGATCAACGTGGGCGGCCGACTCACGGGAAAGCTGGGCAAGTACGCCATCGGCCTGATGAACATCGGCACGTCGGGCGACGCCGCGTTCAAGGCCGATCCGACCAACTTCACGGTACTGCGCGTGAAGCGCGACGTACTGCAGCGTAGTTCGATCGGCGCCATGATCACGAACCGATCGGTTGCCACATCGCGCACGGGAACGAATGCGGTGTACGGTGTCGATGGCGCGTTTCTCCTGTCGCAAGCGCTGACGGCTGGCGCCTACTGGGCGCAGAGTCAAACCACCGGCGTCGCGGGCGACGACCAGAGCTATCAGGGCCGCCTCGACTACAGCGTGGATAACGTCGGTGCGAAAGCCGAGTTTCTGAGCGTTGGGCGCAACTTCGATCCACAAGTCGGCTTTCGTCGGCGCTCGGACATCAACCGGTCGTTCGGCGAAGTACGGTACAGTCCTCGGCCGGCCAATCAATCGGTCGTGCGGAAGTTCACGGGGACGGCATCTGGGGAGTACGTCGAGAATGGCGCGGGCACGGTAGAAACGCGGGTATGGCGCGGCCATTTCGACACCGAGTTCGCAAACAGCGATGTGGTGGGGCTCGATGTCACGCGCAACTACGAGTTCCTGCGCCAGCCCTTCACGCCATCCGGCGCGCCGGCGCCCATCGCGCCGGGTGGATACGGATTCTCCGACGTGGCGCTGTCGTACGGTTTTGGTGCGCAGCGGCGGGCATCGGGCACGATCCGCGTACAAGCCGGACAGTTTTATGACGGCACGATTCGCAGCATCACCGTCGGACCGGGCAGCACGTTCTCGTCGGCGCGTATTGCCATTCTGCAGCGGCTCGCGCTGGAACCCACGTATTCGATTACCCGCGTTGACCGCCCCACGTCGTCGTTCACCACGCGACTCGCCCGGGCGCGCGTGGACTACGGGTTCACGCCGCTCATGTTCGCCAGTGGGCTCGTGCAGTACAACTCGGCCGACCGCGCCTTCAGCACGAACCTGCGCTTTCGCTGGGAGTATGCGCCGGGCAGCGAGCTGTTTCTGGTGTACACCGACGAGCGCGATGTGCGCGACGATCGCTACGCCACGCCGACCACCGTGCGTGGGCTCAAGAACCGCGCGCTGGTGGTGAAGTTCAATCGACTCTTTCGGTACTAGGCCATCACCGCGACGGCAGTGCACACCAACTTCATCGACATCGGCAAAGGACAGCCGTCGCTGTCGCTGCTGCCGCTGGCGGCCTGGCGGACGGCGTCGGACCATTGTCTGGCGCAGGGCGATGCCGCGTTGCTGCAGTATGGCGCCGACGAGGGGGACGCGGGATTTCGACACTCGCTCGCGCAGTTTCTGAGTCGGCGCTACGCGATGCCGGTGGCGGCGACGGAGTTGGTGGTATCGGCCGGCGCTTCGCAGGCGCTCGATCTGGTCTGCACCCGATTCACGCGCCCGGGTGACACAATCTTCGTGGAAGCGCCGACGTACTTTCTGGCACTCGACGTTTTCCGCGATCACGGGCTGCAGGTCGTCGGCATTCCCATCGACGACGATGGCATCCGCATCGATGCGCTGCAGGACGCGTTGGCGCAGCATCGTCCCGCGTTCCTCTACACCATTCCGTCGTTCCAGAATCCATCGGGGACCACGATGTCGGCGGCGCGACGCCAGCAGCTCATAGCGGTCAGCCAAGCGCACGACCTGCTTGTCATTGCCGACGAGGTCTATCAGTTGCTCGACTTCGGCACCGCACCACCACCGCCGCTCGCGACGCACTGCCATGCTGCGCGCGTGCTCTCACTGGGCTCGTTCTCCAAGATCTGCGCGCCTGGGCTGCGACTGGGGTGGATCCAGGGTGCGCCCGACGCGCTGCGTCTCATCACGCAATCCGGCGTCGTGCAAAGCGGTGGTGGGTTGAGTCCGTTCGTGTCGGGGGTGATGCGCAGTTTGATCGACCTCGGACTGGCCGATGTGGTGCTCGACGGCTTACGACGCGTGTACGCCGAGCGCTCGGCGGTGCTGTGCGGCGCGCTGCGCGAACTGCTGCCCGCCGTGACGTTCGTCGAACCCACGGGCGGCTACTTCGTGTGGGCCCAGCTGCCGATGGGGCACACGGCGGCGGAGCTTCTTCCCGTCGCGAGGGCGAGTGGCGTGGCCTTTCATCTCGGCACGCGGTTTAGCCGTAGCGGCGGATTCGCGGCGCACATGCGACTGAGTTTCGCGCATTACGACGCGCCCGAGCTCGAAGAAGGCGTGCGGCGACTGGCGCACGCGTTTACGGTTTCGGCGGCGTAACCGAGGCGGCCGGCCGCGTCCCCTGCAGAATCCATCGCTGAATGCGTCGGCCGTTCCCGGCCTCACCGGTGTACATGCGATTCTTGGAATCGATCGCGATCATATGCGCACGAATGAATTCCCCCGACTGACGACCCGGCCGACCGAAGCGATCGAGAATAGCCAGATCTTTCCGCCGCAGAATCCACACCCGCTGGTTCGTGCCGTCAATGAGGTATAGCAGGCTTTGCTCGGCATCGCGCGAGACCTGCAGGCTGAACCCGCTCCCTGCGGCACCGGTTTCGGGGCGTACGAAGCGCTCCATGAGAAACTCGCCGTTTTGCCGGAACACCTGAATGCGATTCCCGCGTCGGTCCGACACGTACAGCAGCCCATCCTTGGTCCCCACGAGGCCGTGCAACGTGGAGTATTGCTGCGGTGGCGATGCCGGCTTCACGGGATAGCTGTAGCGCTCCGTGTCGTCGGGCCGCTTGCCGTAGGCGCCCCAATGACGCTTGTACGCGCCCGTGGTGGCATCGAACACGATGACGCGCTTGTTGATGTAGCCGTCGGCGATGAACAGCTCATTCGTCTTGGGCTCCACGTAGAAGTTGGCCGGTCCACCCAGGTGCGTCGTGTCGTTGCTCCCCTTGTTCACTCCCGGCTCGCCGATCGTCATCACGTGCTTGCCGCTCTGCGTGAACTTCATGACGTGCATGCCGTTGCTCGTTCCCATCCACACGAAGCCGTGATGGTCGATGTAGATGCCGTGCTCCTGACTGAACCACGTGTACCCGGCGCCCGGCCCACCCCACGCCTGCACGAGCTTCCCGCTGGCATCGAGTTCGAGGACTGGCGGCGCCGGGAAGCAGCAATCGGCAATCGGCGGCTTGGATGCGGCGCCGATTTCCTGGTCGGTGAGACTCGACGGCATGTGAATGATCCAGAGGTGATCGCGGTCGTCGACGAACAGCCCGCGGATATCTCCCCAGGTCCAGTCGTTCGGCAGCGTCGGCGGCCACGTCGGGTCGACGACGTAGATCGGCAGTCGCTCAGCCGTTGGTGACCCGCGCGCGACGGAGGCGTTGGCACCTTGGCCGTGTGCGGCGAAGGCTGGCAGCAGCACTCCGGCGAGAAGGCCCAGCAGATTCACACGGCTCATGACGTTGTGCACCGGTTGCGTGTCCGAAGGTGAGCCTCGGGTGAATCGAGGCGTGGTGCAAGCGCGATCGACACCGCGATCGACACCGCGATCGGCGGCGCCTCCGACGTTCGCCCGCCCGGGCCTGGCCTTCAAGGGGTTCAAGGCGGGTTCAAGGGGTCAGAGTCGTTGAAATGCCGTTCAACGACTCTGACCCCTTGAACCGCCTTGAACCGGCTACTCCAGCCATCCCTGTCGCGCCGCCCGATTGGCGAGCAACAGCAACAGCACGGCGATCACCAGCACCATCCCCTGCAGCGCGTACACCGACGTATCAATGGCCACCGGACTCATCCCGAATAGCGCGATGTCCTGCGCCATGAGCCCGAGCAGCGACGCGAGCAACGCGCCCACGGCCCACCGTTTTTTCAGGATCAACCCCACACAGCCGAGTGCGCCGCCCCAGACCGCGACCGCATAGACGGCCACCGCCCATGCGGGGCGCGCGGCGTACAATGCCTGCTGGTCGGACGACATCGCCGCGACGGCCTCGGGCGTCAGCGTCACGTCCATCAGATACGCGGCGCAGCCGATCAGATTCCAGAGCAGCCCGACGATGGCCACCGGTATGAACCACGTAGGACGCGTCATGAGGGCTCCGAGCGAAGAAGAGGAGACGTGCGCGGGGGCAACCCGACGCCCTACGTGGGTGATAGCTTGCGCGTGTCACCGCCGCCACTCCCTCCACCCTGTGGACACGACCACATGACCGACCAGATCCGTTTCGAGGACGGCGCGTCGTACGAGCGCTACATGGGCGTGTGGAGTCAGCTCGCCGGTGCCGCGTTTCTCGATTGGCTGGCGCTGCCGGCGGGACGACGGTGGCTCGATGTGGGCTGCGGCAATGGGGCGTTCACCGAGCTGATTGCGCGGCGTGCTGCTCCCGCCGCCTTGCACGGCATAGATCCGTCGACAGCACAGCTCGCCTTCGCGCGGACGCGGCCTTCACTGCGCGACGCCGCCCTGCACGAAGGGGACGCGATGGCCCTGACGTATCCCAACGACGCGTTCGAGGTCGCGGTGATGCCGCTGGTGATCTTCTTCGTGCCTGACCCAGCCAAGGGTGTCGCTGAAATGGCGCGTGTGGTCTCCTCCGGCGGACTGGTCACGGCGTATGCCTGGGACATGCATGGCGGCGGCTTTCCGTACCACACGGTGCAGCGCGCCATGCGCGATCTCGGCTCGGTCTTGCCGGCGCCGCCGAGTCCGGAGGCCTCACGCAGCGACATGCTGGCCGCGCTCTGGCGCGAGGCCGGCCTGACCGACGTCGGGCTGCACGAGATCACGGTGCAGCGCACCTTCGCGTCGTTCGACGAGTTCTGGGCCATCGTCGTCGGGTGGGACGCCGTGGGCCGCACGATCGCGACGATGGCGCCGGAAGCGATCGCGCAGCTCACGGCTCGGCTGCGCGAGTGTTTGCCGGCTGGAGCCGACGGGAGTATCACCTACGCGGCGAGGGCCAACGCGGTGCGGGGTACGGTGCCCTGACACGGCCGCGCCGTGGCTGATGTCATGACGCAGCTGACGAGTCTGTCGGGGGATGCCTGATAGCCGAGTCGATCCGGCCTGTGCAGCGTTAGCGAATGGACAATACGAGGAAGCACGTGCCATGAATGCCGTCAAACTCTCCGAGGAGCGCTTCCGAGAGGCGCTCGACGGTTTACTGGAAGGCGTGAATATCTTCGACCGGGATTTGCGTTACGTCTACGTGAATCCGGCTGCCGCGGCACAAGGCCGGCAGCAGATCGACCAGCTGATCGGCCGCCGCATGCGAGACGTGTTCCCCGGCGTCGAACAGTCCGAGTTCTATCAGACGCTCGAACGCATTGTGGCGGGGGCGCCGGCCTGCCGCATCACAACGCCCTTCGATTTCCCCGATGGGAGCGTGGGGTACTTCCAACTCACGCTTGAGCCGATGGCGAACGGCGGTGTCTTTCTGCTCTCGATGGAGATCACGGCGCAGGTGCGGGCCGAAGCCGCCCTGAAGGCCAGCGAGGCGCGGTTGCGGGCGTTGCTCGAGGGACTGCCGGATATCGTCTTCCTGTTGGATCGCGAGGGCGTGATACTCGATCTCCACGCCCCCGAATCCATTCCACTGCTGCGTCCTCGTGACGAGTTACTCGGACAGCCGTTCTCGGCGTTACTGCCGCCGGATATCGCGACGGCGACGACGGCGGCGTTGGCGGGCGTACTCGCGACGCGGAATCCCGGGACGATCCACTGCGAACTCCCGCTCCAGAACGGAGCGCGGCAGTTCGAGGCCACGTTCACCGTCAGCGACGACGATCAGTTTACGGTGCTCGTACACGACACTACGGCGCGCGCTCGTCTCGAGGAACAGCTGCGTCAGGCGCAAAAAATGGAAGCCGTCGGACAGCTCACCGGCGGCATCGCCCACGACTTCAACAACCTGCTCACCGTGATCAGCGGGAATGCGGAGTTGCTGGTCGAGAGCTCGGCCGACGCCGGGCGGCCGGTGTCCCCGGAGGTACAGGAGATCATGCGTGCCACGCAGCGGGGGGCGGCGATGGTGTCGCAATTGCTGCAGTTCAGCCGGCGTGGTGTGCTGCGCCGACAACTCGTGGATCCCGCGTATGTGATCAGCCGCATGATGACGATGCTCGCACGTCTGCTTCCGGAGTCCGTGCAGCTCACGATCGGTGAACTGCAACCGGGGTGCACGCTTTCGCTGGACACGGGCGCGCTTGAGCAGATCATCACCAACCTGTGTACAAACGCGCGCGATGCGATGCCGGCTGGCGGCACGATTTGGATCGACGCACGCGCAGAGCCGGACGACTCTTATCGGATCACGGTACGCGACTCCGGCGTGGGGATGAGTGCGGAGACGCAGTCACACCTGTTCGAACCGTTCTTCACGACCAAACCATTCGGCGCGGGCACCGGTCTGGGCCTGTCGATGGTGTATGGTCTCATGAAGTCACACCGTGGCGTGGTCGAGGTGCAGAGCGCACTGGGCCAAGGGACGGAAGTCCGACTGCATTTCCCCGTCGTGCCGGGACCGTCGGTGTCCGAGCTCCACGAGGCGCCCGACGAGCCGCGCGACCTCGACGGCGGACACGAGTCCGTCCTCGTCGTGGAGGACGATCCGGCCATCCGCTTGGCGACGCGCCGTGCGCTCGAGTCGAAAGGCTACCATGTCTGGGACGCCGCCGACGGGGCGATCGCGCTCGACGTCTTCCGCGCTCATGCCGCGGAGATCGCGCTCGTGATCTCCGACTTGGTGATGCCCAATCTTGATGGACGTCAGATGGCCGACGCGATACGCGCGGGCGGAGCGCGCGTCCCGATTCTCTTCACCAGTGGATATGCGTCGGACTGGATCTTCGGGGAGTCGGGAGTTCCCGATCAGGTGCGGTTTCTGCCCAAGCCGTGGAAGCTCGCCGATTTGTATCGGGCCGCGCGCGACGCGATCACCGCGAGTGCATCAGCGCATGCCGCAACGCCGTCATCTGCTCTGCATGCCGCGCATCATGATGGGCGATCAGCTCCATCCACGCGCGCAGCGTCAGAGGCCCGATGAACGGATGCGGGACGATGACGCCGTCGAGCACGGCCGGATCGGCGGCGGTGAAGGCCTCGAGGACCGCGGCGCGCGAGGCGCGTACCTGAGCGAGCGCGTCGTCAGGGGTGAACCCCACGGCAGGACGCACACGTTCCGGCGCGTCGACCTTGGTGGTACGCTCGCGCACCCATCGAATCCGCGTGTCCGTGAGCAGGCCCGCCTGCCGCTCGTCGAATGTTGCCGTTAGCGGCAGCTCCGCCCCCTTGGCGATCATGCGCGCCACGTTGCCTTCCACGCGCGCCACATGTTCGATGATCTGCGCGGCGGACCAGCCGCCCGCGCCGTCCGCGACCGCACGCTGGTCGACGGGGATCGCGGCGAACTGCGCGAGGAGCTGTTCGCGTTCGACCTGCAGTAGTGCCAGCAGGGCGGGGACGGAGTCGGTAGGATGGGTCATGGCGCAAACGTACCGTCCACCCACGCGTTCGACCACGCATGGCCTGTTACTGCTGATCGGCACGGTGGTGCTGGGGTTGGCCTCGCGCCGTTACCCCACCGTGCTGCCGGCGTTTGTGGCCACGTACGCCGGCGATGTGCTCTGGGCGTCGATGGTGTTCTGGCTACTCACGCTCGTACGTCCGAGTGGCGAGGGGCAACACCTGGCGGCGATCACCTTCGTGATCGCGGTGGCGGTGGAAACCAGTCAGCGATACCACGCGCCGTGGCTCGACGCGTGGCGCGCGTCGCGGCTGGGCGCGCTGGTGCTGGGGCAGGGGTTTCTCTGGAGCGACATCGCCTGTTACCTCGTCGGCGCGATCCTGGCCGCGTGGATCGACTGGATGCTGCGCACCCGTCGCGCGAGGCGGCCTTCATGGACGTCATCCGCTGGGAAGTGATCAAGGCGTCGGTGGTTCACGCCGTCCCGACCGCCTACGGACGCTTCGCGAGTGGACGTCCGGTGCGGATGATCGCCGACGCCTGCTCGGCGGTACCCGACAGGAGCAGCCCGAGGTAGCCCTTCTCGATGCGGTCCTTGATGGAGCCGGCGGTGGCCGTCATCATGCTCGGCATGCCCGCCTTCGCCCCGAGGTCGCGAGTGCGCTGGCACGCCGCTTCCGCACCCGGTGCGTCGCCGCCCATGTCGCGGGTGAGACTGCCGATACCGCATGACAGCAAGCTGTAGCCTTTCACTGTCGCGATGTCGGCGACCTCGGCGATGGCGCCTTTGTCTTCCACCATGAGCATCGCGATCACGGTGCCCTTGGGATTCGCGGGCGACCAGACGTCGGCGCCGGCTTCGGTGAAGAAGGCGGCGGCCGTACGCGCTTCGGCGGTGCTGCGCACATGCGGAATCACCACGCCGTCGGCACCAAGGCCGAGCACTTCTTTCACGCGGGCGCGGGTGAGTTCCACGCCGGCGTCTTCGATGGTGGGAATGCGTACCAGCAGCGTGGGCCGCGTGGCGGCACGGCTCATCTTGATGCCGGTCGCCATGGCCCGCACCGCATTCGCGTCGTACGCCCCTTCAAGATTCAGGAAGAGGTAATCCAGCAGCGGATTCTCGGCGAGCGTCTTGGCGCCGGCCTCGGTGTACAGCGGGGGGAGACGCGTGGCGCCCGCCGTGGGGGGCGCGGCCGGCCGCTCATTGGGCACGAACATGCCGAAGGCGGCCGCGCCGGACTTCCACAGCGAGAGCGCCGCGCTGGCGCTCGACCCCGCCGACGAGGGCGAGGCCTTGGATGCGCTCGCGCAGCCACCGAGGATCGCGGCCGCGAGTGGAAGTGCAACGAGCCAGCCTGAACGACGCATGTGCGGTTCTCCTGTGTGTGAGCTCCTGACCTGCCGTGCGAAGCGCCTATGATAACGCAAAACGCGCCGGGCATGTCGCCCGGCGCGTTTCCGTGTCGTCCACGGAGGTTCGTGACGATCTGTGATCGTGATGGCGCCTGCAGCCATCTGATTCCGTGTCGGCACCCGATTGACCGGATACCGATTCCCGGCCAACGGTCTGTCCCACGCTGCGGTGGGATTTATGCAGCGGGTCAATGCACGCGGTGCCTTCTCGCTTCGCCTCATACACCTCGAGGAATCGGGACCGATCCCCGACCCGCCGAACCATCGTGGAGGCATCGCCCTCACTCTGCGAGGGAAGAGTGCCACGATGCCGAATGGCGCACTATCGGGGGGTTGCCTGACGCGTCGTCGCCCGCTCGCGACAATCCCGCTATCCTGCACACGTGATCCGGTTCACCTCGCCACCCGACGCCAGCGACCTTCCCGCGCGCTTCCCGAGCCCGTTCGATCGCGCGGCGGTCCATCCGCTCGCCCGACGCGCGGCTCTGGACACCATGGCCCTGTTGCAATTGCCCGCTATGGCCCCGTGGAGGCTCGATCAGGCCGGGAATGGGAAAATGTTCGGGGTGCTGGTGGTCGTCGCTCCTGATGGCACGCCAGGCTATTTGCGAGCCTTCTCTGGCATGATGGCCGGCCAGTGGGTCATCGAAGGCTGGGCGCCGCCAACGTACGACGCCGCCGCGCGCGACGCGGTCTGGATTCCCGGTGAGGCCGAACTGTACGACCTCGGCGCCGACGACGAGGCGCGCACCGCCCGCTCGCGCGAATTGCTGCCCGCCATCCAGAACACGTATCACTTCGCTAATGCGCTGGGTGAGGTGCGCGCCCTGCGCGACCTGTTCGCCCCCAAGGAACCACCCGGTGGCGCCGGCGATTGCGCGGCGCCGAAGCTGCTCGCGCAGGCGTACGCGCAGGGGCTGCGTCCGCTGGCGTTGGCCGAGTTCTGGTGGGGCGCCCCGCCCCGCACGGGGGATCGTCGCGCCGGCTCGTTCTATCCCGCCTGTCAGGGGAAGTGCCCACCGATTCTCGCGCACATGCTGGGCGGGCTGCCGGCCGATCCGCCGCCGGTGTTCGGCGCCGCCGCCATCGCGGAGGCCGAGCCGCGGGTGGTGTACGAAGACGAATACCTCGTTGTCGTCGACAAGCCGTGCGGACTGCTGTCGGTGCCCGGTCGGAGCGGGTTACTGCGCGATTCGGTGTCCACGCGCCTCCGGGCGCGATATCCCGATGCCACCGGACAGCTGGTGGTGCATCGCCTCGATCTCGACACGTCGGGGCTGCTGCTGGCGGCGAAGAACCCCACCACCTTTTCGGCGTTGCAGCGACTGTTCTCCCTGCGCGAAATCAGCAAACGCTACGTGGCGTGGCTGGATGGCGAGGTCGTGGGCGACGAGGGCGTCATCGACTTTCCGATGCGCATGGATATCGACGACCGGCCGCGTCAGATCCACGATCCGGTGCATGGCAAGGCCGCGGTGACCGGATGGCAGGTGTTGGCGCGCGCCGGTGGGCGGACCAAGGTGGCCTTCACCCCGCACACCGGCCGCACGCATCAGCTGCGCGTGCATGCGTCGAATCCGCTCGGTCTCGACGCGCCGATCGTGGGCGACCGCCTCTACGGGCGCAGTGCCCCCGAGTACGGCGAGCGGTTGTTGCTGCACGCCGAGTCGCTGGCGTTCACGCATCCGGACACGGGTCACGAGGTGGTGGTGACGAGTGCGGTGCCGTT
>CANHJV010000103.1 GCA_947461225.1 Gemmatimonadota bacterium | reverse complement strand
GGCGGGCTTATCCGTGTTGTTTCTGTGATATCCGTTGATCCGTGTTCTGGCTGTTGCTGTTGCCGGAGCCAGCAGGACCCCAAACCTGCCCCGTACCGCTGGGTTGCACCGACTCCTCCCTTGTGATAATTTTCACAAGCTGTCCCCGAATCGTTACCACGCATATAAAGCCCCTGCCTCATGGCTACCCAGACCGCCCTGCGCCCCGGCGAAATCAAAGACATCCTCCTCCGCGAAATTGAAGCGGCGGATCTCGCCGATCTCAACGTCGAGGAAGTCGGTTCCATCCTCGAAGTGAAAGACGGCATTGCCCGCGTCTATGGCCTGGGCAAGGTCATGGCCGGCGAGATGCTCGAGTTCACGGCCTCGGAAACGAAGGTCGTCATCACCGGCATGGCGTTGAACCTCGAAGAGGACAACATCGGTGCGATCATCCTCGGCGATTACCTCCAGCTCAAGGAGGGCGATGAAGTCCGTCGCACCGCCCGCGTGCTGGAAGTGCCCGTTGGACCGGAACTGATCGGTCGCGTCGTCGATCCCCTCGGCCGCCCCATTGACGGTCTCGGCGAGATCCGCAGCACCGCGTTCCGTAAGGTCGAGTCGCCGGCCCCCGGCATCATCGTGCGGCAGCCGGTCAAGGAGCCCATGCAGACGGGCATCAAGGCCATCGACTCCATGATCCCGATCGGCCGCGGTCAGCGCGAGCTCATCATCGGCGACCGGTCCACGGGCAAGACCGCCGTGGCCATCGACACGATCATCAATCAGAAGGGCCAGGGCGTCATCTGCGTCTACGTCGCGATCGGTCAGAAGGCCTCCACGATCGCCACGGTCGTCGAGCGTCTCCGGCAGGCCGGCGCGCTCGACTACACCATCATCGTCGCCGCCTCGGCGTCCGATCCGGCGCCGATGCTCTACATCGCGCCCTATTCGGGCTGCGCGATGGCCGAGTACTTCATGTACAACGAGGGCAAGCCCACGTTGTGTGTGTATGACGACTTGTCCAAGCAGGCCGCGGCGTATCGTCAGCTCTCGCTCATCTTGCGCCGTCCGCCGGGCCGTGAAGCCTATCCGGGCGACGTGTTCTATCTCCACAGCCGTCTCCTCGAGCGCGCGGCCAAGCTGCGCGAAGACGACGGCGTGGTTGATGGCAAGACGATCCTCAAGCCGGGTGGTTCGCTCACCGCGCTGCCGATCATCGAAACGCAGGCCGGCGACGTCTCGGCGTACATCCCGACCAACGTCATCTCGATCACCGACGGACAGATCTTCCTGGAAACGGACCTCTTCAACGCCGGCATTCGCCCGGCCGTGAACGTCGGTATCTCGGTGTCGCGCGTTGGTGGCTCGGCGCAGACGAAGGCCATGAAGAGCGTGGCCGGCCGTCTCCGTCTCGACCTCGCGCAGTTCCGCGAACTCGAAGCCTTCGCTGCGTTCGCGTCGGACCTCGATGCCGCCACCAAGCGCCAGCTCGAGCGCGGTGCCCGCACCGTCGAAATCCTCAAGCAGGGGCAGTACCAGCCCATGCCGTTCGAGGAGCAGGTGATGGTGATCTATGCTGTGACCAATGGTTTGCTCGACACGATCGAGACGACCAAGGTGCGCGCGTGGGAGAAGGGATTCCTCGAGTTCATGCGCGCGCAGTTCCCGCAGGTCGCTGACACGGTGCGGACCAGCAAGGCGCTTTCGAAGGACATGGAAGCGGAGCTGAAGCGCGGCATCGAGCAGTACTCCAAGAGCCTGTAAGATGGCCAAAGGCCGCGAACTCAAGGGGCGCATCAAGTCCGTCGAGAACACGCGCAAGATCACGCGCACGATGGAAATGGTCGCCACCTCCAAGATGAAGCGCGCGGCGGA
The DNA here is from genome assembly GCA_947461225.1 of Gemmatimonadota bacterium. Taxonomy (GTDB): domain Bacteria; phylum Gemmatimonadota; class Gemmatimonadetes; order Gemmatimonadales; family Gemmatimonadaceae; genus Gemmatimonas. The sequence continues at coordinate 10,066 of CANHJV010000103.1, read as the reverse complement.
TCGCGTGTCGTCAGCGCGTCCGTACGCGCTGGCGCTTGGCGAGGTGCTGTCGCACGTGTACACGCCGGAACTGGCGGAGCGCTTCCCGCTCCTTCGCCGGCCGGCGCAGATGAAGAAGGTGGCGCTGGTGGTGCTCACGGCGAATCGCGGCCTGTGCGGCGCGTTCAACACCAACCTGCTGCGTGAGGCGCGCGCGCGTCTCGCCGAGCTGGAAGGGAAGGGCAGCAGCGTCGAGTTGCATATCGTCGGTCGCAAGGGCATCGGTTTCTTCAAGTATCTGGGACGCGATCTCGCGTCGCAGCGTGCCGACATCAGCGACAAGCCGTCGTCGGCCGATGCCTCGTCGCTCATCGATGCACTCATGACGCGCTTTGCGTCGGGCGATCTCGATGCGGTGCACGTGACCTACGCCAAGTACAAGTCCGCGCTCTCCACCCCGCCGGCCACCGAGCAGGTGCTGCCGGTCGTGGCACCGACGACCACCGGTGCCGGGCTGTCGCGCGATTTCATTCTCGCGCCGTCGGCCGACGAGATCCTCGAAGCACTGTTGCCGCTGTATGTGCGCAACACCGTGTACCGGGCGCTCGTGGAAACGGCTGCGGGTGAACAGGGCGCGCGTCGGACGGCGATGAAGAACGCCACCGACAACGCGACCGAGATGCTGCAACTGCTCAAGCGCACGTACAACTCCGCGCGGCAGGCGCAGATCACGCAGGAAATCGCCGAAATCGTCGGCGGCGCATCGGCACTGCAGGGCTGATTTCCCTATCTCCATATAGAGTCCCATGGCTACCACTGCCGCGCCGACCACTGTCGGCAAGATCATTCAGGTCATCGGTCCCGTCATCGACGTGGCCTTCGAAAACGATCATCTGCCCGAGTTGTACAACGCGGTGCGGGTGGAAGGCACGGCGCCTGATGGACAGGTGATCTCCGTGACCGCCGAAGTGCAGCAGCACATCGGTCGCAATCAGGTTCGCGCCGTCGCCATGTCGAGCACCGACGGCGTCACGCGTGGCATGGACGTTGTCGACACCGGTGGCGCGATCACCGTGCCCGTCGGCGCGCCCGCGCTCGGCCGCATTCTGAACGTGCTCGGTGAGCCGGTGGACGAAGGCGCCCCGATCCCGACGGACGCGCTGCGCTGGCCCATCCACCGCAAGCGTCCCGACTTCGTCGATCTGCTGCCGAAGACGGAAGTCTTCGAAACGGGCATCAAGGTCGTTGATCTCGTCGCCCCGTTCGTGAAGGGTGGCAAGATCGGACTCTTCGGCGGCGCCGGCGTCGGCAAGACCGTCATCATTCAGGAGCTCATCAACAACGTCGCGAAGGGACACGGTGGTAAGTCCGTGTTCTGCGGCGTCGGTGAGCGGACGCGCGAAGGCAACGACCTTTATCTCGAGTTCCAGGAAGCTGGCATTCTCGACAAGGTCGCGCTGATCTACGGACAGATGAACGAGCCGCCGGGAGCGCGCCTCCGCGTGGCCCTCGCCGGTCTCACCGTTGCCGAGTATTTCCGCGACGTCGAGAATGCCGACGTGCTCGTGTTCGTCGACAACATCTTCCGCTTCACGCAGGCCGGTTCGGAAGTGTCCGCGCTGCTGGGGCGTATGCCCAGCGCCGTGGGCTACCAGCCTACGCTCGCCACGGAAATGGGCGAACTGCAGGAGCGCATCACGTCCACACGCAACGGCTCGATCACGTCGGTGCAGGCCATCTACGTGCCGGCCGACGACTTGACCGACCCGGCGCCCGCCACGGCGTTCGCGCACTTGGACGCCACGGTCGTGCTCAATCGCAAGATCACCGAGCTCGGCATCTATCCCGCCGTGGACCCGCTCGACTCGACGTCGCGCATTCTCGACGCCCAGTACATCGGTGAGCGCCACTACACGGCCGCCACCACCACGCAGCGCATCCTGCAGCGTTATAAGGAACTGCAGGACATCATCGCGATCCTTGGCATGGACGAACTGTCCGAAGACGACAAGAAGATCGTGGGTCGTGCGCGCCGTCTGCAGCGCTTCATGTCGCAGCCGTTCGCCGTGGCCGAGCAGTTTACGGGCATCCCCGGCAAGTATGTGAAGCTCGAGGAGACGATCTCCTCGTTCGAGCGCATCTGCGCCGGTGAGTTCGACAACCTGCCCGAGCAGGCGTTCTTCATGGCTGGTGGCGTGGACGACGTGGTCGCCAACGCGAAGAAGTTCCAGAGCTGATAGCATGAGCGACTCACTCAAGGTGTCGGTGATTTCCCCCGAGCGCGTGCTCTTCGAGGGCACCGCGCGGGGCGTCATCGCGCCGGCGTTCGACGGCGAGATGGGAATCCTGCCGATGCACGCGCCGCTCATGACGCTGTTGGGGAAGGGCACGCTGCGGCTCGACACGCCCGAGGGTGAAAAGCACTTCGGCGTCGAGGGTGGATTCCTGCAGATCATCGACGATCAGGTACGTGTCGTCACTGAACACGCCACTGCGATCAGCGCGGTGTAGTCCGAACGCGTCGCACGAACGCGTCGGGGCAGGGCACGGAGGCACTCCACACGCGGGGCATGGGTCACACCATGTGCCGCGTGTCGTGTTTCCGGTACGTGCTGGGCCGCGATTTGTACGTGTTTGACATTTGGCGCAACGTCCGGACAGCGTAGTCCGTACACACAGTGGCGCCCTCGGTTATGCACTGTCGTCTGGCAGCTCGCGACGCCGTGGTCGTGATCGCAGCATGTCTGCCCGCGTTTTCACCAACACTCATGGCTCTTCGTGTCGTAGTTCTCGGCCAGGTTCCGGCGACGCTGCCCGAACTGCTGGCCCATCTACCGGCCTCGCTCGATGTGTCGGTCCTCGGCTATCACGCCGATTCTATCTCGGCGCGAGCCGCACTCGCTCCGCTGCCAGATATTGCGCTGGTGAGTGCGCAGCTGGCCGACATGTCCGGCTTTGCGTTCGTGCAATCGCTCACGGCGTCCGAGCGCCCCACGGCGATCGTGTTCGCGTCGGCGCGTGAAGAAGATGCGGTGCATGCGTTCGAGCTGCAGGCCACCGACTTCGTGTCGATGCCGGTGGTGGCGGAGCGTCTGCGCGATGCGATCGCGCGCGCGCGTCAGCAGGTCTTGCAGGTGGCCTTGCTGCGCACCGCCGACGAGTTGCAGCGTCTCATCGGTGAGGCGAGTGCGTCGGGCAATCTCGAGCTTGGCGCGCTCTTCACCCGCGCCGCCGGGAACGGACAGGCCGGTGCATCACTCAACGGCTCCGGACTCGCCGCCGCGATCGATCAGGAAGACGGCGCTGACGTGCGTCGCCGGAAACGGGCGAACGGACCGTCCACGGGGACGCTCATTCCGTCCACCCCGTGGCGCGCGGCACGCCACACCGAGCCGTCGGTGGCGCGCTTTACGCGCGACGACGCTGAGGAGCCCGTGCTCGATCTCACGCAGGACGACGGCGGTCGCGCGTCGTCCGGCTACGGCGATGCCCGTCCGCTCCGCGTCCTGGTGCGGGAGGGACGGCGTACGCGCTTCGTGCCGCTCTCGGACGTCGATTGGTTCGAGGCCGACGGCAATTACATCCTCGTACACGCGGCCGGCGAGAAGTACCGCACGCGTGGTACCATCACGGCCATCGAGTCCGCGCTCGATCCGCGCCAGTTCGTGCGCATCCACCGGCGGATCGTGGTCAACATGGATCGCGTCCGGGAAATGTCGCCGCTCCCCGGGGGCGACGGGCTCTTGACGCTCGGCGACGGCTCGACGCTGCGGCTGTCACGCACCTATCGGTCGCGGGTCCGCTGACCGGCACCGGGGGTCGCAACACGTTGGTTTTGCACGAGGCCGCCTGACGTCAGGTGGCCTCGTGGCGTTTGGTCGGCATAGTCCCTCGACCCGATCCGGCCCGCGTTTCATTGGCCGGTGATTGACAGCCCCCTTCTGACTGCTAGCTTGCCGCCACGGCTACGATTCCGTCCTCCGCTCAGTGATGAGCCGAAGTCCGAGCTGTAGCCGCTACCGTTGTACCCTCCCCACGTGTTTTCCCGCCGCCGCGCCCCTGCGCCGGCGTTTTTCAGTGCCATTCCGGTACCCTGAGGCCTCCGCAAGGTTGCCCGGCGGCCGCCGGCACGGCGTTGCAGACGTGGTTGGCCTGGTCCCACTGGCCGACACGTTGTCCCGCAGTACTAGCCTCCCGGAGGAGCAGATGAGGGCTTTCGGACGTCGTATGTGGTTTATCGCGACGGTCCTAGGCGTGGTGGCAGTTGCCGCGCCGATCACCGCCGCGCAGGCACAGACCGGTAAGTTGACCGGTGTTGTGACCGACGCGGAAACAGGCAAGCCCGTTGAGGGCGTTGCGGTGGTCATTCAAGGGACGACGCTGGGTTCGAACACGAACGCCAGCGGCCGCTATTTCATCATTCAGGTTCCTCCCGGATCCTACTCGGTTCAGGCCCGTCGCCTCGGCTTCCAGAGCGTGACCGCCACGAACGTCACGATCTCGATCGACGCGACGCGCGAACAGAACTTCAAGCTGCGGGCGTCCAACCAGACACTGGCGGCCGTGACGGTGCAGGCCGACGTCGCCCCGCTCGTGGAACGCGGCCAGGTCGGTTCCCGTACCACGGTCACCGCCGAGCAGATCACGTCGTTGCCGGTCACCAGCATCGCCGGCGTGCTCGCACTGCAGCAGGGCTTCACGGAAGTCCCGCAGAACACCTCCGTGGTGTCGCTCGCCGAAGAACAGCGCAGCACCACGCCGGCGCTGCGCGTCCGTGGTAGCCGCGGTGGCGCGACGCTGTCGATGATCGACGGTATCGCCATCAATAACCCGCTCTTCGGCAACGACGCCGTCTCCATGAGCGCCCTGGCCGTCCAGCAGGTGGACTTCCAGCGTGGCGCGATGGAGCCGCAGTATGGCAACGCACTGGCCGGTGTCATCAACCAGGCCGTGCGTGAAGGCGGCTCGGAAGTGTCCGGCGCCATCGACTTCCAGAACTCGACGCTCCCGGGCAGCATCTTCGGCACCGAGCAGGACAAGCTCCTCGGGCTGAACCTGCTTCGCGGCTACCTCTCGGGCCCGGTGCCGGGCACGAAGAGCAAGCTGCGCTACTCGGTGTCGGGTCAGGTGCAGAGCCAGGCCCAGCGCGTGCTGGAGTTCGACAAGGACGTGTACACGGCCAACGCGCCGCTCGTGCTTGGCGACATCCTCGGCGTGTCCACCAAGGACCTTGTGCCGGGCTTCCAGGCGTTCGGCGGCACGCAGAACTCCTCGGTGGTCGGCAAGCTCACCTTCCTGCCGTTCGACAACACGACGATCAAGTTCACCGCGATCGGTTCCGAGCGTCAGAACCGCGGCTACGATCGTCGCTACTTCTTCGCCTATCGCGGCGATCCGCTCGCGCTCGTGAACAACCGCACCGACTCGCTCTTCGCGCTCACGGGCGGTGACAACCGCGCCTCGCGCGATCTGGTCCAGCCATCGGTGCGTGACCAGGGCAAGCTGCTCATCGGGTCCCTCGAACAGCGCTTCGGCCGCTCCAACCTCACGGTGCGTGTGGCCCAGACGGACTTCGAGCGCACCACCTGCGCCATCTTCCTCGGCACGTGTATCCCGGGCCCGTTCGCCTACGGCAACTTCGACCAGTCGTTCCTGTCGATCTGCGGCACGTTCACCGGTTGCGATCGCGTGCCGTACTCGGGCATCGCGTCGGGCATCTATGGTGGTGAGAAGTTCACCACGCGCACCGTCAAGGCCGACCTGCAGTCGCAGGTCACCGACCACAACAACATCCAGGTCGGTGCCCAGTTCGTGAACCACGACTTCGTGTACAGCGACGTGCAGCAGGACGCCAGCACGACGTCGGGCATCAAGAACAACGTGTATCAGGTGTACCGTGGCAAGCCGATCGAAGCCGCCGCGTACATCCAGAGTGTGATCGAATACGACTTCATCACGATCAAGCTCGGTGGCCGTTTCGATTACGGCCGCGCGCGCGGTCAGGCGCTGTCGAATCCGTTCGATCCGTCGAACGGCACCACGGCGCGTGAAGTGTGCAACGGCGCCTCAGTGGGTGGCAAGCAGATGCTCAACGCGGCCGGTCAGCCCTACGGCCTCGCCGGGTGCGCCGCCTCGCCGATCGATCCCAAAACGCAGCGCGCCCGTTTGCTCGACACGGCCACCGCGATTGCGCAGCTCGACGACTTCCGCGAGTCGCCCGCCCGCACGGCGTTCAGCCCGCGTGTGGGTGTGGCCTTCCCGCTCACCGAGAAGTCGCAGGTGTTCTTCAACGGCGGCCGCTACACCATGGTCCCGCTGTACGGCAACACCTATCGCAACACCGGTATCGGCACCGTGGCCGGCGCGGCCGACAAGTACTGCGCCGCGGGCCAGGTGAAGCCGGGCACGAGCGAGTGCACGCCGAACCTGCAGCCGGATAACCCGACGTTCGTCGGCAATCCGAGCCTCCGCCTCGAGCAGGCCAAGCAGTTCGAAGTCGGCTACTCCGGTGAAATCGGCAAGGGCTACTCGATTCAGGTGGCCGTGTTCAGCCGCTCGGAAACCGGCCTCACCGGTATCCGCAGCAGCCGCGCCGCCCAGGACATCGGCAGCACGTACGCCGGTGCCTTCCCCACGTACAACATCATCGTGAACGGCGACTTCCTGTCGTCGCGCGGTGTCGAAGTGGCCTTCCGTCGTCGTCTGGCCGATCGCTGGGGCTACGACATCAACTACGGCCTGTCGCGCTCCACGACCAATTCGCGTCCGCCTGATCGCGCCAACGAAGTGTCGCGTACCGACGAAGCGCTCCGCGCGCAGAACGTCGAAACGCTCACCGACGTCGATCAGCCGCAGCGCCTGAACGTGCAGCTGTTCTATCGCGTCGGCAACGACGTGCCGAACCTGCCGCTCAACGCCGGCAAGCTGCTCAAGAACTTCAGCGGCTCGATCACCTACAACATCACGTCGGGTATTCCGTACACCCCGCTCCGCGGCAGTGCGGCCGGCACGATCGGCACGAACAATCAGGGTGAAGTGAACTCGGCGCGTCAGCCGTCCACGCAGGATGTGGGCTTGCTGCTCGACAAGGCGTTCCGCATCGGCAACATGCGCTACTCCGGCTTCCTCCGCGTGAACAACCTGTTCGATCGCAAGAACTGCGTGCAGGTCTTCAACAACACGGGCACCTGCGACGCCGGTCTGCGTGACTTCGCGAACCGTCGTATCGGCAACGCCGGCGACAACACCTCGACCGCCTTCGACCAGCCCGAGTTCATCGGGGCGCGTCGCAGCATCTCCACCGGCCTGTCGGTCAACTTCTGAGCATGGACGGCGTAAACCTCATGGGTTTCACTACCAATAATTCCCGCCGACAGCCTCAGGGCCTCGGGGCGCGCGGAGTTTCGCGCGCCTTGGGTACCCTCGCGGTGCTGGCCGGTCTCTCGACCATCGCGTCCGGTGTGGCCGAGGCGCAGCGCCTTGCGCAGCCTCCGGTCACGCACCTCGATGAAACGTTGCCTGATGGCACGGTTCGTCGGATTCCGATCGCTTCGTCCAAGGGTTTCGACCTGTTCGCCGCGGAAGATCTGGCGTTCGGCACGCTCCGCATGAGCGGCACGTACCGTGCGGCGGTGCCCAATCAGGGCGGACCGGTCGCGCAGAATCAGGGCGATGTCGCCTTCGGTGCCCGCGCCGTCAGTCCGACGGTGGGTGGCTTCCACGTGTTCTTCCAGATGGGCTTCGTGGTGGCGGCGCCGCCAACGGAGTTCCGGAAGATCCGAACCGTGGCCCCGCAGATCAACAACATGACGGGGTCGCTGGGTTATACCACGATCACGTACGAAACGCTGGTGTCCTCCAGCCGCAAGTGGGGCGCGGCTGACGCGCAGTTTGGCAAGAGCTTCGCCGGTGTCACGGCGCAGGACGGCTCGTCCTGCCGTTCCGACGCCAACGTGTATACCACCACCGGTTTCTCGCTGCTCGCGCAGAAGGATTGCCCGGATACCTGGGGCTCAGAAGGGTTCAAGGGCAAGCTGGTGGTGCAGGACTCGGTGTGGCTCAACTCGTTCAACGCGAACAAGAGCACGTTCCGGTGGGACGATTGGCGTATCTCGCGTGACCGCCTTGATGCGACCCAGTTTCTGGGCACACAGAGCGTCTACGGATTTATCTCTGATTACTTCCGCGAGCAGAAGCTCCGCTGGGGCGGCATCGTGCCGGGCGGTTCGGGCACGCCCCTCGACGGCGGCTACCCGCTGGGCCTCGAGCTCCGCGTGGACAGCTATCAATTCGCGTCGCCGGCTACGCGCAACACGCAGTACTACCAGGTACAGATGGTCAACAAATCGGCCGCCGTGTACGGCACGGGCGTCGACTACGACTCGCTGTACTTTGGCACCACGCCTGGCTTCCTGTCGTCGACTGACGGCAATCAGTACATGTCGACGTATTTCGACTTCAACACCAACACGATTCTGGCGTCGAAAGGTGGCACGAGCGGCAATTGCAGCACGTCCTATCCGAAGCGCTACCTGAATTCCACCAGCGGCGGCTGTTTGTCGACGGTCGGGTTTCAGGCCGGTGTCTGGACCATGACGTGGCTCAAGTCGCCGTTGGGCGATGTGCGCAACAAGCGCTTTACGCGCAACCCGGCTGACCCGTACTACAACCCGAGCAGCCCGTTCGCCGACGACACGATCACGTTTAACCATTCCCATCCGGGTAACGTTGGTCGTGCCGCGCAGGCCATGACACGGTCAACCCGCTCTGGCTTCGGCTACGTGGCATCGAAGGAAGATGACTTCCTCGACGGACGGAACCCGTCGGACTTCACGATCAACAACTTCACCAGTATGGTGTCGCCGGAAGAGTGGAGCGGCTCGCTGCCCGCGACGCCCGCCGGTGTGAAGTTTCCGAAGTTCGTGCCGGGCGGCACCACCAATCCGGCCAACGGCCGGCCGTTCGGTAAGTGGGACTACAACAACGACGGCGTGCAGGACTCGATCTCGGTGCCGGGCTGTGGTTCGCTCGGTTGCCACGCGATCTATTCCGACACCATCGTCGGTGGCTACCGCAACGAGTACGGCAACATTCTCGGCACGATCACAGCTGGTCCGTTCAAGCTGAAGGCGGGCGACACCACGCAGTTCCTGTGGGCCTTCTCCTGGAATGCCGACTCGGTGAGCACGCGCAAGGCCATTGAAGGCCTCACGGAAGCGTATCTCACGAACTACGCCGGACCGCAGCCCATCGCGTATCCGGAAGTGAAGGCGGGCCTCTCGTATACGATCAACTCGGCTGAGCTGCTCGACTCGCTTACCGCCGGTGCGGCGACGTCCATCGGTTCGCAGATCGTGATTCGCTATCCGAACATCAACCCGGTCGATCCGTACATGCTCGGCCTGGTGAACAAGCTGCGGGCCGATTCGCTAGCCGGCGACGCCAATACGCGACGCATTCTGCGATTGAATCCCACGCTGCTCGATTCGCTCAAGGCGCGGGCGAATGACAACCTGAGCTCGGTGTACCTGTTCAAGTCGTGCGACGGTGGAACGACCTTCACCAACACGACGGGTAATGCCGCCACCTGTACGTCGGCGCCCACGCGCGCCATCGACGCGGCGATTCCCGCCTTCGGCTGGCGCCCGGTTGCGACGGTGAGCTACGTGAAGGGCGTGCCGCAGACGGCCAACTTCGCCGAGAATCTGCAGGCCGGCCGCACGTACAACTATGTGTTCGTGACCCGTACCCGCGGCTTCTCCGACGCGGCGTTCCGTGTCATCGATTCGCTGCCGGGCCGTGGGCTCTATATCACCAACGCGCAGGATGCCTTTGGTTTCCCGCTCGATACGATCAACTCGGCGTTCGCCACGTCGGGCCCGGCTTCGCTCACGGTGTATGCACCGATCACCAACGCGGCCGGCCGTCAGTTCGCCCGGGTCGACACCTCCACGGTGGTGGGTAACTCCACGCAGCCCGTGCTCGTGCAAGCGGTATCGAACAGCGTGACCGGCACGTCGCGTCTCGTGTTCGGCAACCAGTTCATCGTGCGCAAGGTGCAGGACACGGTCACCCGCGCGGTCTCGTC
>CANHJV010000102.1 GCA_947461225.1 Gemmatimonadota bacterium | reverse complement strand
GGTGCGGGAGGCTCCGTTGGCGCGTGAGCGCCAAGGTGACCCGTGAAAGTTCGGAGCAGCGTAAAGCCGATCTGTGAGCACTGCAAAGTCGTGAAGCGACAGGGCGTGACTCGCATCATCTGCAAGCGCAACCCCAAGCACAAGCAGCGTCAAGGCTGAGGGGAAGCGTAACACATGGCACGTATCGCTGGCGTCGATCTCCCTCGTGAGAAGAAGGTTGAGATCGGCCTGACCTACATCTTCGGCATCGGTCGCAAGACCGCCCAGAAGATCCTCGCGGCCGCGGGCGTTTCGCCCGAGCAGCGTGTCCGCGATCTCAATGACGCGGACGTCAACAAGCTCCGTCAGGAAATCGAGCGCAACATTCGCGTCGAAGGTGCCCTGCGCACTGAGATCGCGATGAACATCAAGCGCCTGATGGACATCGGCTCGTACCGTGGCACGCGCCATCGCCGCGGGCTTCCCGTGCGCGGGCAGCGCACGCACACGAACGCGCGCACCAAGAAGGGGCCGCGCCGCGCTATCGCGGGCAAGAAGAAGGTGACCAAGTAAGCCATGGCTACCGCAAAGAAAACCAAGCGCGTCGTCGAGGCCGAAGGCATCGCCCACGTCAGCGCCACGTTCAACAACACGACCATCACGATCACCGATATGCATGGCAACACGGTGTCGTGGGGCTCGGCCGGCAAGGCGGGCTTCAAGGGGTCGAAGAAGTCCACGCCGTTCGCCGCCACGGTGGCGTCCGAGCAGTGCGCGCGCGAAGCGCTCACGCTCGGCGTGCGCCGCGTGCATGTGCGCGTGCAGGGGCCGGGCAGTGGTCGTGAGTCCGCCATTCAGGCGCTCGCCGCGGCCGGCCTCCAGGTGAAGTCCATTCGCGACGTCACCCCGATTCCGCACAACGGCTGCCGTCCCCCCAAGCGTCGGAGGGTCTAAGACATGGCCCGTTATACTGGTCCCAGCTGCCGTCAGTGCCGTCGTGAGGGCGCCAAGCTCTTTCTGAAGGGCACCAAGTGCTTCACCGAAAAGTGCCCCGTCGAGCGTCGTCCGTACGCCCCGGGTCAGCACGGTCAGGCCACGGCGCGTCGCAAGAAAGCGTCCGAATTCTCCAAGCAGTTGCGCGAGAAGCAGAAGATCAAGCGCATCTACGGCATTAGCGAGAAGCAGTTCCGCAACACCTTCGAGCGTGTGGCGTCGGCGCCGGGTATTGCTGGTCACAACCTGTTGGCGGCGCTCGAAACGCGCCTCGACAACGTCGTGTACCGCATGGGCTTCGCGCCCAGCCGCAAGGCGGCGCGTCAGCTCATCCGTCACCGCCACATCGAGGTGAAGGGTCGCCTGCTGGACATCCCGTCCTACCAGGTCCGTCCGGGCGAAGAAGTGCGCGTCAAGCAGTCGTCGCGTGAACTCGTGCTCGTGATGTCGGCCATGGAACAGGCCGCGCGTGGTGCCTCGCTCTCGTGGATCGCCGTCGACAAGGAGTCGTTCAGCGGTCGCGTGCTCGAGAAGCCGCAGCGTCAGTCCATTCCGTTGGCCGCGCAGGAACAGCTCGTCGTCGAACTGTACTCCAAGTAACACGTGCTACTCAGCTGGCAGAGCGCGCCGTTCTCGGCGCGTCTCCGTCGGCGGTCGGGGCCCGAACCCCTCTACGGGGCTACCGCGCGTTCGGGGCGGGGTAGCGCGTCATCGGCGAACAGCGCCGGTGTGACCACTTTTCATTTTTCGAACTACATGGCAACGATCGATCTCTCAGGGCTGGTTCGCCCGCAGCTTGTCGAAGCAACCAAGCGCGAGGACACGCCCAATCTGGCCGAATTCCGTCTGCAGCCGCTCGAGCGCGGTTTCGGACACACGTTGGGTAACGCGATGCGCCGACTGCTGCTGTCGTCGCTCCGCGGTTCCGCCGTGTGGGCGTTCCGTATCGACGGGGTGGTGCATGAGCACCAGACCATCGGTGGCGTCGTGGAAGACGTGCACCAGATCATCGGTAATCTCAAGACGCTCACGCTGGCGCTCCCTGACGATGTCGAGCAGACCGTGCTCCGCATCGCCAAGTCGGGCCCCGGCACCGTCACGGCCGCCGACATCCAGGTCAGTGGTGGGGCTCGGGTCATCGACCCGACGCACCATCTCTTCACCATCACCGACGAGCGCGACTTCAACGTCGAACTCTACGTGAACAAGGGTCGCGGTTACATCGAGAGCGATCAGCATCCCGCCGACAAGAATCTCTCCGTCGACGTGGTGCGTATCGATGCCATCTACAGCCCGGTGCGTCGCGTCAACTTCGCCGTCTCTGAGACGCGCGTCGGACAGCGTACCGACTATGACCGTCTCACGCTAACCGTCGAAACCAACGGCACGATGTCGCCCGAGGAAGCGGTGAGCTACGCTGCGGCTCTGGCCCAGACCCACTTCCAGTACTTTGTGGGCTTCGGGTCGTCGGCCTCTGCACAGCCTGGCGCGGGCGGCGACGGCTCCAACAGCGACGCGCTCCGCCTGGCCGAACTGTTCCGCACTCCGATCGACGATCTCGAACTCTCGGTTCGCTCGGTCAATTCACTCAAGAACTCGAACATCCGCTCGCTCGGCGATCTGGTTCGCCAGACTGAGGCGCAAATCCTGCAGGTCAAGAACTTCGGAAAGAAGTCTCTGCAGGAAATCGCCGCGCTGCTCGAGAAGGAAGGGCTCAATTTCGGCATGCGATACGAGGAGAGCACAGATGGTGTGCGCATCCTTGATATGGGCACCCCGCCCAGCCGCGCGGCCGAAAACGCGCCCGACGACGAAGACGACGAGGAGTAATTCCCATGCGCCATCGCAAGGCAAACCGCCAACTTCGGCGGACAAGTGAGCAGCGCCTCGCGCTGCTTCGCAACCTCGCTACCTCGCTCATTGAGCAGGGTGCGATCGAGACGACTGAGGCGAAGGCGAAAGAACTCCGCCCCTTCGTTGAGAAGCTGATCACCAAGGCCCGCACCGGCACGCTCCACGCGCGCCGCCTGGCCGGCAAGCACGTCCACAAGCGTGAGGCGGCCGACAAGCTGTTCCAGGAAATCGGCCCCATGTTCGCCACGCGACCGGGCGGCTACACGCGCATTCTCAAGACCGGCCACCGCAAGGGTGACGGTGCGGAGATGGCGCGGATCGAATTGGTCCAGAGCTGAGGATATCGGACATGGCTATCGATAGACACCGCTGCTACGTCTGCGACAAGGGCGTTGCCTTTGGGAACAGCGTCTCGCACGCAAACAACAAGACGCGTCGCACCTGGAGACCTAATCTTCAGGTCGTGCGCACCCTCAGCGAAGGGAAGGTCATCAAGGTTAAGGCCTGCACGCGGTGCATCGCGGCCGGCAAGATCACCCGCGCGCCGCGCGGTCAGGTTGCCGTCGCGTAATACGTGTACGGTGACGTCTCAGCGGGGAGCTCGCAGTTGCCGGGCTCCCCGCTTTGTACATATGCCATCCGTCGTCGGCACTCACGACTCCTGACTTTCGACTGAGTACTCTGTTGAAGACTGCACTGATCACCGGGATCACCGGACAGGACGGCTCCTACCTCGCCGAACTGCTGCTCGCCAAGGGCTATCGCGTTGTCGGCGTCGTCCGCCGCTCGTCGACCACGCCCTACGAGCGCATCGCCCATCTCGTCGATCGCGTCGAACTCGTCTCGGCCGATCTGCTCGATCAGACGTCGCTCACTGACGTCGTCTACGAAACCCAGCCCGATGAGATCTACAATCTCGCCGCGCAAAGTTTCGTGCAGACCTCGTGGACCCAGCCCGTGCTCACCGGCGAATTTACGGCGCTCGGCGTCACCCGGATGTTGGAAGCCATGCGAAAGGCCGCGCCCAAGTCGCGGTTCTATCAGGCGAGTTCGAGCGAACAGTTCGGTAAGGTCGTCGAGACGCCGCAGCGCGAATCCACGCCGTTCTATCCCCGCTCGCCCTATGGCGTCGCCAAAGTGTACGGGCACTGGATCACGGTGAATTATCGCGAAAGCTTCAATCTCTTCGCCGTTTCCGGCATCCTGTTCAATCACGAATCACCGCGTCGCGGCTTGGAGTTCGTGACCCGGAAGATCACAGATGCCGTCGCACGGATCAAACTCGGATTGCAGCACGAGCTTCGCTTGGGCAACCTCGAAGCCCGCCGCGATTGGGGGTTTGCGGGCGACTACGTCGATGCCATGTGGCGCATGCTCCAGCTCGACGAGCCCGATGATTTCGTGATCGGAACCGGTGAGACGTATTCGGTGCGCGACTTCTGCGTCGCGGCATTCGGGGCCGTCGACCTCGATTACCTCGAGTACGTCAAGCAGGACGAGAAGTTCTTCCGGCCGGCTGAGGTCGACCTGCTGGTCGCCGATCCGTCCAAGGCCGAGCAGAGGCTCGGGTGGACACCGAAGGTCCCGTTCGCCGAGTTGGTGAGCATGATGGTCGCCGCCGATCTCGCGCGGTACGAACGCGTTCGGTGAGTCGCTCGTGAAGCGCGTGCTTGTGACCGGCGCCGCCGGTTTCGTCGGGACGTACATGCTCGACGCACTGCAGACGCTGGGGGCCGAGGTGATGGCGCTCGCCACCGACGCGTCGGAGACACCGCCTGCCGCCGGGGATGTCACCTGGCGGTACGGCGACCTCCGGGACGAGAGGTATGTGGCCGACGTCGTGAGCGCGGCACGGCCGGACACGGTTATTCATCTGGCCGCCATCTCCCACGTGCCGACGGCCACCGCCGATCCGGCGCTGGCATGGGACGTGAACGTCACGGCGACCGCTCGTCTGCTGCATGTGGTTGGCCGTGCTCGGGACGCGGGTCTGATCGACCCCACCGTGCTGGTCGTCGGCAGCGCCGAGCAGTATGGACGGCACGACACACACGAGTTTCCGCTGATCGAGAGCTCCGTCCAAGCGCCGCGAACCGTCTATGCGGCCACCAAAGCGGCGCAGGAGATTCTCGCCCTCCAATGCTGGCGCGCGACTGGGCTGAAGGTGGTCGTCGCGCGGAGCTTCAATCACAGTGGGCGCGGGCAGCCCACGCGGTTTTTGCTGCCGGCGCTGGTACAGCGCGCCGTCGAGCTACGTGGTGCGGAGCCGGGGACGCACATGCCAGTCGGCAATCGCTCACCGATACGCGACTTCCTCCATGTGAGCGACGTCGTTGCTGCGTATATTTCCCTCTGCCAACGGGGTGCGCCTGGCGAGGCGTACAATGTGGCCAGCGGCACCGGATGGTCGGTGCAGCAGATTCTCGACGGGGTTCTGGCGCGTGCCGGTGTGCAGGCGACGCCCGTCGAAGATCCGTTGCTGGTACGGCCGGTTGACGTCCCCGTCTTGATCGGGGATTCGCAAAAATTGCAGCGCGCCACCGGATGGTCCGCCACGCGCTCTCTTGACGACATCATCGACGATCTCCTCCATGCCGCGACGCTCTGACCTGCACCGGATTCTCGTGATCGGCTCTGGACCGATCGTGATCGGGCAGGCTGCTGAATTTGATTACTCCGGAACGCAGGCCACCAAGGCCCTGCGTGAAGAGGGTTACGAGGTCATCCTCGTGAACTCCAATCCGGCCACCATCATGACCGACCCAGAATTCGCTGACCGCACCTACGTTGAGCCGGTCACGACTGAGTTTGTCGAGAAAGTGATCGCGAAGGAACGTCCGGACGCCGTGTTGCCCACCATGGGTGGACAAACGGCGCTCAACGTGGCGCTCGCGCTGTACGACAGCGGCGTCCTTGAGAAGTACGGGTGTGAACTCATCGGTGCCAACGCCCGTGCCATTCGCGTGGCAGAGGATCGCAAGCTCTTCGGTGAGGCGATGACCAAGATCGGACTGAAGTGTCCAACCGGTCGCACCGTCACCACCCTCGAGGAAGCGATCGCCGGCGTCGAGGAGACGGGGTTCCCCTCGATCATCCGGCCGTCGTTTACGCTTGGTGGAACAGGGGGCGGAATCGCGTATAACCGCGAAGAGTTCGAGACGATGGTGCGCCGCGGCCTTGACTTGTCGCCCGTGGGTTCCGTGCTCATCGAGCGCTCACTGCTCGGCTGGAAGGAGTACGAGCTCGAGGTGATGCGCGATTGCGCCGACAACGTCGTGATTGTCTGCTCAATCGAGAATCTCGATCCGATGGGGGTACATACCGGTGATTCCATCACCGTCGCGCCGGCCATGACGCTCACCGATCGTGAGTATCAGGTGATGCGCGATGCGGCCGTTGCGATCATTCGTGAGATCGGCGTCGACGCCGGCGGTTGCAACATCCAGTTCGCCGTGAATCCGAAGGACGGCGAGTTGATCGTGATCGAGATGAACCCGCGCGTGTCGCGATCGTCGGCTCTCGCCTCCAAGGCCACCGGGTTTCCGATCGCGCGCATTGGTGCCAAACTCGCGGTGGGCTACACGCTCGACGAAGTCCCCAACGACATCACCAAGACCACGCCGGCCAGCTTCGAACCGGTGCTCGACTACGTGATCGTCAAGTGCCCTCGGTTTGCCTTCGAGAAGTTCACGTCGTCCGATCCGGGTCTGACCACGCAGATGAAGTCGGTGGGCGAGTCGATGGCGATCGGCCGTACGTTCAAGGAAGCATTCCAGAAGGCGCTACGCGCGCTCGAGACCGGTCGCAGTGGATGGACCGTCGGCGAACGCCTCGTCGATGACCGACTTGTCGAAGGCTCGAAGGAAGAGCTCCGCGGCGCACTGCGACGGCCCACTCCGGAGCGCATTTATCAGCTGAAGCGCGCCATGTTGCTCGGCATGGGCACCGTGGAGCTGCACGAAATCACTGGCATCGATCCGTGGTTCCTTGAGCAATTGCACGAGCTGATCGTCGCCGAGACGGAGTACCAACACGAGGCCACGATCGATGCAGAAGGCATGCGTCGCATGAAGCGTCTCGGTTTCTCCGATCGCCAGCTTGGCGCATTGCGAGGCGTCACCGAACATGAGGCTCGCGCGTTGCGCTGGTCGCTTGGGGTGCGGCCGTCGTACAAAATGATCGACACCTGTGCCGGCGAGTTCCCCTCCAGCACGCCGTATCTGTACGGCTGCTACGACGAGGAGAGCGAAGCCGCGACCGAAGGCCGTCAGAAGGTCATCATCCTCGGTTCCGGTCCCAATCGGATCGGTCAGGGTGTGGAGTTTGATTATTGCTGCGTTCGGGCGGTGCTCGCGCTGCGCGAGCGTGGTTACGAGACGATCATGGTCAATTCCAACCCTGAAACCGTCTCCACCGACTTCGATATTTCGGATAAGCTCTACTTCGAGCCGCTAACGCTCGAAGACGTGCTCGAAATTGTCCATCGGGAGAATCCGCTCGGCGTCATCGTGCAGCTCGGTGGACAAACGCCGCTCAAGCTCACGCGTCCGCTCGAAGCGGCGGGGGTGCGCATTCTTGGCACGTCGCCCGATGCGATCGACATCGCGGAGGATCGTCGGCGCTTTGAAGCGATCGTGCGCGAGCTGGGCATCGCCCAGCCCGCCAATGGCACGGCCACCAGTGTCGATGAAGCGGTGGAGATCGCCGACCGCATCGGCTATCCCGTGCTCGTGCGCCCGTCGTACGTGCTCGGTGGTCGTGCTATGGAAATCGTGCACGACGCGGCGTCGCTGCGTGGATATTTCGAACGCGCCGCCCGCGTAAGCGAGGATCGTCCGGTGCTGGTGGACAAGTTCCTCGAGGATGCCTTCGAGGCCGATGTCGACGCACTTTCCGATGGCACGAATGTGGTGATCGGTTCGGTCATGGAGCACATCGAGAGTGCCGGGATTCATTCTGGCGACTCGGCGTGTGTCCTGCCGCCATATCTGATTCCGCAGGACGCGGCCGATCAGATGCGCGCGCACACGGTCGCCTTCGCCAAGAAGCTGGGCGTTATTGGCCTGATTAACGTGCAGTACGCGTATAAAGACGGCGTGGTGTACGTGATCGAGGTGAACCCGCGTGCGTCGCGCACCGTGCCCTTTGTGTCGAAAGCCATTGGCGTGTCGCTTGCCTCCGTCGCGGCCCGCCTGATGCTGGGCGAGACGTTGGCAGAGATTGGCTTCACCTCCGAAATCGTGCCGCCCTTCTTCAGTGTGAAGGAAGCCGTCTTCCCGTTCAACAAGTTCCGCGAGTTCGATCCGGTGCTTGGCCCCGAGATGCGCTCCACGGGCGAAGTCATGGGCATCGATGAAGACTTCGGTACAGCGTTCATGAAGTCGCAACTCGCCGCCGACAACGCGCTCCCGCGAACGGGCGCGGTCTTCATCACGGTGAACGACTCAGACAAGCCGAGCGCGGCGAAGTTGGCCGCGCGCTTCCACGAGCTTGGATTCACGCTCTTCTCGACCAGCGGCACCGCCGCGTATCTGCGCGAGCGCAACATCCCGGTGCAGTCGGTGCTCAAAGTCAGTGAAGGCCGCCCACACGGCGTCGACATGATTTTGAACGGCGAGATTCAGCTGCTCGTCAACACTCCCCTGGGTAAGCACGCACAAGTAGACGACGAGCGCTTGCGTCAGGCGGCGATCAGTAACCGCGTGCCGTACACAACCACCCTCTCGGCGGCGAGCGCCGCGGCCGAAGCGATTGCCGCCCGTCAGTCACGTGAACCGGGTGTGCGCTCGCTGCAGGAGTGGCACGTGATTCTGGCGGCCTCGCTCGCCGCCAACGCCGCCGCCGGTGGGACCGCGTGAGCATTCCGGGCATGGTCACGTCCGCAGGGCAGGGGAACGTCGCACTCGGCGTAGTGCTCGGCGAAGGCGCACTCGTGCACGAGTCGGCCTACGTCGACGCCGGCGCGGTGATCGGTGCTGGAACGCGCGTCTGGCATTTTTGCCACGTGCTCGGCGGTGCCGAAGTCGGACCGCGATGCTCGCTCGGGCAAAACGTTGTGGTAATGAACGGCGTGGTGATCGGCGAAAACGCCAAGATTCAGAACAACGTGTCCTTGTACGAAGGCGTGGAGCTTGAAGCCGACGTGTTCTGTGGCCCGTCTATGGTCTTCACCAACGTGTACAATCCGCGCAGTGCGGTGTCTCGGAAGAATGAGTACCGCCGGACGCTGGTGCGTCGCGGCGCGACGATCGGGGCGAACGCCACGATCGTCTGCGGCGTCACGATCGGCCGTTTCGCGTTCATCGGGGCCGGCGCGGTCGTCAATCGTGATGTGCCCGACTACGCGCTCGTCGCGGGCGTGCCTGGCAAGCGGATCGGCTGGATGTCGGAGGATGGGTATAAGCTGGAGTCGCTGAGCCTCGCCGGAGCCGAGGGTGCCTACGAGCTGCTGCGTTGCCCAGGCACCGCGGTGCGGTATGAACGGAATGGCGACGTGGTCGTTCGACTCGAGGAGACCGCATGACAGAGAAAACGATTCCCGCCGGACAGCGCATCCGAGTCGCCCTGCTGGGCTGCGGTCGCATCAGCAAGAATCACTTCGAGGCGCTCGCGAAGCTCCCTGGTCTTGAGCTTGTGGCGGTGTGCGATATCGTCGCCGAGCGCGCGGAGCAGGCCGGTACGCTGTATGGCGTACCCTGGTTCACGAGTTACGAACAGATGTTGGCCGACGTCGCGAGCGACGCCGTGATCATTGCGACGCCGTCCGGACTTCATCCGCAGCACGGGATCCTCGCGGCTAAGGCCGGTCGCCACGTGATCTCGGAAAAGCCGATGGCGATCTCGCTCGCGGCCGCCGACGCGCTCGTGCAGGCGTGTGACGACCACCATGTGCACCTGTTCGTCGTGAAGCAAAACCGTCTCAATCCGCCAATCGTACTGCTCAAGCGTGCGATCGATCGCGGACGCTTCGGGCGGATTTACATGGCGAACTGCACGGTGCGCTGGACACGACCGCAGGATTACTACGATCAGGCGCCGTGGCGCGGGACGTGGGAGTTTGACGGCGGCGCGTTCATGAATCAGGCGTCGCACTACGTCGATCTCGTGCAGTGGCTGGTTGGCCCGGTTGAAAGCGTGATGGCCAAGACCGCGACTATGGCTCGACGCATCGAGGCCGAGGACAGTGGCGCAGCGGTGCTCAAGTTCCGCTCCGGCGCCATCGGTGTCATCGAAGTGACAATGCTGACGTTCCCTCGGAATCTGGAAGGGTCGATTACCATCCTTGGAGAGACGGGGAGCGTGAAGATCGGCGGGACGGCGGTCAATAAGGTCGAACATTGGACCTTCGCCGATTACGATGACGACGACAAGCTCATCGAACAGGCGAACACCAATCCGCCGAGTGTGTACGGGTTCGGGCATGAAGGCTACTACCGCAATGTCGAGTCGGTGCTGCGCGGTGAAGCGCGCCCCGATACGGACGGTCGTGCCGGTCGTAAGTCGCTAGAACTCATTCTGGGGATTTACGAATCGGCGAAGACTGGCCGTGACGTTCCCCTGCCGCTTCGCGTCAACATCTGAACTCATCCGTCATGGCCGTTCCTCTTCTCGATCTCAAGGCGCAGCACGCCACCATCCGCGACGAAGTCGTTGCCGCGGTGATGAACGTGGTGGATCAGCAGGCGTTCATCCTCGGCGATCCCGTCGCGCAGCTCGAGTGCAGCGTCGCCGGCCTGTCGCAGGTCAAGTACGCCGTCGGCTGCGCCAACGGCACGGACGCCTTGCTGCTGGCGCTGCGCGCGCTCGACGTCGGAGCTGGTGACGAGGTCGTCACCACGCCGTTCACATTTTTCGCGACCGCCGGTGCGGTCCACAATGTTGGCGCGCGCCCTGTATTCGTCGATATCGATCCGCGGACGTTCAACATCGCGCCCGACGCGATCCGCTCGGCCGTGAACGAGAACACCAAGGCGGTGATCGCGGTCGACCTGTTTGGTCAGATGACGGCCATCGAGCACGTGAACGAGGCCGCGCAGGGACGTCCGGTCATCGAGGATGCGGCCCAATCGATCGGCGCGAGCCGGCTGATCAACGGCGCGAAGGTGATGGCGGGTGAAGCCGCGACGATCGGCACGTACAGTTTCTTCCCGTCGAAGAATCTCGGTGGATACGGCGACGGCGGCATGATGGTCACGCAGGATGAGGCTCTGTTTGAGGCGCTCATGAAGTTGCGTACGCACGGTAGCCGCCGGACGTACTTCCACGAGATCGTTGGCTACAACAGCCGACTCGATGCGCTCCAAGCGGCCGTCCTGCGCGCCAAGCTCCCGTATCTGGAATCGTGGAGTGCCGCGCGCCGTCGCAACGCCGCGTATTACGATGCAGCGTTCGCCGATCTGCCAGACGTGGTCACGCCCTATATCGAGCCCGCCAACACCTCGATCTATAACCAGTACACGATCCGCGTGCCGCAGCGCGATGCACTGCAGGCCCATCTCAAAGATCGTGGTATCGGCTGCTCGGTGTACTATCCGCTGCCGCTCCATTTGCAGCCGTGCTTTGCGTATCTCGGGTACCAGCAGGGGCAGTGCCCCGAGTCGGAACGAGCGGCGCTCGAAGTACTCTCGCTACCGGTTTTCCCCGAGCTCACCACTGTGCAACTCGATGAAGTGATCGGGGCCGTGCGAGCCTTCTTTGGACGCTGAGGCGTACGACATGGTCGATTCCCCGTCGATGAAGGACCACCTGCTCTCCAAGATCCAGGACCGCACGGCCGTCATCGGCGTGATCGGCTTGGGCTACGTGGGGTTGCCACTCGCGATGGAGTTCGTCCACGCCGGCTTTCGCGTGATTGGGTACGACGTCAGCCAGCGCGTGATCGACCTGCTGATGGCCGGACAGTCGCACATTCAGGACATTCCGAGTCAGGTGGTGCAGGACGCCGTCGCGGCGGGAAGCTTTGTGGCGACCGCTGTCGAGGCGCGCATCGGGGAATGCGATGCGATCTCGGTGGCGGTACCGACGCCGCTCTCGAAGACGCGTGATCCGGATATGGCCTTCGTGCTGGCCGCCGCTGACGCCATCGCGAGGCAGGCGCAGCCCGGGATGTGCGTGGTGCTGGAAAGCACCACGTACCCGGGTACCACGCGCGAGCTGCTGCAGCCGCGGCTCGAAGCGATGGGACTCACGGTCGGCAAAGACGTGTTCGTGGCGTTCAGCCCCGAGCGCGTCGATCCGGGCAATCCGGTCTACCATACCAAGAACACCCCGAAGGTGGTCGGTGGCGTCACGCCGGCCTGTGT
>CANHJV010000101.1 GCA_947461225.1 Gemmatimonadota bacterium | reverse complement strand
CGTATATCTCGACCTCTTGGCTCCATCGGCGCGCCGCTTGGGTGAGTTGTGGGACAACGACGAGTGTGATTTCGTTGAGGTGACCGTTTCGCTGGGCCGAATGCAGCGCATGCTGCGCGATCTCTCGCAGGTCTTTCTGGCCGACGTTTCCCACGGCGAACCGGTCGGGAGCGTGCTACTGACGTGCATTCCCGGCGAGCAGCACACGCTCGGCATTATTATTGTCGGCGAATTCCTGTTACGTGACGGCTGGCGCGTCTTGGTCGGCGCGCCGTGGTCTGAAAGCGATCTCCTCACCATGGTGGCCACCGAGTGGTACGACGTCATCGGGTTTTCCGTGGGCCACGAAAGCCGGCTGCCGATCTTGCAACGCGATATCCAGCGGCTCAAGTCGGCCTCGCGGAACCCGCATGTGCAGTTCATGGTCGGGGGTCAGGTCTTCAGTGACAATCCGCCCTTCGCCGATCAGGTGGGCGCCAGCGCCATCGCGGGCGACGCTCGCGAGGCGCCGCAACTTGCCCGCCGGCTGCTCGACGACGCGCACCGCGCCGCGTCCCATGCACCGCGGGAGGCACTAGGCGATCATGGCCAGTTCAGTGATGCCCTTCGACGCGAGTGACAGCAGCTTTGGCGACATGAGCGCCGCCGCTGCCGCCTCGCTGCTCGCTGTTGCGGGCGATATCGCCCTCGTCATGGACAGTGCCGGCGTCATTCGTGACGTGACACTGTCGGGCGCGGATTCGCAATTCAACGCCGCGTCCGAGTGGATCGGAAAGTCGTGGATCGACACGGTCACGCCCGACACCCGTGCGAAAATCGATACCCTGCTCAAGGAGGCCCTCTCATCGGGGGTGTCCAAGCGTCGGCAGGTGAACCACCTGCTGGTCGACGGCGCGGACGTACCGATCTCCTACACCGCCCTGCGGATCGGCCGCGACGGCGGACTCGCGGCGGTCGGACGCGACATGCGCCACGTCTCCGCGCTCCAGCAGCGATTAGTCGAGGCGCAGCAGGCGATGGAGCGCGACTACTGGCGCCTGCGTCATGTGGAGACCCGCTATCGGCTGCTCTTCCAGATCGCCAGTGACGCCATCCTGGTGATTGACGCGGGCACCCTGAAAGTGCTCGACGCCAACGCGGCGGCGGGACAGGTGTTCGGGGATTCCCCCGACCGCCTGATCGGACGCCTGTTCCCGTTCGGGAGCGATGCCGAGGGCGCGCGCGCGCTGGAAGAGTTGACGATGACGGCGCGGAGCGCGGGGCGATCGGGTGACATCCTCGTGTCGATGGGGGCCGGGAGCCGTTCCTTTCACGCGTCGGCGTCGTGCTTCCGTCAGGAGTCGGCCACCCTACTCCTCGTGCGCTTCGCGGCGGCCGATATCGCGCCGAATGCCAGCGGGTCAACCGACGCGTCGCTTCGCGTCATTGACCTGCTGGAGCGCTCCCCCGATGGATTCGTGGTGACCGATCTGGAGGGCCACGTGCTCACGGCCAATCGGGCATTTCTCGATATCGCCGGACTAGCGAGCGAGGAGCAGGTGCGCGGCACGCTGATGTCGACCTATGTCGGGAGACCGGGGGCCGACTTCCCGGTTTTCACGAGCATGCTCAAGAAAAACGGCGTCGTGCGCCTCATGGCCACGACAGCGCGCGGCCTCCATGGCCAGCAGAGCGAGGTCGAGGTGTCGGCCGTTTGGGCGCCAGAGGGTGAGGAACCGTGCATCGGATTCACCATCCGCGATATCGGTCGACGCCTGGCGGCCAGTCCACAGGGGGCCCGAGATCTGACCCGCGCGGTGGAAGAGCTGACGTCGCTGGTCGGCCGCGTCTCGCTTCGGGATCTGGTGCGGGACACCGTCGACCTCGTGGAACGTCATTTCATCGAGGCGGCGCTCGAGCTCACGCACGACAACCGCACCTCGGCCGCCGAAGTGCTGGGAGTGAGCCGACAGAGCCTCTACGTGAAGCTTCGCCGCCACCGGTTAGCGGCGGCGGGCGGCGCCGAAGACGCCCCCGTTAGCTAGCACCACGCGAGAAACGGCCGGTTGACACCGGCCGTTTGTCGTCGCGGCTCGATCGGACCACACGGTCTCGGTGACAGATCGAAATTTACTCTGTTGCATTTGCGGACTGTCAACTAAACTAGACGCTTATGAGCGTCAGCTTTTCCGTACAGTCTGCTGCAGCGCGCCCGGACCCCAGAGCGGTCCTGACGCTGCTGAAGCCAGTGACGTGGTTCCCGCCGATGTGGGCATTCACCTGCGGTGCCATTTCCGCGGGCGTGCCACTGACCGATCGCAAGGCGCTGCTCGCGCTTGGGATCGGCATCACGGGGCCGCTCGTGTGCGCGTCTAGCCAAGCCGTCAACGATTGGTTCGATCGGCATGTTGATGCGATCAACGAGCCGACGCGCCCCATTCCCTCCGGCCGGATTCCGGGTCATTGGGGACTGGCGATCGCCATCTTCTGGACGGCGCTGTGCCTGCTGGCGGCGTTGCCGCTTGGCGCATTCGGAATGTCTGCCGTCGCCATCGCCCTGCTCTTCTCGTGGGGCTACAGTGCGCCGCCGTTCCGCTTCAAGCGCAACGGCTGGATCGGCAACACGGCCGTGGGTTTCACGTATGAAGGACTCGCGTGGGTCACGGGCGCCGGCATCATGCTGGGCAATCACGTGCCGCCGATGCCGCTGCTGCTCCTCGCCACGCTGTACAGCGTTGGCGCGCATGGCATCATGACGCTGAATGATTTCAAGGCGATGGAGGGTGACAAGCGAATGGGCGTGAACTCCCTCCCCGTGCTCCTTGGCGCGACAGGCGCGGCGCGCGTCGCGTCCTTGGTGATGTTGTTGGCGCAGGCGGTCGTGATCGGCCTGCTGCTGTCGTGGAACCGCCCGTGGCATGCGCTCGCGATCGGCGTGCTCAGCGTGGTGCAGGCGGTCATGATGTGGCGATTCGTCCAGTCGCCGCGCGAACGCGCGTTGTGGCTCAGTGCGCTCGGTGTTCCGTTTTATGTGAGCGGAATGATGATCACCGCCTTTGCCGTCCGCACCTTGCCGATCATTGTGGAGGCGGGTCAGTGAGCTGGTGGCAGCTCTCGCGACTTGGCCTCGTGCAGGCGGCGATCGGTGCCGTCGTCGTGTTGCTGACGACGACCATCAATCGCGTGATCGTCGTGGAGCTGTCGCTCCCGGCCACCGTGCCGGGGCTCCTCGTGGCGCTGCATTTCGGCGTGCAACTGATCCTCCGCCCGCGCCTCGGCCACGACAGCGACCGCAGCGGTCGCCGGACGCCGTGGATTCTTGGCGGGCTGGCCGTGTGCGCACTGGGTGGCGTCGGTGTGGCCGCCAGCGTTCCGGTCATGGCCACGAATGTCGCCCTCGGGATCGCGCTCGCGTCGATCGCCAGCGTCGTGCTGGGCGCTGGGGTCAGCGCGGCAGGCACGCCGTTGCTCGCGCTCATGAGCGAGCGCGCCGATCCGTCGCAGCGCGCTGGTGCGGCCGCGATCACGTGGATTCTCATGATCGTTGGCATCATCATCACGGCCGCGACGTCCGGGGCCCTGCTCGACCCGTTTTCGTACACGCGCCTGATCGCCGTGGCCGGCGGCATCGGTGGCATCGGGTTGCTGGTGGCGATCGTCGCGACGTACGGCGTGGAGCGCGGCCCTCGACCGGTCGCAGCACTGCCGACTACGCGCGACACGACGCCGGACTCGTTCATGACGGCGTTGCGCACGGTGTGGGACGAACCCGCCGCGCGCCTGTTCGCGAGTTTCGTGTTTGTCGCGATGTTCGCGTACAGTGCCCAGGATCTGATTCTTGAGCCGTTCGCCGGTATCGCGTTCGGCATGACGCCGGGCGAAAGCACGAAGCTCTCCGGCATGCACCATGGCGGTGTTCTCCTCGGCATGATCATCGCCGCGGTGCTGGCCACGAAGCGCGGCCAGCTGCGCCACTGGGCGGCCGCTGGCTGCCTGGCCTCGGCCATCACCTATGTCGCGCTGGCGGCCTCCCCAGTGTTGGGCGATGTCCGGTTGTTCACCGCGATCGTCATGCTCCTTGGCCTGGCCAACGGCGTCTTCGCGATCGGCGCGATCGGTTCGATGATGGCGCTCACCGGGGACAAGCACGACGGCCGCGCCGGTCTGCGCCTTGGCGTCTTCGGCGCGGCGCAGGCGTTGGCGTACGCGATCGGCACCATGTCGGGTGCCGTCGGTGTGGACGCGGCCAAAGCGCTGCTGGATTCTCCGGTGCGCGGCTATCTCGCCGTGTTCAGTGTGGAGGCCGTGCTCTTTGCCGCCTCGGCGTTTCTCGCGCTGCGCAGCGCGTCCAGCGAGCGCGCCAACGCGGTGTTTCGCGAGCGTGCGGAATTGCTACCGGCGGTACTCCGGTGATGCATCACACCGCAGCGCGTCGACACCCGGCCATACCGCTGTCTGAGGAAGTCGCATGAGTGCGCTGCCACAGCTCGACCTCTATGACGTCGTGGTGATCGGCGGTGGTCCCGCCGGCGCCACGGCCGCGCATGAGATTGCGAAGGCGGGCCGGACGGTCATGCTGCTCGATCGCGCCGGACGCACGAAGCCGTGCGGTGGTGCGGTCCCGCCGCAGTTGCTGCGCGATTTCGCGGTACCGGAGTCCCTGATGGTCGCTCGGATCGACACGGCGCGCATCATTTCTCCGACGTCGCGCACCGTGGACATCCCGGTGGGCAACGGGTACGTGGGTATGGTCGATCGCGATGTGTTCGATGAGTGGCTTCGCGCACGGGCCGCGCAGGCCGGCGCCGAGCGACACGTCGGGACCTTCACGCACTTCGCCCGGGGAGCCGATGACATCCCGGTCGTGAGCTACACCGACGGTCGCTCACGGTCGGGGGAAACGCGTCAGGTTCGCGCGCGGATGGTGATTGGCGCCGACGGCGCGCTGTCGCCGGTGGCGCGGCAGTGCATCCCGAATGCGCACAAGGCCAAGCACGTGTTCGCGTATCACGAAATTGTGAAGTCGCCACTGGCTGGCGACACGGCGAACTTCGGGGCGGCCCGCTGTGACGTCTACTATCAGGCACCGCTGTCGCCGGACTTCTACGCGTGGGTGTTCCCCCATGGCGCGACGACGAGCATCGGGACCGGCACCTTGCAAAAGGGCTTCGGACTCCGGGATGCCGTCGCAAAGTTGCGTCAGGACACGGGGCTCGACCACGTCGAAACAATCCGCAAGGAAGGCGCACCCATCCCGATCAAGCCGTTGCCGCAGTGGGACAACGGACGCGACGTGGTGTTGGCCGGCGATGCGGCTGGTGTTGTTGCACCGGCAAGCGGAGAAGGCATCTTCTACGCGATGACGGGTGGGCGGTTTGCGGCGGAGGCGGTGCTGGAAACGCTGGCCACGGGGAACGCGAAGGCGTTGCGTCGTGCCCGTCGTCGCTTCATGCGCATGCACGGTCCGGTGTTCGCGGTCCTCGACATCATGCAGGCGTTTTGGTACCGCAGCGACAGCCGCCGCGAACGGTTCGTCGCGATTTGCCGAGATCGCGATGTCCAGCAACTCACGTTCGACGGTTACATGAACAAGCAGCTGGTGAAGGCGAAGCCACTTGCCCACGTGCGAATCTTTCTGAAGAACCTCGCGCATTTGACCGGTCTCGCGACCGCATGAGCTCCAGCCCCGAATC
Source organism: Gemmatimonadota bacterium (assembly GCA_947461225.1). GTDB lineage: Bacteria > Gemmatimonadota > Gemmatimonadetes > Gemmatimonadales > Gemmatimonadaceae > Gemmatimonas. The sequence goes on along the minus strand of CANHJV010000101.1, from coordinate 6,617 downwards.
CGCACTCCGATGCTGATATCGATCGCGATTGATTTTCGACAGGCCGACGTGGCGACGCGCGAGCACTTCCATTTGTCGGAAGAGCGACTCACGCAGCTGTATCGTACGGCACGCAGCGAAATCGTCACCGAGGCCGCGCTGATTTCGACGTGTAATCGCACAGAGCTCTACGCGTGGGTGGACAGTGACGAGCCGGCAGTGGTTGACCGTGCCGTGCAGACGCTGGCCAGACGTTGGATGCGGACGCGAGCCGAGGGCGACCAGCTGCTCCAGACGGCCACGCGCCGTGTAGGGATCGACGCAGCGCGGCACGTGGTGCGCATCGCGGCGGGACTGGAATCACAGGTGCTTGGCGACGGACAGATCCTTGGGCAGCTGAAGGCGGCATACAAGCGGGCGTCGCGCGGCCATACGGCCGGCCCGGTGCTCCATCGCCTGTTCGAGACAGCGCTCCGTGCGGGCAAGCGCGTGCAGACCGAATCGTCGCTCACGGCCGGCCGGAACTCGGTGGGCGCGGAGGCGGCCATCACCGCCAACCAGCGTTTCGGGAATCTCGAGAATGCGCGGTGCCTGCTGGTCGGTGCCGGCAAGACGGGTGCGCGCGCGGCGAAGCAGTTGCACAAGCTTGGCGCACGCGATCTCGTGATCGTGAATCGGACCTTCGAGACGGCCCAGGAACTCGCCAAGTTCGTCGGCGGGCGGGCCGCGCCGTTCGAGACCCGCCATGTCGAGGCGGCCATGGCCGACGTTGTCATCGTCGCCACCGGCAGTGAGGTCCCCGTGATCACGGCGGATGGGCTGGCGCGCGGGCGTGAAGCGTGTGCGGCGGTGGGGTACTCGATGTTGCTGATGGATCTGAGCCTTCCCCGCAACATTGAGCCGGCCGTCACAGAGCAGCCTGGGATCACGCTGGTTGACCTCGATACGCTGCATCAGCCGATCCTCACCGCGGAGACGATGCGTCGCGATGCCGTCCCGATCGCGACGGCGATCTGCGAGAGTGAAATCAGTTCCTTCATGGAATGGATCGCAAACATGCCGGCGCGTGACGCCATCAAGCCGCTTCGGGCCGCGCTTGAAGATGTCGCCCGCCGTGAGGTTGCGTTTGCCGCGAAGGATGCCGGCATCGCCGAGCGCGCCGCGTCTCGCATCGTGGCCAAGCTCTTGGCGGGCCCGATGGCCGCACTCCGGCGTGCCGTAAAGCGTGGCGAACCGCTCGATGCCCAAGCGATGATGCTGCTGGAAATGTTCTCACCGGCGGCGGCCCCGGCGCCGCGTACCGTACGGGCCACCCGCGCCACCGCGACGAAGCCCGCCGTTGTGCTTGAGCACGCTCCGACGCCGCCGGTTGCGCCGCGCGAGCGTCGTCCTTCGATGGTTCTTTCACCGGAGCAGTTCACGTGAGTGCTACGTCCGCCCAGTCGGTTCCTGCGAATGATCTGCTCTTGCGTGCGCTCCGGCGTGAGGCCGTGGAGCGCCCGCCCGTGTGGATGATGCGTCAGGCGGGACGGTATCTGCCGGAGTATCGCGCGGTGCGCGCGAAGTCCGACTTCCTCACCATGTGCCGCACGCCTGAGCTGGCGGTTGAGGTGACGTTGCAGCCGCTCGACTTAGTCGGCGTTGATGCGGCGATCATTTTCAGTGACATCCTGGTGATTCCCGAGGCGATGGGGATGCACCTCACGCTCGACGAAGGGATCGGCCCGCAGTTCCCGTCGCCCCTTCGCGCGATGAAGGATCTGGATCAGCTGCATGCGGTTGATCCCCAGGAGCATCTCGCGTACGTGCTCGATGCCCTGAAGCTTGCCCGTCGCGAGATCGACGGGAAAGTCCCGCTGATCGGATTCGCTGGCTCCCCGTGGACGCTCGCGGCGTACATGGTCGAGGGCAAAGGCACGAAGCAATTCGCCGTGGCCAAGCGCATGCTGTACGAGGCCCCCGAGATGGCACACGCGTTGCTCGGCAAGATCGCCGACGCGGTCGGTGACTATCTCGTGGCGCAGGTCGCGGCGGGGGCACAAGTGGTGCAGCTGTTCGAGTCATGGGCTGGAGCCCTGGGCCCCGAAGAATTCCGAACGTTCGCCCTGCCCTATCTCGCCCGCTGTGCGCAGAAGGCCCGCGAAGCCGGTGTGCCCGTGATCGTGTTCGCGCCCGGCGCGGGGTGGGCCCTCGCGGAGATCGCCGCCGCCACCAATGCCGACGCGATCGGCGTGGACTGGCACACGTCGCCGCTCGACGCGCGCCGCCAGCTCGACCCGTTCCGCGTGGCCATGCAGGGCAATCTCGATCCGTGCGCCCTGTACGGATCGCCAGCGGAGATCCGCCGTCGGACACACGCGATGATTCGCGCCTTCGGTCCGATTGGACACATTGCGAATCTGGGGCACGGCATTCTGCCGGACGTGCCACCGGCGCACGCGCGTGCCTTCATCGATGCGGTGAAGGAGTGGTCGTGGACCGCGGAGGAGATCGCCGCGCAGCCGGAGGCGCAGTCGTTGGCGTGGACCAATCAGCTGGCGGCGAGTCGGTGAGCGCGGCGGTGCTTCAGGCGGCGATCGTGCCATCCGCACCATCGGTCGCAACGCGGCGTGGCGACGCCATTCGCTGGATCGCGGGCCTGCATGATGAATTGACCTCGTTTTTTGGTCGGCTCGACCGTGGCGGCACGTTCGCGGAGGACCGGTGGGAGCGCCCCGGCGGCGGTGGTGGCGTGGCCCGCGTGATGACCGACGGCGTCACCTTCGAGAAGGCGGGCATCAACCGCTCCGCCGTGATGGGCGAACTGCCGGAGCTCGCCGCGCGGCGACTGGGGGGACAGGGGGCATCCGCGGGTGCGACGCACTTCTTCGCGACCGGTGTGAGCCTCGTAGTGCACCCGCGCAGCCCGAAGGTGCCGACGGTGCACTTGAACGTGCGCTATTTCGAGCTGACGGACGAGCACGGCACGCTCACCGACAGCTGGTTCGGTGGCGGCACGGATCTCACGCCGTTTTATCCGCACGTCGAAGACGGCGTCACGTTCCATCGTGCGCTGCGCGACATGGCCAATCGCCATCACGCCCGCTTCTATCCGGATTTCAAGCATTGGTGCGACGAGTATTTCGTCAACGTGCATCGCGAGAATGAAGCGCGGGGTATCGGTGGCATTTTCTTCGACCACCTGCGTCCCGACGACAGCACGCACGGCCTCGATCATGACGGCGCGCAGGCGTTCGTGAGCGACGTAGCCCGTGTGTTGCGGCACGCCTACGAGCCGATCGTCGAGCGTCGTCGCAACGAAGCGTTCAACGATGCCGAACGTGAGTTCCAGCTGGTGCGTCGTGGGCGCTACGTCGAGTTCAATCTGGTACACGATCGCGGCACGATCTTCGGCCTGCAAACGAACGCGCGGGTGGAGAGCGTGCTCATGAGCTTGCCGCCGCTCGCGATGTGGCAGTACGCCCCACGGTACACCCCGGATTCCTTTCAGGATCGACTGGTGCGAATGCTAGCGCCCCGCGACTGGGCCGTGGACGTCGCTGGAGCATGACCCATGCGTGCGTTGGCTGACCGTCGCGACATCGTGCCACCGACCGATCAGGACGGGGGCGACCACCGATCGGTCGCCGTCGTTGGCGCGGGTATCACGGGACTCGTGGCCGCGTATGAACTGCGCCGTCGGGGAGTCAACGTCACCCTGTACGAAGCCAGTGGCCATGCCGGTGGCGCCATTCGGACGTCGCGCACCGACGGCTTCCTCGCGGAGCACGGCCCCAACTCCTTCGTCACGTCAGCGTCGGTTGAGGCGCTGATCACGCAGCTCGACCTGCAGGATGATGTCGTCGAGGCCAATCCCTCGGCGAACCGACGATTCATCGTGCGCGACGGCATGCTGCGAGCGTTTCCGATGACGCCGCCGGCGATGCTGACGACGCGACTCTTCTCGCTACGCGCGAAGCTACGGGTACTGCTGGAGCCGCTGGTGCGTCGTCGCGCCACGGACGGCGATGAATCGGTCGCCTCGTTCGTGCGACGACGGCTTGGGCCCGAAGTGCTGGACTACGCGGTCGACCCGTTCGTCTCAGCGATTTTCGCGGGCGACCCCGAAACCCTGAGCATGGTGCACGCCTTCCCGCGACTGTTCGAGCTCGAGCAGCAGCATGGGTCGCTGTCGGCGGGGCTCATGGCGACGCGCGGTCGGAAGCCGGCAGCCGCCCCAGCCTCGTCCGCTGCTACCGACGAGGCCGCGGACGACGCCGAGTCACCGGACCGTGCTCCGACCGCGGCGACCCGTGCGCGGTTGATTTCATTCGTCGATGGCATGCAGACGCTGACCGAGGCGCTTGAGGCATCGCTGGCGGGTACGCTGCGCCTGGGATGCCCGGTGCGGCTGCTGCATCGCGACGAGGGGCGGTGGGTGGTGGAGGCTGGGCAGGATGGCGGCGCGCGTTCCCGCACCGTCGACGCGGTGGTGATGGCCACGCCGGCGCACGTGTTGGCCGCGATGGAGTTGCCCGCCGCGATGCGCAAGCACGCCGCACTCGTCGAACGTGTGGAGTATCCGCCGGTCAGCACGCTCACGCTGGGATTCGAGCGCGCGGACGTAGCGCACGCCCTCGACGGGTTCGGCATGCTGATCCCGGCCAAGGAGAAACGCAGCATGCTCGGCGCGCTCTTCAGTTCGTCGCTCTTCCCCGAACGCGCCCCCGACGGCCACGTGGCCATTACCTGCTTCGTGGGTGGTGCCCGTATGCCGGAGCGCGCGCGCGAAGACACCGATCTGCTGGTGGAGCGCGTGTTGATCGATCTGCGTCAGCTGATTGGGGTGCGCGGTGAGCCGGTGTTCGCCAAGCACGTGTACTGGCCGCGAGCGATCCCGCAGTACACCGTGGGCTACCAGGCGGTGAAGCATGCGGTGGACGAGACCGAGCTGGCCAACCCGGGGCTGTACCTCGCGGGGAACTACCGAAACGGCGTATCGGTGGGCGACTGCGTCGCGAGCGGACAGCAGATCGCGCAGCGGGTGGCCAGCTACCTTACCCGCGCCCGCTGAGCGCTCCGCGGGGGTACGGAGGTGCGGGGGCGATACGCTCCACGGTTGCCGACAGCTCGGCGACCGCGTAGCGTCCCTACATGTCCGCACTCGATCTCCTGTGCATCGCGCCCCATCGTGACGATGCTGAACTCACCTGTGGCGGCACGCTCATCAAAGCGGTCGATGCCGGCCATCGGGTAGGTGTGCTCGATCTGACCCAAGGCGAGATGGGAACCAAGGGCTCGGCCGAGCTGCGGGCCGCCGAGGCCGCCGAAGGAGCCCGGGTGATGGGGCTGCATGTGCGCGAGAATCTCGGACTCCCGGACAGCGGCATCAGCAATACCGATGAAACACGCGGTCGCATGGTGCAGGTCCTTCGCCGACTGCGCCCTCGCGTCGTGATCATCCCGGCGCCGCGTGGCCGGCACCCCGACCATCGTCGCACCACGGAGCTGGCGCGCGACGCCTGCTTCCTGAGCGGACTCGCGAAGTATCAGCCGGGCGACCATCCGGCGTTCCGTCCGTTCAAACTGCTGCATGTCGTGACCTACCGCGAAGACGCCGTGAAGCCGTCGTTCGTGGTCGACATCAGCGCGCAGTTCGCCCGCAAGCTCGAGGCGATCAAGTGCTACGGTTCGCAGTTCGACGGGACGACGCAGGCCGGTGAGGTGTATCCCAATGGCGAGCCGCTGTATGACATTGTCACGCATCAGGCGGCGCACTACGGCTCACTCATTCGCGTGCAGTACGGCGAGCCATTCTATACTGATGAAACCATGCAGATCGAGGACGTGACGTCGCTTGGCGTGTCCACGTTCTGATGCATTTCCCCTTCCTGTAGGCCATTGCCATGAGTGAAAGCGCGCACGGACACACCTCGAACATCGACTACGGCGGTTACCTCCGCCTGCCGGAGCTCCTGGATCTGCAGACGCTGCAGTCCACCCCCGAGCATCCCGACGAGTTGCTGTTCATCGTGGTGCATCAGGCCAGTGAGTTGTGGTTCAAGGTGCTGCGGCATGAAATGGACACGATGATCACAGCGCTCGAAGCGTTCGACACGATGCGAGCGCTGCTTGCGGTGCAACGCGTGAACGTGCTCACCGAGATCATCGCGCAGCAGCTCACCGCCCTCGACACACTGCCGCCGCAGCGCTTTGCGCAGTTCCGCGGGTATCTGGGCTCAAGCAGCGGCTCGCAGAGCGCGCAGTTCCGCGCGATCGAAGCGACGGCCGGATTGCGCGACCCGCATTTCCTGGCGGCGATCACCGAGCATGGCGAGCCGCCTGCCGTGGTGAAGGAAGCGTTGGCCCGTCCGGTGCTGCAGTCGCTGGTGCTGGCGTTGATCGAACACGAGCAGATGGATCTGGCCGAGCTCTACATGGGACCGGGACCGACGCCGATGTTCCTGCTGGTCGAAGGGCTGCTGGAGTTCGAACAGCGGTTCGCGCGCTGGCGTTTTCTGCACGTGCAGCTGGTGGAGCGCATCATCGGCCCCGGCACGTTCGGCACGGGCGGCACGCTGGGCGCGAAGTATCTGTCACGCACGGTGAGCCACCGATTCTTCCCGGAGCTGTGGGCGGTGCGGTCGAAGTTCTATGGG
>CANHJV010000100.1 GCA_947461225.1 Gemmatimonadota bacterium | reverse complement strand
CGGTGAGCTGGCGGTTGCAATCGACTTGAGTCGGGAGCTGGATCTGGCTCCCGGCGTGATGGACGACGTACGGGCGAGTGTCGAGGCGCATGAAGGCTCGGCTCCGCTCGAACTGCGGTGGGACGATGGAACCGGGCGCATCATTCGATTCCGGTCGAAATCCCTTACCGTGGCCGCGTCGCCCGCCATCTTATCCGATCTTCGCGCGCTGCTCGGCGCTGATCGTGTGCGCCTCGTGCGTGCCGGCAGCTAACGAGCGCGGCGTCCCTTTTCCAGGATTGTCATGGCTGCTGCCCCGGTTCTCGAGTTCGAGCGTCCTCTGGCGGAGCTCGAAAAGCAGATCGAGGAGCTGAAGCGACTCGCCTCCGACCGTGCGCTCAATGTCACGCAGGAGTTGGAGCCGCTTCAGAAGAAGCTCAGTGAGCTGCGCGTCGAGATTTATCAGAAGCTGACGCCGCTGCAGCGCGTGCAGGTGGCCCGCATTTCCCGCCGCCCGTTCACGTCGGACTACATCAAGCTCGCCTTCACCGACTTCATCGAGTTGCACGGTGATCGGCTGTTTCGTGAGGACGCCGCCATCCTCGCCGGCTGGGCGCGTCTCGAGGGCGAGACGGTGATGCTGATCGGTCATGAGCGGGGCCGCGACACGAAGGAAAATCTGCACCGCAACTTCGGCATGCCCCATCCCGAGGGCTATCGGAAGGCGCTGCGGCTCATGAAGCTCGCCGAGAAGTTCCAGGTGCCGGTGCTCACGTTCATCGACACGCCGGGCGCTTGGCCGGGACTCGGCGCCGAAGAGCGTGGACAGAGCGAAGCGATTGCCCGCAACCTGCTCGAGATGAGCAATCTGCAGGTGCCGATCATCGCCACCGTGATCGGCGAAGGCGGCTCGGGCGGCGCGCTGGCGCTTGGCGTGGCCGACCGCGTGCTGATGCTGGAGAATTCCGTGTATTCCACGATTTCCGTGGAAGGCTGCGCGGCCATTCTCTGGAAAGACGGCAAGAGCCCGGTGATGCGTGAGCGGGCGGCCACCGCCCTTCGCGTGACCGCCCCCGATCTGATCGAGCTGCGGGTGATCGACGAGATCGTCCCCGAGCCGGCGGGGGGCGCCCATTCGGATCACGCCGCGACCGCCAACAACCTGCGCGACACCCTCGTGCGGAACCTCGAAGAGCTGCGTCGCCTGAAGCCGGACAAGCTCGTGCGTCGCCGACGTGAGAAGTTCCTGCGCATGGGGCAGTTCACCGAGTAGCTTTCACGCCGTGGCGCATCTGATCGAAGTCGCGTTCCGCGGCAACCGGAAGGAATTCTTCAGCTGGACAGGCGAGACGGCACCCCCACTCAAGGCGGGGGTGATCGTCGAGGCTGACCGTGGTGAGGATTTTGGTCGTGTGCACTCCACCGGCGCATTGGCCGAGGTCCGCTGCAACGGCTGCGCCCATGGCTGCGGCACGACGCCGCCGCCGCGGGCCGCACTGCGCCTCGCCACCAAAGCCGACGAACAGCTCGACCGCGAACTCACGGCCGAGAATGAGGATGTGCGTCGCAAGTCGATGGAACGCGTGAAGGCGAACCATCTGGTGATGAAGCTGACCGACGTCGAGTGGCAGTGGGATCGGCGTAAGCTCACGATCTACTTCACCGCCGAACGTCGCGTCGACTTTCGCGGACTCGTGCGCGATCTCGCGGCCCTCTTCCGTACCCGGATCGAGCTGAAGCAGATCGGCGTCCGCGACGAAGCGAAGCGCCTCTCGGGGGTGGGACGCTGCGGACGCGAGTACTGCTCGGCGTCGTGGCTCCCCGACCTGCGCCCGGTCAATCTCGGCGTTGCCAAAGATCAGAAGCTGTCGCTCAATCCGCAGCAGATCTCCGGCGCCTGCGGACGACTGATGTGCTGCCTGCGCTACGAGCACGAGTTCTACGTGCTGAGCCGGCGCAAATTCCCCAAGGAGGGGAAGATCCTCACGACGTCGCTCGGCGAGGAGAAGGTGATCGCCTGCGACATCTTCAACGAGCGCATCACGCTGCGCACGGCCGACGGTGACAGTCGTGTGATTGCCCTGGCCGATCTTCGGACCGAGCTGGAAGGGTTGGATCAACCCACCGATCATGCGCACGACGACGTGCCATCGCACACGGCGGACGATCCCGTTGACGCGTCGGTGCACGCGATGCTTGACACCGTCGAGATGGAGATTGCGCCACTGATGGCGGCGATGACGGCGGCGGCGATGCCAGCCGAGGCGATGGCAGTGGTGGAAGTGGCGCCGCTGCCCGTGCCGCACGTCGTGGAGGACGTCGGAGAGGACGTCGTCGAGGAAACGGCGACTCAGGCGGCCGAAAGCGAAGACGCCGCTGGCGACGCGACCCGTCGCAAGCGGCGGCGTGGACGTCGTGGTGGCCGTCGACTCCGGGCCGCCGAACAGCGACGCCAGTCCGAGCAGGATGGATCGCCCATGCCGCCCGATGGCGGTGACGACGCCGACGATGGCGATGACAACGAGGAGTAAGCCGGACGTGCCGCGATTCTACCTGACTACCGCCATCGATTACGCGAATGGCGATCCGCACCTTGGCCACGCCCTGGAGAAGATCGGCGCCGATGTGATCGCGCGCTATCGTCGCCAGTGCGGTGACGACGTGCACCTGCTGATCGGCATGGACGAGCACGGACAGAAGGTGCAGCAGACGGCCGCCAAGGATGGCGTGGCCCCGCAGGCCTTCACCGATGAAATCGCTGCGCGCTTTCAGGCGATCTGGGCCAAACTTGGCATTTCGTACGACCAGTTCATCCGTACGACCGAGCCGCACCATAAGGCCGGCGTGCAAGCGTTGATCCGCATGATCGCCGAGCGGAATCCGGATGATTTCTACGAGCGCTCGTACACCGGCATGTATTGTGTGGGCTGTGAAGCCTTCAAGCAGGACGCGGATATCGTGGAAGGAAAGTGCGTGCTGCATGCCACGCGCACGCTAGAGGAAGTGGAAGAACGCAACTGGTTCTTCCGCCTCTCGAAGTATCAGGGCTTCCTGCAGCATCTGCTGGCCACCAATCCGTCGTTCATCGAACCGGAGAGCCGTCGCAACGAGATCCTCGGATTGCTGGCCCAAGGGCTCGATGACATTTCGGCCTCGCGCGCCCGTCTCGACTGGGCCGTGCCGTTCCCGCTCGTGCTGTCCAACGGCGAGACGCAGGGCACGTACGTGTGGTTCGACGCCCTGCCCAACTACCTCACCGCGACGGGCTTCCCGGAGCCGGGATACGAGAATCGCTGGCCTGCCGATTTGCACATCATCGGCAAGGATATCACGCGCTTTCACGTCGTGATCTGGCCGGCGATGCTGGAAGCGGCTGGGTTGCCGCTTCCGAAGCAGGTGTGGGCGCACGGGTTCGTGCAGCTGGGCGGCGAGCGCTTCTCCAAGAGCGCCGGCGTGAAGCTCGACCTCGGCGAAGCCATCGACCGCTACGGCGCCGATGCATTCCGCTACGTGCTGCTGCGCGAAGTGCCGTTCGACAGCGACGGCAACTTCTCGTGGGAGCGCTTCGAAGAGCGGTACACGAGTGATCTGGCGAATGCGTTCGGCAACCTGGCCAGCCGGGCGATCGCGATGGTCGAGAAGTATTTCGACGGCGTGGTGCCGACCGCGTTGCGCCCGGAGGCAGAGCTCGACGACGACACCGACGTCGCGGCGTATCACGCGGGCATGAACGGGTCGCGCGGCTGGCTGCTGCACGAAGGGCTGGCCGCGGTCTCGCGCATGACGGCCCGCGCCAACGAGTACACCGCCGCGACGACGCCATGGGCCGTGGCCAAGGATCCGGCGCGCGCGGCGGAACTCGAGCAGATTCTCGCCTCGCTGATCCGTCGGATCGCGCGGCAGACGGTGCTGCTCGCGCCGTTCATGCCGACGAAGGTGGAAGCCGTGTGGGCGCAGCTCGGTGCGCCGGGCACGGCCGGCGCGCAGCGGATCGACGCGCTGGCTGAGCTCGAGCCGGCCGGCTGGCGGGTTCAGAAGGGCGAGGGGGTGTTCCCTCGCCCCGCGCCAGCCGCTACGACGTAATCACTTCTTGAAGTCGACGGTCGGCGCCGCGCGCGAGGCGGCGTCGGTCACTTCGAAATACGTACGCGGCTTGGCCCCCGTCGCCTTGGCGGTGAGGACCGCGGGAAACTTGCGGATGTACTCGTTGTAGAGTCGCACGGCGCCGTTGTAATCGGTACGCGAGACCGCGATGCGATTCTCGGTGCCGGTGAGTTCGTCCTGCAGCCGCAGGAAGTTTTCGTTCGACTTGAGCTCCGGATACGACTCGACGGTCACGCTGAGGCGTCCGAGCGACGTCGTGAGCTGCTGGTTGGCGTTGGCCAACTCGGCTGGATCGGAACCGCCCGGCTTCTGCAAGGCCCCAACGAGTCCAGCGCGCGCCTGCGTGACCGCGGTCAGCACTTCGCTTTCCTGCGCGGCGAATCCCTTGACCGTGTTCACGAGATTGGGAATCAGATCGGCACGCCGCTGCAGCTGCGCATCGATGTTCTGCTTGGCCTGCGCGGCCTGTTCGTCGTACGACTGGATCGTGTTGTAGCCGCAGGCATTCATGCCGAGCGGCAACGCGACGGCCACCGCCAGCAGTCGCGCCCGCGAAGCGGCCCGCGACGCGAGGCGTGACCAGGAGAACGAACGTTCCGAACGCGGCGTGATGATCATGGGGTTCCTCATGATTGGACTGGGGAAATGCCTGCTGCTGCCGCCGTGGGCGGCGTGAATCGATCGAGATAGTCGACGAGGACATCCATGCCGCGTACATACCCCGCCAGCACGGTTTCCGATTCGCCGTTCGAGAACGCCGTGCCGCGCACGAGCGCCGACACCGCCATGAACGGCGCTGGGTCGAAGCCGCACTGCGCGGCCACGTCCTGAATCACGCGTGTGGCATCGCGTTCCGGCTTCACGCCGTGCAAGCGCAGCACGGCGCGAAAGATTACGAGCAGCGCGCTGTAGCTGGAGCGCAGCAGGTCGGTCTGTCGCGCGGCGTCCGTACCGGCCACCATCACGCCACGGCGCAAGCGCAGCAACGTGCCCATCGCTTCCTGCTCCGTCTGCAACCGCAGATGGTGGGAATCCACGACCAGGTCGTTCAGCGACAACGTGCCATGCAGCAGCCGATGGCGCTCGAGAATGTCGGCGTACTCCATCGGGAAGATGTCCGCCGAGCGCAGCCACTCCTGTTCGGTGAGCACGAGGACCGGCGGGTTCCCGGCTTCCCCCCAGGCGCGCATCGTCTGTCCCAGACTGCGCATCTGCGTGATATCGATCGACGAGACGAGGACGAGCACATTGAAGTCGGAGTGCCCGACCACCTGCTCGCCGCTGGCCGCCGATCCATACAGCACCGCCGCCCGCAGCGCGTCACCGTGCACCTGACGCAGTTGCTGGACAAGATCATCGAGAGACATCGAAGCACGTGCCATGGATCTGTTCACCAGTTGGAGCCGCCGCCACCACCACTGAATCCGCCGCCACCGCCGAATCCACCGAACCCTCCGCCACCACCGCCGCCGAACCCACCACCGAATCCGCCACCGCCGCTATGCCATCCTCCCAAGGGGGGGCCGGGCACGGGAATGGGGATGCACCCCACGCAGCCGCGGCGGCGCCGTCCACCGGAGGCATTGAGCAGCGAGAACAGCACCACCAGCGCCAGCACGATCATGAACGGCGGAATGCCCCGCGACTGCTGCGGCCGCCGTCGTTGCTGCGGCGGAGGCACGCCGTCCAGCGTCACGCCGAAGTTGGCGGCATATCGCCCCGCCACATCGATCGCGATGCGCTCCACGGCGCCGGAATAATCCTGCGCTCGGAAGAGCGGCGTCTGCGCGCGGCAGATCTCGCCCGAGGTGGCGTCGGTGATAAAGCCTTCGGCGCCCTGCCCCGTCTCGATGCGGCAGTACCCGCGGCCGTCGTCCGACGTTTCCTTGGGCACCAGCAGGATGATCACCCCGGCATTGCGGGCCTGATCACCGATCGCCGCGTCGGCGCCGATCTTCCACTCACGGCCAAGCCGCAGCGACACTTCTTCGACCGGTCGTCCACCAAGATTCGGCAGCGTGACGATGACCATGTCACCACGCGTCGCCGCATTGACGCGCTTGGCGAGATCGTCGATGCGGGCGGCCGCGTCGGGCGCGAGCACGTTCGCGAAGTCGTTGACGTAGCCGACCGGCGCCGGCAGCGGCTGACCGGCCGCCGCGACCTGACTCCATGCACGGTACGGCGACGCCCCGATGGCCACAGCCGCCACGAGCAGCCACAGCAGGAATTGCCGGGCAAGCGGAACGGGGCGGGCGGCCAGACGGCGGCTGTCGGATTGAACCAAGAGGATACGCACGGCGTGAAAGATACAGCCTCTACGGCGATCGCAGGGATTTAGTGTCACGGCGTGTCATGGCGTGTGAGGCGGCCCCGCACGGCGGGAGCAGTGCCGACCTCGTCGGATCCGTTAGATTTCCAAGGGCTACACGCCAACCGTCTTCATCCTGATCCGGAATTTCATGTCCCGAGTTCGCCCTGCGTCTCGCTTGTCGGCGCTCCTGTTCTGCCTGGCCGCCCTCACGGCCTGTGGACGCGACGCCAGTAACGCGGCGAACACGACCGCTATCGGAACGCCGGCGGCGGCGGCACCACCGCTGCTGCAGACGACGGCGGCCTCGCGTGGAGGGGCGTCCGGTGACACCCTCGCCGACTCGATCACGATTCAGCGCGCCGATCGGGGCCGGCTGATGGGTCGCGAGGATGCGATGTGGGTGGTGATGATCAGCGACTTTCAGTGCCCCTACTGCAAGCAGTGGCATGATTCGTCGATGGCGAATCTGAAGCGCGACTACATCGACGCCGGCAAGATCCGCATGGCCTACCTCCATCTGCCGCTGTCGATTCATCGGCACGCGCGGGCGCAGGCCGAGGCGTCGATGTGCGCCGCCGTGCAACAGAAGTTCTGGGAATACGCCGACGTGCTATTCCGTGAACAGCGCGCATTCCAGCCGCTCGACAATGCGTCGGCCAAGCTCGACGACATCGCCCGCGAGCTGTCACTCGACGTGCCGACCTTTACCCGCTGCCGGACGTCCGACGCGATCCGCATGCTCGTTGAGAACGACGAGCGGCAGGCCACACAGGCGCGGGTGCAGTCCACGCCGTCGTTTCTGATCGGGGAATTCCTCGTCCAAGGCGCGCTGCCGTACAAGGATTTCCGCAAGGCCATCGACACGGCGCTGGCGGTGGCGAAGTCGAGGAGGACGCGCTGAATCCGTTGGTCCGCTCCGTCTACGGAGCGGGGGTGATGGCCGCTCGGGTCGCGGCCCGATTGGCGCCGGCCAGTGACACGAAGCTCTGGCGCTCGCTCGCCGCGCGTCGCGGGCTGTTGGATCGGGTGGCGATCGCCAGCCGGGCGGTGCGTTCGTCGGACCGACCGCTGGTGTGGATGCACGCCCCGTCGGTGGGTGAGGGGCTCCAGGCTCGGCCCGTCGCGCATCGCTTGCGTGCGTTGCATCCGGAGTGGCAGCTCGCCTACACGTATTTCTCGCCCAGCGCCGAGCGGTTTGCCGCCTCGGTGGGCGCCGACATCACGGACTATCTGCCCTTCGACGGGCGCCGGGAAGCCGACGCGATGCTCGACGCGTTGCAGCCCTCGGCGCTGGTCTTCGTGAAGCTCGATGTATGGCCGACGTTGGTGGAGCGCGCGACCGCGCGAAACATCCCCGTGGCGCTCCTCAGTGCCACCGTGGCGCCCCGATCGGGCCGATCAGGGGCATTGGCCGGCCTACTGCTCCGCGACGCGTACAGTGCCCTACAGGGCGTCGGCGCGATCGACCAGGCCAACGCCGACCGGCTGCTCGCACTCGGCGTACGCCCCGACGTGCTCGAGGTCACCGGCGATACGCGCTTCGATCAGGTGTGGGCCCGCGCGCAGGGGGTGGATCGACAACACCCGCTGCTGCAGGCGCTCGCCAGTGCTCGCCCAACGCTCGTGGCGGGTTCCACGTGGCCAGCCGACGAGGCGGTGCTGCTGCCAGCATTCGCGCGCACCATGCAGGCGTCTGGCGGAGATCAGGCACGCCCACGCCTGATCATCGCCCCGCATGAACCGACGGCGACGCATCTGGCACCGATTCGTGAGTGGGCGCGCTCGTCGGGGCTGTCGTGTGCTACGCTGGCCGAGGCCGAAGCGGATCGCACCGCCGCCGCCAGCGACGTGATCCTGGTGGATCGCGTTGGCGTCCTCGGCGACCTCTACGCCCTCGCCGACATGGCGTTCGTGGGCGGCGGCTTTCACGCGGCCGGCCTGCACTCGGTCATCGAACCGGCCGCGTTCGGTGCGCCAGTGCTGTTCGGCCCAGGCCACGACATGAGCCGCGAAGCCGGGCTGCTGCTCGCGGCCGGCGGTGCGCGTGTGGTGCGTGATGCGGGCGAGTGCACGGTGGCGCTGAACGCGTGGCTGTTCGAGCCGGCCGCGCGTGACGGTGCCGGTGTGGCGGCGCGGGCAGTCGTGGAGCGTGAGCTCGGCGCCACGGAGCGGTCCGTGCGGCTGGTGCAGCGGTTGTTGCGGGAGCGCGTCTAGCCGCTCCAACTTGTGCCTTCGGATAGCCCCGCGCGTGAACCAGCTGACATTCGGCATGGACCAAGGCCGTCCGACAGCACCGCCGCTACCCCCGCAGCGGAATCACGAGCGTCACCAGCCCCGCCAGCAACAGCACGGCGGCCGAGCCGAGTGCCCACTTGAGGGTGTAGCGCTGATGATCATCGAAGTCGACCCCGACGAGTCCGACCAGCAGGAACGTGGACGGCACGAGAGGGCTGAGCAGATGCACCGGCTGTCCGATCAGCGACGCCCGCGCCATCTCGGCGGCCGAGATGCCGTACGCCTGCCCCGCTTTCGCGAGAATGGGCAAGACGCCGAAATAGAACGCGTCGTTGGAAATGAAGAACGTAAACGGAATACTCAGCACACCCGTTACGATCGCGAGATACGGTCCGAGCGCAGGCGGCACGAGTTGAATCACGCTGTCGGCCATGGCGTCGACCATCTTGGTGCCCGACAGGATGCCGGTGAAGATGCCGGCGGCGAAGATCAGTCCCACCACCGCCAGCACGTTGCCGGCATGCCGTGACAACAGGGCCTTCTGCTCATCGATCGTCGGATAGTTGAGCAGCATCGCCACCGCGAAGCCGATCATGAAGATCACCGGCAACGGCAGCACGGCCGCGATCAGCGCCACCAACAGCGCAACGGTAAGCACCGCATTCACGAGCAGGCGGTCGGGACGCCGATGCTGCGTGTCCTCGCTGATGTCCGGATTGGCGAGTTCCTCGAGCAGCACGTGGACATTGGCCGCGGATGCGCCCCCGCCCGCCGCGAGCCGGCGGCGCTCGCTCAATCCCAAACGATACGACGCGTACAACACCCAACAGACGCCAACGACCAGCGCCGGAATCATGGGCACGAACACCGTACCGACGTCGATGGCGAGCGCGCTGGCGGCGCGCGCCGTCGGACCACCCCACGGCAGTATGTTCATGACGCCCCCGGCCAACATGGTCACGCAGGCCAGCACCAGCGGCCGCATACCGAGGCGTCGAAACAGCGGCAGCATGGCGGCGGTGGTGATCATGTAGGTCGTCGACCCGTCACCGTCAAGCGAGACCAAGAGCGCCAGCACCGCCGAGCCCACGACGACTTTCATGGGATCGCCGTGCACCAGCGCGATGAGCCGTTGCACGAACGGCTCGAACAAGCCGGCGTCGAGCATGATCGCGAAATAGAGAATCGCGAACATCAACATCACGCCGGTGGGCGCCAGCTTGGTGATGCCGGCCACCATCATCTCCCCGAGCTGCGGGGCGAAGCCGCCGGCGATGCCGAAGGCCACGGGCACCAGAATCAGCGCGGTAAGCGGCGAGAGCTTCTTGGTCATGATCAGCGTCATGAAGACGATGACCATGCCGTAGGCGAGCAGTGTGAGCAGCATCGCCGTCTACTTCCGCGCGGGGGCGAGCGGCAGCACGATATGCGACGGATACGTGGCGCTGTGCTGAATCGAAATATCGGTGGTGACCATGCGGCGATTCTTGCCTAACGGCTCGCCCGTGTTCGGATTCACGTCGAAGCGTGGGAAATTGCTGCTCGAAATATCAACGCGAATCCGATGCCCCTTCTTGAACACGTTCGCGGTGGGGAACGGATCGATCGTGAATTCGTACACGCGGCCGGGTTGCAGCATGACGGCATGGTCGCGGGTGGCGCGATACCGCCCGCGCACGATGGCGTCGGTGAGATTGAGATCGAAGCCGCCAGGCCAGTCGGTGCTCGAGGGATACACGTCGACCAGTTTCGCCGTGAAGTCCGCATCGACGGTGGTGGCTGACGCAAACAGCTTCACCGTGATCGGGCCGATCACCGTCATGTCTTCGGCGAGCGGCTCGGTCTGAAAGACCACCACATCGGCGCGCGAGCGCAGCGGGAGCCATGGTGCCGCCGACGGCGGAAAGCGCGGATCTTCGCGCTGGTTGTAGGCGCCGTCCTTGAGACGGGCCGATGAACCACCGCCGATCGTCGGCACGGGGTGGCGCGGATCGAACGTATACGTGGTCTTCGACTGCAACGCCTTTGGCTTCGTGGTACGGAGCGAGCCGTCCGCCTGAAAGTAGTACGGCACCATGCGCGTGTCGGCAACGGGCCACGTCTCGCTCGTGCGCCAGTACCCACCGTGCAGTAGACGTCCATTGGCATCCTTCCGCCCATCACCCGTGCCCATCACGAACACGCGCACCGCCGGGTCCTTCTCGATCCCATTAGCGGTACCCTTGAGATGATGATCGAACCAGCGCAGGTGGAAGTCGGTGAGGAAATCGGGAATGGCCGCGCTGTCGCCGTACGCTACGTCGCCGGCGAAGCTGCGATTGTTGCCGCCGTGCGTCCACGGACCGATCACGATGCGCTGCGGCGTTTTTTTGATCTTGCGTAGCTCGGTGAAGTTCTTGAACGTGCCGGCGGTGAAGATGTCGTACCATCCACCCACATGCATCATGGGGATGTCGGACGTTTCGCCGTAGTGTTCATCCCACGCCAACATGGGGTCCTTCCAGTATGCGTCGTAGTCGGCGTGCTCGAAGAAGTCGAAATACCAGCCCTCGTACTGCGAATCGACCGAGAGTGGATTGAGCCCGCGACGCATGGGCTGCACGCTGTACCAGTCTTCGACTTTTTCTTTAGTGAGCAACGCTTTCACATCAGGCGTGCGCGCATCGGCCAGCAATTGGCTCCACGCCCAGGTAAGCTGACGCCCCATTTCGTAGGTGCCGCGATAGCGCACGCCGTGGTCCCACCCGTTGGCGAGGCCACCCATGTTCAGCACCATCGACTTGAGCGACGGCGGGTTGTACTGCGCGGCGCCGGCCTCGGTGTGCGCCGAGAAGGACGTGCCCCACATCCCCACGATGCCGTTGGCGTACGGCTGCTTGGCCAGCCATTCGATCACGTCGTAGCCGTCGGTGGCGTCGGCGGGCTGTACCTTTGAAAAGGTGCCTTCGGACTTGTACCGGCCACGCGTGTCCTGCAGCGCCACCACGTAGCCGCGTTCGGCATACCACACCGCCAGGTCGGCGAGCGCCGCCTTGTTGTACGGGGTGCGATTGAGAAGTACCGGGAGCGGCTGCGCCACGGGTACCCCGTTGCGCGCAGGCCGATAGACGTCGGTCGCCATGCGCTTGCCGTCGCGCGTGGGAATCATCAGGTCGGTGGCGACCTTCAGCGCATCGTATTGCTTCGGTGAGCCGATCCAGCCGGGCGGCGGCATGCGCGAGGCATCCGCGGCCGGGACCTGAGCACGGAGGAGGAGCGGAGCGCTGACGCATAGCGCAGCGAGCACACGAAGTCGCATGGATCGTAGCATGCGGTAACTTGACGCGCGTGAGAGGTCGCCGCTACCGGCGTCCTCATGGTGTTCTACCGGTCGTCTTTGGCGCGCGTGTAGATCACGATGGTAACGCAGCCATGGTAACGCGTGGAGGGAATGCAATCATCGCGTCGACTGGGCATCACGAGTCCGGGAAAGCCCGTTGAGCGCAGCAGGACCTCGACCGAGTTCGATCGTTCACGGAGCGTTTCCACCTCGGCCCAAAGCACAGCGACCGCGGACGAGACGTTGGTCTCGTTCGCGGTCGCTGTTGTCGTTCGGCCGGGGAGGCGCACAACCGTACTGGTTACGGGTTGGGCGTCGTGCGCGGCGGCTGCTTGTCCACGAAGTACACCACGCCGGGCGT
>CANHJV010000099.1 GCA_947461225.1 Gemmatimonadota bacterium | reverse complement strand
GCAGCGAACCCGCCGCGGATGTTCACGGCGTCGGTGCGGCCGAGTCGGTGCAGGAGGCTCGTCGCTACCGCCGATCGTGCGCCCGACTGGCAATGCACGAGGAGCGGCGTGGCGGGGAGTTCGGTCACGCGTTGCCGGAGGTCGCCCAGCGGAACGTGCACGGCCCCACCGATGTGGCCGGCATCCCACTCGGTGCGGCCTCGCACATCAATCACGGTCGCGGCGCTGTCCGTCCGCATCCACGTCACGTCGGTGACCGACATCTGCGGAAGGGTCGGCAGCCCATGGCCGGCCTCGCGCCACGCGTGCAGCGCGTCGCTCGCATCGACCCAACCGACAATCCGGTCGAAGCCGATGCGCGACAGGTCGCGGACGGCCAACCGTACCGCGTCGTCGCTTCCGTTCGACATCAGCACCAGTTCGTCCGTAACGGGAATGATCGACCCCGCCCAGGTGCTGAAGCTCTTCGAGTAGGGCAGCGATAGACTGCCCTCGAGAAATCCGTCGGCGAACTCGCTGGCGGGGCGCAGGTCGATCACCCAGCGGGTGCGCGTCGCGAGGCCGGCGAGGACGTCGGCCGCATCCAATCGTCGGGCCACCGGCATCTGTCCAAGCACCGGCGGACCATCGCGATTGATGCGCTTCATCGCGGCGAAATAGCGAGGCGGCTCAGGCTGACCTTCGAGCACCGCGGCGACAAACCTCGCCTCGTCGGTCTCGGCCACTCCCCAGTTTGACAGCTTCTCGTAGCCAACGGTGGACGATGGCACCGCCCCCAGCGCCTTCCCGCAGGCGGAGCCGGCGCCGTGTCCAGGCCAGACCTGCAAGTGGTCGGGAAGCGCTCGGAATCGTGCCAGCGACCGGAAGAGCGTTCGGGCTCCTGCTTCCATCGTGTCGGAGAGGCCGGCCGCCCGTTCCAGCAGATCGGGGCGCCCCACGTCTCCCACAAATACGAAATCGCCGGTCAGAATGCCCATCGGCCCGGCGCCGCGTGGACGGTCGGTTACCACGAAGGAGAGATGCTCCGGTGTGTGCCCCGGCGTATGGAGCACGTCGAGCTGAATGTTGCCCACCATGATGCGGTCACCGTCGTGCAGCAGCACCGCCTCGTCCTGCGCGGCAAAGGCGTACTGCCAATCGGGGCCGCCCTCCGCTGACAGATACAGGCGAGCGCCCGTCGCGGCGCAGAGTTCACGAGCGCCGGACACGAAGTCGGCGTGAATATGCGTTTCGGTCACGTGCGTGATCCGCAGCCCTTCGGCGCGCGCGACGTCGAGATATCGAGCGGGATCGCGCGTCGGATCGACCACGATGGCTTCGCCGGTGGCCTGGCATCCAATCACATAACTCGCCTGAGCGAGCGCCTGATCATACAGTTCGCGGAAGAACATCTTCGGAATATACGAGGAGCTGGGGTGAACGGCTCGTCACAAAAAGTTCGAGATAATTCCCGCGTTGAAACGGCCATGCCCGTGGCTGCTATGCCCGCTCGGTCGTCACGGGAATAGCATGGTGCCATGTCCACGACTCCCCCGCGTCGCCCGTCGACGCTTTCTGCGGACAGATTGTCCGCAGCGAAGCGGCCACTCGCCTGGACGCCCAGCACGCGTGCTTCGGCACGACCCGCCGAGGCCCCGATGACGGGGCCCGTGCGGACCAAGGCGGCGGCAGGCGTGCCGGGCCGGGTGCCGATTCGGCCGAGTCTGGCCAAGAAGCAAGCCACCAAATCGCAGCAAGACGGTCAGATCGTCACGAGCGTCATCATCGCGTTCGTGCTCGTCATCCTCGTGGTCGCCTCCGTGAGCGTCCGTGGATCGATGCGCGCGAACAAGAGTGTGGCGGCAGTGACCGGCACCCTGAAGACGGTGCATGCGCGACAGTCCACGTTCCGCCTCCTCAACCAACGCTTCGCGACCTGGAGCGAACTCGAGGCCCGCGGCATGCGGCTTCCCGTGGATCAGGCCGTCGTGAAGTCGAACGCCTCGGCATCGCACTGGTTCGTGTCGTTGCGGGACAGCGCGACCGGGGTCATCTGCGACAAAACCGGCGAACTGTTCGACGAGGGCCCGAACGACCATCAGCCGGTCTGCCGCGAACCGGGGAAGTAGCGCACGGGAATCGCCGGGCGGGTTCCGATTCTTCGTCGCAGACGATAGATCGGAGCGTGCATACCGAACACGTCGTTTTTCGCGCGCGCCGGATCGACCGGCACGTCCCCGTGCTTGCGCTCGGCATCCTCTCCCTCGCCGTGGTCGCGGCGCCGGCTCACGCCCAAGAGCGCACGCGACCCGACAGTGTCGCGGCCGATCGCGCCGCGGCCGACAGTGCGGCCGCACGGACTCGTGGGGCGCAGGCCTTGCAGGGCGTCCGTGTGACCGTCACGCGGGACGCTGCCCGCTCACCGCTCGAACTGCCCTTCGCCTGGTCGCGCGCCACGATCGACGATCGCCCGGCGCTCCGGCGGAGCGGCGTCGGCGACTTGCTGCTCGGTGTGCCCGGCGTGCAGGTGCAGGATCGCGCCAATCCCTCGCAGGATCCACGGATCGCCATTCGAGGGTTCGGCGCGCGCTCGGCGTTCGGGGTGCGCGGCGTACGCGTGTTGCGCGACGGCATTCCGCTCACGCTGCCCGATGGGCAGACGCCGCTCGACTGGCTCGATCTCGAGTCGGTGGGTCGGGTGGACGTCATTCGTGGCACCGCGGCCGCCCTCTACGGCAACGCGGCCGGTGGTGTGATCGATTTTCGCTCGAGGGCACCATCGGCGCGCCCGTTGGCGATCGACGCCCGCGTGTGGGACGGCGGTGGCCTGCAGCGCGGCTCCGTGCTCGCCTCGGGCAGCCGTCGCGACACCAGCGGCGTGGTGCAGGGTGGGGGATGGCTCGGATCCGTCACGCGAACCACAGGCGACGGCTCGCGGCAGTGGTCGCATCTCGATGCCACCAGTGCGTTCGCCCGCGCCCTCGCCACCGTGGCCGGAACGCGCCTCGAAGTGCAAGGCACCCGCTACGATGCACCACGCGCCGAAAACACCGGGGCGCTCACCGCGGCCGAACTGGCGCGTAATCCGCGATTGCCCGATTCGTTGAACATCACGCGTCGCTCCCGCAAAGCGGTGGAGCACGCGCAGCTCTCACTGCTGGCGGCGCGCGGCGACGGCGCCAACACGCTCAATGCGTCGCTCTTCGTGGGCACGCGTACGCTCGATAATCCGCTGCCGTTTGCCGTCGTCGCCGTGGATCGACATGTGGCTGGTGGGTCACTGCATGGCGCCTTCCGCACGACGCGGCTGTCGTGGCCCGTGCGCCTCGGCGGCGGTGTTGATGCGCAGCGTCAGGTCGACGATCGCTTGAACTTCGAGAATTGCGCCACCCTCGCGGCGACGGCACCGGCCACCGCGCTCTGTCCGAAGCCCGGCAACGAGCGGGGCTCCGTTCGGCTCAACCAACAGGAGCGCGTGGGCGGACTGGGTGGATATGTGCGCGCCGAGGTGGAAGCGCCACATCGGCTCTTCGCCAGCGCGGCGCTGCGATACGACCGCGTGAACTTTGTGGTGCGCGATCGCTTCATCACCGCCACCAATCTCAACGATTCCGGCGAGCGTGTGCTCAGTGCGGTCAGTCCTATGCTCGGCATTTCGTGGCGCGCGCGACCGCTGTTGTCGGTGTACGCGAATCTCAGCACGGCCTTCGAAACGCCCACCATTACCGAACTCACCAATCAGGATAACGGCGCCGCCGGTCTGAATGCGTTGCTCGATCCGCAGCGCACGCGCACGGCCGAAGTGGGCGTGCAAGGCATGCTGTGGTCACGGCTACGCGCCGACGTGGCACTGTTCCGTGCCACCGTCCTCGACGAATTGGTGCCCTTCGACGTGCCGAATCAGCCGGGACGCCGCGCCTTCCGCAACGCCGGGCGCACCTCGCGGCAGGGGGTCGAAACCAACCTCAATGCCTCGACGTCGGTGTTCGACGTGGGGGCGTCGCACACCTGGTCGCGCTTCGCCTTCGACACGTACCGCGTGGGCACCGCCAACTATGATGGGAAGGTGATTCCGGGCATTCCCGCTCATCTCTTGCAAGCGTACATCACGGCGCGTCGCGCCGGCTGGTTCGCCACTGTCGATGGCACCGCGTCTTCGCGGGTGAGTGCCGACGATGCGAGCACGGTGTTCGCTGCCGGCTACGCGGCGTGGAATGTACGCGCCGGCTACACGGCCCCGCGGTTGGGTCACGTACGGCTCGAGCCGACGCTCGGGATCGAAAACATGTTCGATCGCCGCTACGCCGGCTCGGTGGTGATCAATGCCACGCGCTCGCGCTACTTCGAACCCGGACTGCCGCGGCGTCTCACGTTCGTGATGCGCATTCAGGCTGAGTAGGGACGTCGGGCGCGGCTCGTGCGTTACTGATACTGGATGTACAATGGCTTCGGCGTGAGCGCGAGCAGATCGCGCGGTGTCATCATCGTGCTCCCCGATCGCCGGTCGTTCTTGTAGAACAGTTTGAATCCCGCGAACTGCACCGGCTCGGCGTATACATAGGCCGCATAGGAGTCGCGCTTGAGACTCGGCGGTCCCCAGCCGTCCATGTGCATGACCACCTGCACCCGCGGATCACGCTTGATCTTCATGGCGTTGGTGAGCATCGGTTTCGTGAACCGATGCACCACGAGAATTTTGGGTGGCAGCTGCTTGTCCGTCACGAGCTTCGCGAGATAGTCGATTGCCCAGTTCACATCAGCGGCGTCATAGCTGCCGATCTTCTTGCCGGGCTTCGTACCGTCCTTCATGGAGAACTCGGGATCCATGCCGAAGTGCACGTCGGGACGTGACAACCACGGCTCGAGGCGCGGCAGCTCCTCCTGAATCGTGCTCAGCCCCACCTGCACATCGAGGAAGAGCAGCGCGTTCCGCTCCTTCGCCCAACCGTACACTTTCTCGGTCAAGGCATCGCCATGGCGCATGCGGTACTTCCCGTCTTTGCCGGCGTCCCCCTGTGCCACGGTCTTGATCAGATGCAGCGCCGGCTGCACCGGCGTTGAGGGATCGGCCTTCGTCCATGCGGCAACTTCGCGGTCGAGCATCGCCAGCATGTCGGGCTTGGGGTACTCCCCCAGCACCCCCATGCGCTTCGAGAACGGATTGCCGTAGTACGCGATGATGCGCTTGGCCGGGAGCACGCTGCCCGGCAGCGGCGCCGGCCCGGGTACCGGCCACACCGGCGCCGGTTTGCCCGCGAGGGCACGCGCTGCCGCCGAGGTGCCGGTGGCCGGATAGGCGTACTTCGGGCCGCTATCATTCGTGGCCACGCCGGGGGCCGCCTTGGTCGATGACGGCTTGGCCGACGGCTTGGCCGACGGCTTGGCCGACGGCTTGGCCGACGGCTTGGCCGACGACTTGGGTGGTGCGTTCTGCGCCGACACCGGTGTCGCGAGGCGAGCGGCGGCGAGGCCGAACAGCACGGAAGCCGCGACGGTACGCGGCGAAATACGGGAGGTCATCTGGTACAATCTAGACGTCGCCCATCCCCGTTATGGGAACCGGCGTCACGGCGTAAACGATTCCATTAGTGTTCACTCCCGCCCGCTACCCAGGCCAGTTTCCCCTCCCGACCCGCCGACATGAGCGCCACGACGACCGTTCCAGAGGATTTTGACGGATTTCTCCTCGACTTTATCCCCGTGCACGACGGCATCTGGAGCCTGTCCGGTATCGATGACGACCGTCCGGTCGCGGCCTGGAGTCGTTCGCACGCCGAGCGCTACGATCAGCGCC
The DNA here is from genome assembly GCA_947461225.1 of Gemmatimonadota bacterium. Classification (GTDB taxonomy): domain Bacteria; phylum Gemmatimonadota; class Gemmatimonadetes; order Gemmatimonadales; family Gemmatimonadaceae; genus Gemmatimonas. The sequence continues at coordinate 6,625 of CANHJV010000099.1, read as the reverse complement.
TGACCGAAGCCACCGCGCGTGAAAAGGTTGCGGAGTGGGCGCTCGGCGACGTCACGGCGAAGAATCTCCCGGCCTGCATTGCGAGGGCCGAAGCCACGCTCGCCACCGCGCGCGCTGCACGCGCCATGTGGGCGGAGCGCCTGCGCGTCGTGAATTCATTCCGGCCTGAGTAGAAACTCACGACTCCAGACTTCGACTCAAAACGCGAAACTCACGTGAGTCTCGCGTTTTGAGTCGAAGTGTGGAGTTTCGAGTATTACCGGATGCGCAGCACGAACGGCATGCGCGCGTACACACCGCGTGGGTCGTTGTAGCGCAGCAGCACGTCCAGCTCGTGCGTGATGTCACGGGCGAGTGAACTGGCCGGGCCCCGCCCCGAGAGGAGCGCACTCGCGCCGGGGTTCGTGGCCGCCCCGAGAGCCGCCGCCACCGGGGTCGGTTTGCGTTCGATCAACTCGGTCAGCTTCTCAGTGGCACTCTTCACGCGCGGGTATTCGCGCACGTCGTAGTCGCCGGTGATCTTGGCCAGCGAGGCCGCACTCTTGAGCGCGGCCTCGAGCCCGCCGATGGAGTCCACGAGGCCAATGCGCATGGCGTCCTCACCCGACCACACGCGTCCTTCGGCGATCGCGCGCACTGAGTCGGTGCTGAGTGAGCGCGCGGTGGAGACACGCGTGATGAAGGCTTCGTACACCGCATCGGTGCCGCGCTGCAGCACGGCCAGTTCGGCCTCCGACCGTGGACGCGCGATGGAAAACAGATCGGCGTAGCGTCCGGTCTTCACCGTGTCGAACGTGACGCCATTGCGATTGGCGAGCACCTTGATGTTCGGCACGAGGGAAAACACGCCGATCGACCCGGTGATCGTGTTCGGCTGCGCGAATACGCGCGCCGCCGCCGTGCTGATCCAGTAGCCGCCGCTCGCCGCCACCGTTCCCATTGACACCACGATCGGCTTCTGCTTCCGGATCAGTGTCAGTTCGCGTTGAATCTGCTCGGAAGCGATGGCGCTGCCACCCGGGCTGTTCACGCGCAGCACGACGGCCTTCACCTTGCCGTCGTTGCGCACGCGGCGCAGTTCGCGCGAGAGCGACGAGCCGCCGATCATGCCGTCGCCGCCTTCCCCGTCTACGATGTCGCCTTCGGCGTAGACAATCGCGATCGTCTGACTCGCGCTAAAGCTGCGATCCTTCGCCACGGCAATCGGTGCGTAGTCGCTGAGTGTGATCTGTGGCAGCGTGGGACGATCCAGCAGCATCGCCATCTCCGCCGCACGGGCGCTGTCCTTAGGACTCGGTGCCGCGCCGTCGGCGGTGCGGGCGGCCGACGCGAGCTTCTGTAAGTCGTCGAGGACATCGTCGAAGTACGCCACGCGGTCAACCAGTCTGGCGGCTTTCGCCTCGGCTGGCAGGATGATGCCCTGGGTATCGATCAGCGTCTGCAGGGCCAGCGTATCGATGCCACGGCTTTGCGCGACGCCGCGCTTCACTTCGCTCCACAGGTCGCCGAGATACGTTTCGGTCTGCAACCGATTCTCGGGACTCATGTCCTTCCGGGTGAACGGCTCGACCGCCGCCTTGAATTTCCCGACGCGGCTCACCTGCATGCCGATGCCGAACTTCTCGAACATGCCCGTGAAGAACACCTGTTCCGACGCGAGCCCCGGCATGGCCAGTGATCCGAACGGATCGATCGTGACGACGCTGGCGGCCGAGGCCAGGTAGTAGTCGCGCGTGTCCGGATTCACGAGGTACGCGTGCACCGGCTTCTTCGACAGCCGGAAGCTGGCGATCGCGGCCCGCAGTTCGCGCAGCGCGGCGAAGCCCGAGGCATAGCCGTCGGCGGAGATGGAGCCGCGCAACAGAATGCCGCTGATGCGGTCGTCGTCGGCGGCGGCCTTGAGGGCGATGGTCGCCGCGCGCAGCGGGATGGCGTCGCCGCGTCCGGCTGAGAGCGCGTCGTCGAGAAAGGATCCTTGCGGCGTTTCCGCCGGCCGATCGGAAAAGGCGCGCTCGAGATCGATCACGAGCACCGAGCCCTCGGCCACCGTCACGGGCTCCTTCGACCCGGCCGATGCCGCGATGCCGACAATGAGCAGGATGCCGCCCACAACGCAGATCGCGATCGTGAGCAGGTTGGCGGCGATGGCGGTGAGAAACTGCTTCATCATGAGCTGGACTCGAGAGGAATCGGCGATCAGGACCTGGTACTCCTACGCTCGCCGTGTCGAAAAAGCTCCCGAAGGGTATACCGAAGGGCCCGCGGCTTCAAAACATGACGGTGGCGTCGCAATTGGGGCTTGCCGACGTCCAGATTCCGCCACAGCTTCCACTGGAGCCGATCATCCCTCGCTGTTTTCCCGCCCGGAGGACGCCCGTCCATGCCCGCCTACAAGGCCCCACTCGACGATATCCGCTTTCTGCTGCATGACGTGCATGATGTCGCGCAGTTGGCCGCGCTTCCCGGGTTCGAGGACGCGACGCCCGATATGATCGATGCCGTGCTCGTGGAAGGCGCCAAGATCTGCGAGGAGGTGCTCTTTCCGATCAACCAGAGCGGCGATACGGACGGGGTGCAGTACGAGAACGGCGAGGTCCGCACGCCACGCGGCTTCAAGGAGGCGTACACACAGTACGCGGCCGGTGGATGGACCGGTGTGTCGGCCGATGCGACGTACGGCGGACAGGGGCTCCCCGAGTCGGTGCGGTTCGTGATGGAGGAGATGCTCTGCTCCTCGAACCTGTCGTTCAGCATGTACCCCGGGCTCACGCACGGCGCCGTGAGCGCCCTGCTCAGCCACGGATCGGACGAGCTCAAGGATCGGTTCCTACCCAAACTGATCGATGGCACCTGGGGCGGTACGATGTGCCTCACCGAAGCGCACGCGGGCACCGATCTCGGCATGATCCACACGAAGGCGATGCCGGCCGCCGACGGCGCGTACACGATCACCGGCACGAAGATTTTCATCTCGGCCGGTGATCACGACCTCACCGAAAACATCGTGCACCTCGTGCTCGCCAAGTTGCCCGATGCGCCGGGTGGCACGAAAGGCATCTCGCTGTTTCTCGTGCCCAAGTATCTGCCCAACGCCGACGGCACGCCGGGCGCGCGTAACGGCGTCACGGTGGGATCGATCGAGCACAAGATGGGCATCAAGGCGTCGGCCACCTGCGTGCTCAACTTCGACGGCGCCACGGGCTGGATGGTCGGCGAGCCGCACAAGGGCATGCGCGCGATGTTCGTGATGATGAACGGTGCGCGTCTGGCGGTCGGACTGCAGGGCTTGGGGCTGGCGGAAGTCGCGTATCAGAACGCCCTGGCGTATGCGAAGGACCGGCTGCAGGGACGGTCGCTCACGGGCCCGAAGAATCCCTCGGGGCCGGCCGATTCCATTCTCGTACACCCGGATGTGCGCAAAGGCTTGTTGCGCATCAAGGCGTTCAACGAAGGCATGCGGTCGTTGGCGTACTGGGTCGGGATCCGCATCGACCTTGAGCATCGGCATGCCGACCCCGCCGTGCGGGAAGCGGCCGAGGATCTCGTGGCACTGATGACGCCGGTGATCAAGGCGTTCCTCACTGACAAGGGGTTCGACAACACCAACATCGCATTGCAGACGCTGGGCGGGCACGGCTACATCAAGGAGTACGGTATCGAGCAGTACGTACGCGATGCGCGCATCGCGCAGATCTACGAGGGCACGAATGCGGTGCAGGCACTCGACCTCGTGGGCCGGAAGCTGCCGATGGAGGGCGGACGCTTGGTGCGTCGTTTCTTCGAGTTGGTAAAGGCCGACGTGGACGCGGCGGCGCCGGTGGAGGGCCTCGAGGACTTCGCCAAGGCCCTGGGGGGATCGCTGTACCAGCTGCAAAAGGCCACGATGTTGCTGGCCGAGAAGGGCTTCGCGAATCCCGATGAAGTCGGGGCGGCGGCCACGGAGTATCTGCACCTGATGGGATACGTCGCGGTGGGTTGGCAGTGGCTGCGCATGGCGACGGTGGCACAGCAGCAGTTGGCGGCGGGGAAGGGCGAGAAGCGATTCCTCGAGGCCAAGCTCAAGACGGCGCGTTTTTACTTCGGGCGGCTGCTGCCCGAAGCGGCCACGTTGTTGGCCGCCATTCAGGCGGGCTCGGCACCCATCATGGCCTTCGCCGACGACGAGTTCTAGCGCGTGACGCGAATGCCCGCTGTGTGACGGTGCCATAGCGGGCACTCAACTCGGGGGTGGGGGGTGTCGATGATAACAGCAACCTCATACCCACCAAATGTTCTTCAAGAAGCTCGTGTCTGAGCCTCGCCCCTCGATCGAACGAAGCAGTTCGAACGGCGCGACCGGCTCCTCAGTGCTCAAATCGATCTCCGGCGGCGCCGCCACCGAGATCGCCGTCGCGCCCACTTCGCCGAACAGCGAGGCTGGACTTGGCCTGGTGCTTGACGCCTTGGGTGGGGTGTTGACCGCGCTCGCTCGCTATCCGATCGATCTCCCCGATCGACCAGGGGAAGAGCGCGCCGAAGAAATCGAGCGCTGGCAGCGCCACGCTACCCTCGGCTACGCCATCCACGAGGACAACGGCGCGCGATCGGTGGGGGTGAACGATCGCGACTGGGGCGGCGTGGTTCGCGCGGTCACCGAGCAGCGACGTGACGAGCACCAGTACGTGGAATCGTCGATATCGGAACTGCGTGAGGCCCTCTGGGCCTGTGTGGAGACGGTGCACAACGCGGTGAAGATTGACCATACGGCCGATTCGTCAACGGAAATCGAGATGCATCGCGCGAAGCATGCGCTCAAGCGCATGCAGACCGGGTCGATCAAGCAGGAAGTGCTGGGGGCCGTGCTGTCGATCGAGGGGGCGCTGCAAGCGCGTCGTGATCAGCAGCAGGAGCAGTACGTATCGCTGGCCACGAAGCTGGACCGCATGGGGAAGCAGCTCGAGGAAGCGCGCAAGGAGAGCACGACGGATCCGCTCACCGGCATCGGCAATCGCAAGCTGTTCGACATGATGGGTCCGCGTGCGGTGCAGATGTTCGCGTTGGGCCGTCAGCCGGTGGTGTTGCTGATGATCGATCTCGACAAGCTGAAGCTCGTGAACGACATGTACGGGCACCAGGCCGGCGACGCGGCGATCGCCAACCTGGGTGCCGCGCTCTCGAGGGTGTTCCTGCGTCAGAGCGACGTGCTCTGCCGGTACGGCGGCGACGAGTTCGTGGCGATTCTCCACAACACCGACTGGAAGATGGCGCAGACCCTGGCGCGTCGGCTGCAGGAGCAAATCGCGGCCATGCCGGCGCCGCATCCGGCGATGGAGTTCTCGATCGGTGCATCGGTGGGCGTCGCCCAACTGGAAGCGCACGAAGAGGTGGACGAATGGATTGCACGTGCCGACAAGGCCTTGTACAAAGCCAAGCAGAATGGTCGGGACCGAGTGTGTGTGGCAGAGAGTCTGTTGCTCAAGTCGGCCTGATGGGGCCGGTGGGGCGATGGGTAATGCACAGCGAGCCCGGTCGATTGACCGGGCTCGCTGTGGTATTCGTGGTGCTGGCGACCAGGAGCGTGGGCGACTCCGCGCTATCAACGTGACAGCCGAGAACGGTACGCGATTCCTCTGCCCCCGTCGCTCCGTTCCTCCAACAGTGTGAGGCCTGTGCGCATCACTGTGCTGTCGTCGCCGGGACGCTGCGAAGGCGTCCGTTGCCGGGCGCTGCGTACAACGTCCTACGATTCAATGACTTACGGGAGTCATCCCCGTTTGACGCATTTCGACGAAACCGCCGAGTCGACGGTCCGGAATTTGCTATCCAAACTCGTGTAGACGATTGCCAAACCCGAACGAGGGATCACCAATGAAAAAGCTCCTGCTCCTGACTGCCGCCGTCGCCGCACTCGGATCTGCACGGCCTGCATACGCCGCTCCTGCGACGCCTGCGACGCTGGCCTGCACGACCCACATGGCAAGCATTTTCGTGAACATCACACCGATCGCATGCTCAGGGTTCTGGGGCGGAAACGAAGTGCAGGGGCCGACGCCTAGTGCCGCGGTGCAGACTGCACTAACCGCGCTCGGCTTCCCGAGTGCTTCGTACACCAATAAGCTGTCCGGTGACGGAACCTATTGGGGCGGATCTGGCGCGAATATCATTGACTTCCCGACGTTGCTGAATGGTACCACGCTGATTGGCATCCACTGGGGCGGTGGTGTGTTCAATCAGTTCGTGGGTGGCGGCAACGGGCTCGGCACCGCCTTCTTTGTCTTCGACGCGGGCACGGATCTCGACAAAATCGAAGTCTCGGAAACGTGGAAGCAGTCCTTGTCGAACGCGGCGCTCTACAGCACCGAGCCACCGTGCCTTACCAACTGCGGCCCTGACATCACCACGGTCCCCGAGCCGTCCACCTACGCGCTCATGGCGTCTGGCCTCCTCGGCATCTTCGGCGTCGCCCGCCGTCGTCGCCGCAACGCCTAAGCGCTTGCAGCACCGCAGTTCCTCAACCGCCCCGGCTTCGGCCGGGGCGGTTTTGTCTTGCCCCCCACGCAGTGAAGCATGCAGGCAAATGTGATCCGGAAACCCGCGACCTGCTCTACAGAGAGAGGCGCCGCCACCGGTCTCCTCAGAATCTTCG
>CANHJV010000098.1 GCA_947461225.1 Gemmatimonadota bacterium | reverse complement strand
GACCGCCCATGATGTCCTCTACGCGACTGCGCGCCGGCGTCATCGCCGGCCTCTCGGCGGCTCTCATGGCCGTGGCGGCCACCCCGGCGCGTGCCGCCTCCTCACGCGCGGGCTGCGCGGTGATGCAGGACAGCACGCTGCTCACGTTGTTCGGCAGCGGACAGAGCTTCCCGGATTTTGTCGCGGCCGCCAAGGCGCGCCGCGAGGGGTGGCTCAAAATGGCCGACAGCGCGCGGGTGGACGACGCGCTGGTGGCGCGGGCGAAGGCTGTGGGCGGCACGTGGCACCTGCTGGTGGTCGCCATCGACGCGTGCGGCGACTCCATGAACAACGTGCCGTATCTGGCCAAGCTGTCGGAACTGGTGCCCGGGATCGACTTGCGCATCGTGCTGCCGGTGAATGGACGGCCGGTGCAGGACACCCACCGCTCACTCGACGGGCGCACCGCCACGCCCACCATCGTGCTGCTGGACAGCAAGGGGAACGACGTGGGGTGCATCGTGGAATTGCCACGCGCCATCCGCGAGTGGGCGCACGGTGTGCGCGGCACGGTCAGCAGCGACTCGCTGCATGCCGGCATCCGCACGTTCTACGCGGCCAATCGCGGCGTCGCCATCACCACCGAAGCGGTGGAGATGCTGGAAGCGGCCAAGGCCGGATCACCGCGCTGCTCGCGCGGCACCCGGCCGTAGCGCTCCCCGCTCGAAACGCCGTCGCGCTATCCGAGTAGCGCGGTCCCGGCGTCGAGTCGGGCCCGCACCACGTCGGCGTCTTCGCGCAGGGCCATCAGCACCCGTTCTTCTGGGACCGGCGCCCGATCAGTGGTGAACACGCGGAGTCGACGGGCGCTTCGGTAGAGCTCGTCGCTGAGGCGGGGCAGGTTGATCGCGCCCTCCCAGCCGGCCGCCGTGAGCTGTTCCACACGGCCATCGCGACGCTGCATCGGAATGTCGAGCCCCAGCATCTGTGTCTTGGCGGGATAATCGAGCAGCACCGCGCCCGCTGGCAGCCCAAGCTCACGGGCGAAGGCATCCTCCACGCGACGCGTGAGATGGAAATCGCTGGCGATCCACTCGCCCACGTCCTCGCCGAGGGTGGCCGCGGGGCACTCGTACGCCCGCTTGTGCAGCCGTCGGAAGCGCAGGCCGTCGAGCATCACGCGGGCTTCGGTCGGCAACGTCAGCACGTCGAGATGCACCAGCAACCCTTCGTCGGTAAAGTGCGCCACCCGATCGGCGGCCACGTGGCCCGAGTCGAGGGCCACCGCCACCAGGCGCTTGTACATCGCCGTCGCACTGCGCACGGCGTGATGCCAATACACGTTGCGGTACATCTGGTATTTCGCGAACAACAAGGATTCGAGGGCAGACAACCCCTTCTCGTGGACGCCGACCATGCGCGTGGTACGCTCGGGCGACGGCACAATCACAAGGGAGTTGAGCAGGCGATCCACGTCGATCTCGCCGTACGGCACGCCGCACATGGTCGCGTCGCGCTTGAGATACTCGATCTTGTCGAGATCGAGCGACCCCGAGATGAGCCCCTGCAAGGCATCGGTGCTGCGGCCGGTGATGAGCGCGAACACCTCCTCGGGGGCGGAGTCGCCGAGGGCGTCACGGAGCACGGTGGCCACAGGGCCGGAGGTGATCAGCGGATACGCCACCTGTTCGTGGTGCGTGACGCCGATCTCCTCGAGGGCGTGCGAGAACGGATAGTGTCCCACGTCGTGCAGCAGGGCGGCGGCCCGCACGATCTGCTGGGCACGCGCATCGATGCCGTCGAGGGCTCCCCGTTCTTCGAGGAGGCGCAGGGCGACCCCGGCCAGGTGCCAGGCGCCCAATGCATGCTCGAACCGGGAATGCGTCGCGCCCGGATATACCAGAAAGGCGAGACCCAGTTGGCGTACGTAGCGCAGCCGCTGGACGACCGGCGTTTCGAGGAGCGCCACGGCGAGCGGGTCGAGGCGGATGTTGTTCCAAAGTGGATCGCGAAGAATCTCCATGCCCAAAGATATGAAGCGGAGCCGTCAGCGGGGCATCAGCGGCGTTACTCCGGGGGCAATCCGGCTCGAACCGCCATTCCAACGATATGCCGGGGTCCCGTGTAATGGACATAGGCCGTACGACGTCGGATTCCCCTCTGAAAAGACGTCAAAATCCGCTCTTAACGCGGGTGCCGTTTCCCCGTCTACCCTGACGTGACCCATACATCTCTCTTTCTCAGACGGCTCCTCGGCGCCATCGGATTGCTCCTCGTGTGCAGTCTGCAGTTGGCCGCGCAGGCAGTCGATATCATTCGCGGGCGCGTCATCGGGACCGACGCGCAGGCGATTCCGAACGTGCTCGTCACGGCCACGACGCTCAGTGGCAATGTCAGCCGCTCGTCACGCACCGACAAAAACGGTCGCTATACGATCTCCTTCCCCGGTGGGGAAGGTGACTATTGGGTGACCTTCTCGGCGGTCGGACTTGGCCCCCGTCGCTACCAGGTGAAGCGCACGGCCGATCAGGAAATCCTGATTGCCGATGCCCGCATGGCGCCCGCCGCCATCACCCTCGACGCCGTCCAAGTCACGGAGCGAGCCGCGGCCTCGCGGAGCGATACGGTGTCTGATGTGTCGGGCTCGGAAAAGGCCGTTGACGATGTCGCGGCTGGCTTCCTGACCGCCGATCAGATGGGCGATCTGGCCGCGATGGCCTCGGCCATCCCGGGGGTGCAGTTGCTGCTCGGCGCCGACGGCGCCGCCGATGCCTTCTCCGTCTTTGGGTTGGGCGGCGACCAGAACAATACGCAGCTCAACGGCCTCAACTTTGGTGATGCGGCCCTGCCGCGTGATGCCAGTGTGATGACGTCGCTGGCGACGTCGTCGTACGACGTGTCGCGCGGTGGCTTCTCCGGGGGACAGCTGCAGGTGCGCACGCGGTCCGGTTCGAACTTCATCCGGCGCAGCCTGAGCGGCAATCTCATTACGCCCCAGATGCAGTGGCTCGACCAGACGGGTCTCGCGACCGGTCAGCAGTACACGAACATGTCGCTGGGCGGCTCGGCGTCGGGGCCGATCAAGGCCGACCGCGCCTTCTTCAACTCGTCGTTCCAGTACGACCGGCGCTTGCAGGACTTGCAGACGCTGCTGAGCGAAAGCTCGCTCGGCTTCGAGACGGCCGGTGTGGCGGCCGACTCCGTGTCGCGCCTACTCAGCATCCTGGGCTCCAGCAATGTCCCGATTACGGTGGGCGGCTACTCGCCGCAGCGCATCGTCAATCGCGCCACGGTCCTCAACAGCTTCGACTACGTCCAGGCCAATTCCAATCGCGGCAACACGTTCGCGATCACGCTGTCGGGTAACTACTCGGGTACGGCACCGGTGGGCGGCGGTGGTGGCGGGTTCGGTGGGTTCGGCGGCGGCGCGGCGAGTCTCTTCACGCCCACGCGTGACGGCACGCGTGACAGCTACGGCGGAGCGCTGCAGGCGCGTCACAGCGGCTTGCTTGGCTTCAAGGGCATCTTCACCGAAAGCACGCTCGGCTACAGCATGAGCCACAACGCGTCCGACCCGTTCGCGATTCTCCCGGCCGGCACGGTGCGCGTGAACTCGCAACTCGTCGATGGATCGGCGGCCGTGAGCAGTCTGCTGTTCGGTGGTTCGCCGAATCTCAACACCGCGTCCACCAATTCCTCGTTGGCCGCCAACAACACCATGTCGTGGTTCTCCAACGACAATCGGCACCGCGTGAAGCTCACGAGTGAGCTGCGGCGCGATGAGTTCTCGCAGAACGTCACCTTCAATCAGTACGGCTCGTTCAGCTACAACTCGCTGGCCGACCTGCAGGCCAACACGCCCGCCTCGTTCACCCGAACGTTGTCTCCCCGCACGCGCACCGGCGGCCAGATCGTCGGCGCCATGTCGCTCGGCGACGCGTGGCGCCCCACGAATGACCTGCAGGTCCAGTACGGTGTGCGCGTCGACGGCAACCATTTCTCGAAGGGCCCGCAGTCGAATCCCGCGGTCCGCTCGGCATTCGGTTTGGATAACGCGGAAGTGCCGAACCGTCTGTACGTGAGCCCGCGCGTCGGCTTCTCGTGGACGGTTGGGCAAGCCGACCAGATGGCGCTGCTGCCCGGCATGATCCGCGCGCCGCGCGCCGTCATCCGCGGTGGGGTCGGCGTGTTCCAGAACACGCCGGGCACGCAGCTGATCTCAAACGCCATCGATAATACCGGTCTGCCGTCGGCGCTCCAGCAGTTGACGTGCCTCGGCTCGTCGACGCCGACGCCGAACTGGAAGGCGTATGCGGTGGACGAAGCGAGCATTCCGCGCACCTGCGCCGATGGCACCAGCGGCAGTGTGTTCTCCAACAGTTCGCCCAACATCACGCTGTTCGTGCCCGACTACCTCGCGCAGCGCTCCATTCGCGGCAACCTGCAGTGGGCCGGTGCGGTGCTCAAGAACCGCTTCATGCTCTCGGTCGATGGCACGTATTCGCGCAATCAGCACCAGCAGGGTGGCGTCGATCTCAACTTCCCGGGCATCCAGCGGTTTGCGCTGGCCAACGAACTGGGACGGCCCGTGTATGTCACGCCGTCGGCGATCGTGCCCACGACCGGTCAGGTCGCATGGCGGAATGCCCGCGTGGTCGACGCCTTCGGACGCGTCACGGGGCAGACGTCCACGCTCGAGTCGGAGAGCAAGCAGATCAATGTGAGCCTGCGCCCGGCGGTCTTTAATTCGCACTACAGCTGGAGCCTGGCCTACGTGCTGGCCGATGTCCGCGAACAGTTTCTCGGCTTCAACAGCACCGTGGGGTCGCCGACCGGGACCGAGTGGTCGAAAGGCGCGTTCTTCTCGCGGCACCAGATCCAGTACTCGCTGAGCTACAACGCGTGGGACGCCGTGCGCATCTCATGGAACGGCAGCTTCCGCTCGGGCATCAACTACACGCCCACCATCAATCAGGACGTGAACGGCGACAGCTACGGCAACGACCGCGCGTTCATCTATGACCCGGCCACCGTCACTGATCCCACGCTCAAGGCTGGCTTGAACAACCTGCTGGCCACGGGCACGCGGGAAGCGGTGGCCTGTCTGCGGAGCCAGATCGGCCAGTTCGCCGCGCGGAATTCCTGCACGAGCCCGTGGACGATGCAGGGCAACCTGAACATCTCCTTCAACTCGCTCAAGATCGGGTTGCCGCAGCGCGCCAACCTGCGGTTGCAGATCGCCAATCCGCTCAACGGTCTCGATCGCCTGATCAATGGCGAATCCGGCCTGAAGGGGTGGGGCGCGAACCCGAGTCCGAGTGGGCAGTTGCTCTACGTGCGCGGCTTCGATGCGGCGAACAACACGTTCAAGTATGAAGTGAACGAGCGCTTCGGCTCCACGCGCCCGGCGCAGACCACGCTGCGCTCCACGCCGATGTCCATCACCATGTCGATGAGCGTTGATGTGGGCCCCACGCGTGAACAGCAGCAGCTCTTGCAGCAGCTCGATCGTGGCCGCTCGCGCGCCGGCAACAAGCCGTCGTTGCAGCAGCTCCGTGGTACCGCAACGTCCGGCATCATCAATCCGATGCAGCAGCTGCTGCAGCAGGCGGATACGCTCAAACTCACGCGGAAGCAGGCGGACAGTCTCGCCACGCTCAACCGCTACTTCGTGCTCCGCTCCGACAGCATCTGGAACCCGGTCACCAAGTTCCTGTCCGAGCTGCCCGACAAGTACAGCCACGACGACGCGTACGCTCGCTACAAGGACGCACGCGAGCAGACGGTCGACATGCTCATCAAGGTGGTCCCCGGCATCCGGAGCATGCTGACGCCGGCGCAGATCCGAATTCTCCCCGCGTCGCTGGTCAGCTTCCTCGACAAGCGCACGTTGCAGGGGCTCCGCTCGGGGACCGCCGGTGGGAACCAGTTTGGTGGCGGGGGTATGGGTGGTATGGGTGGTATGGGTGGTGGTGGTGGCGGTGGACGAGGAGGCAACTGATCATGGCCGACCTCACGTATCGAAATTTCTCTCGACTCCAGAGCGTTACTCGCATGAGCATGTCGCGTACGAAGTCCGCGGCGTGGACGATGGTTGGCGTGTCGATCCTGGCCGCTACCGCATCGACCGCGTCGGCGCAGGTTTCGCCGGAGACGCCGTCCACCACCACGGTGCCCGTTCGTGACGTCACGGCGCCGCTGGCCAAGGCGACGCGCCCGATTGGCGGCGCAAACATGCTGCGTGCGCTCCCCGATGGGTCGATTTTCATCAACGACGTGCAGCGTCGTCAGCTGCTGCGTTTCGACGCCACGTTGCAGAACGTGATCGTGGTGGCCGACACCGCGCCCGGCGCCCTGATGCCGTACGGCACGCGCCCGATCGGCTTGATCCCGTACCTTGGTGACTCCTCGATCGTGGTCGATCCGGCCACGCTGTCGATGGTTGTGCTGAACAAGGACGGCAAGACGGTGCGCGTCATGGCGTCGCCGCGCACGAACGATGTGAACACGCTGTCCAACATGAACCTCGGGTCGCACGCCTTCGATCAGAAGGGGCGTCTCTATTATCGCCAAGGCAACGCCGGCGGTGGTCCCGGCGGCGGTGGCATGGCGATGATGTTCGGCAGCGGCAACGATCGTGGCGGTAACGATCGTGGCGGTGGTCGTGGTGGTCAGCCGGGCGGGCAGGGTGGCAATAACCAGCAGGGTCGCGGCGGCGCACAGCCGGCACGTCCTCCGGCTGGAGACGATGCCGCGTTCCGTGGCGGTGGTCAGGGTGGCGGTCAGCCGTTCGGTGGACCCGGCGGTCGCGGCTTCAATCCGCAGAGCCAGCCCGACTCGGTGCCGATCATTCGAGTGGACTTCGATACGCGCAAGGCCGACACCGTCGCGTACGTGAAGGTGCCTAAGAGCGAAACGCAGATGACGCGGGGCGAGGACGGCAGCACGAAGCTCACGATCAAGATCAATCCGCTGCCGCAGGCCGATGACTGGGCGCTGTTGAACGATGGCACGGTGGCCATCATGCGCGTCCTCGATTTCCACGTGGACTACTACCGTCCCGATGGATCGCATACCGCGTCCGACAAGCTGCCGTTCGACTGGAAGCGCATCACCGACGACGACCGCACCAAGCTGGTGGATTCGCTGCAGTCGCTCGCCAAGGCGGCGACGGAACGCACGGCTGGCGGTGGCGGTGGTGGCTTCCGCATGTCCTTCGAGCCGGTCGCGGCGGACAAGCTCCCCGATTACTACCCGCCCATCAAGGCGGGAACAACGATGGCGGACTTCGACGGCAACTTGTGGGTGCTGCCCGCCACGTCCAACCTCTCCGCGCAACTCGCCGCCCAGTTCATGGGTGGCATGGGTGGCGGTATGGGTGGTATGGGTGGTATGGGTGGTCGTGGTGGCCCACCGACCGCCGGGGCCCCAGCGGGTGCCGCTGGGGCGGCAGGCGCCGCCGGTGCCCGTGGTGCCGGCCGCGCCGCGGGAGACACCACCCGTGCCGCTATGCCCGCCGCCGCGATGGGTATGATGGCGGCCATGATGAACCAGCCACCGCTCGTGTACGACATCATCAGCCCGTCGGGCAAGATGATCGAGCGCGTCAAGCTGCCCGCCGGTCGTCAGCTGCTCGGCTTCGGCCCCAGCGGAGCGATCTTCCTCGGCGCGCGCGACGGCCGACAGATCATGGTCGAAAAGGTGATGCGGAAGGAGTGAGGTCGCGCTTCGATCGCCTCGTATGAAACGAACCGCCCCGGAGCGACATGCTCCGGGGCGGTTCGTTTTTCTGGCCATCCGCGCGGCCCATCAACACGCGCTCAGCCCTTCGGGCCCGCTCCCAGAATGGCCGGCGACACCGCGGCGCCGAACTTCGTGATGTTGTCGCGGAACATGCCGGCCAGCTTGCTCGCCTGCGCGTCGTACGCGGCGCCGTCGGCCCACGTGCGACGCGGGTCGAGCACGTCGCTCGGCACTCCGTCCACGGCGCTCGGCAAGTGCAACCCGAAGATGGGATCAGCCGTAAACGTGGCGTTGTTGAGAGCGCCCGCGAGGGCCGCACGCACCATCGCGCGCGTGTAGCTCAACTTCATGCGCTGGCCCACGCCGTACGCACCGCCGCTCCAACCAGTGTTCACCAGCCACACCTGCGAGCCGTGCGTGCGCAGCAGTTCGCCTAGCATCTCGGCGTACTTCGTGGGGTGCCACACCAGGAACACCGCCCCGAAGCAGGCCGAGAAGGTGGCCTGCGGTTCGGTGACGCCGCGCTCGGTACCGGCCACCTTGGCCGTGTAGCCCGACAGGAAATAGTACATCGCCTGTTCCGGCGTGAGCTTGGCGATGGGCGGCAGCACGCCGAACGCATCGGCGGTGAGGAACACCACGTTCTTCGGGTGTCCACCGCGGCCGCTCGGCACGTGGTTTTTGATGTAGTGCAACGGATACGACGCGCGCGTGTTCTCGGTGATGGACTGATTCGCGAAGTCCACCGACCGTGACGGTTCGTTGAGCACGACATTCTCCAGCACCGTGCCGAACATCTGCGTGGTCTGATAGATGTCGGGCTCGTTCTCGGGCGACAGGTTGATCACCTTCGCGTAGCAGCCACCTTCGAAGTTGAACGTGCCTTCGGAAGACCAGCCGTGCTCGTCGTCGCCAATGAGGCCACGCGTGGGG
Organism: Gemmatimonadota bacterium; assembly: GCA_947461225.1. Classification (GTDB taxonomy): domain Bacteria; phylum Gemmatimonadota; class Gemmatimonadetes; order Gemmatimonadales; family Gemmatimonadaceae; genus Gemmatimonas. The sequence goes on along the minus strand of CANHJV010000098.1, from coordinate 3,743 downwards.
TCGGCCGACAGCGTGGTCTTGCCGGTGCCCGAGAGCCCGAAGAACAACGCCGTGTCGCCCTCGGGACCGATGTTGGCGGAGCAATGCATCGACAGCACACCCTGCTTCGGCAGCAGGTAGTTCATGACGGTGAACATCGCCTTCTTGAGCTCACCGGCGTAGCGCGTGCCGCCGATCAGGATCGTGCGCTCGGCGATGTTCAGCACGATGAACGTGCCGGTGCGCGTGCCGTGCTTCGCTGGGTCGGCCTGATACTCGGGCGCGTGGTACACCGTAAAGTTCGGCGCGAACGTGGCGAGATCTTCGACGGCCGGGCGGATGAACATGTTGCGCACGAACGACGCATGCCACGCATTCGGCATCACGTAGCGCACGCTCAGTCGCGTAGACGGATCGGCGCCGCAGTACAGGTCCTGTACGAACAACTCAGAGAGCGAGTTCAGGTACCGCTTCACGTCGGCCTTCAGCGCTACGTAGTGCGCCTGCGCCATGGGCTGGTTGACCTTGCCCCAGTCGACATCCGCCTCACTCGACGACTCTTGCACCACGAACTTGTCGTTCGGCGAACGGCCCGTGTGCGGCGACGTCACCGCGACGAACGGCCCCATCTCGGCCAACCGACCTTCGCCGCGGCGGATGGCCGCTTCGACGAGTTCGGGCGCGACGAGGTTCCAATGAACCTCCCCGCTCGGTTGCAAACCCTGGGAGGCGAGGCCTTCAAGGCTCTCGCGGCGAACGGCAGCGGACGGAGTGACCTGTGTCGCCATGGTGCGACCCTCACGGAAAACGTACGGCGGGACAGGCGCAGCCGAGCGCGCACGGTGCAGCGCTTGACCTGTCCCGCAGAAGGTGTGCTTCAGCGATGTGGAACTGCGATCAACCAATTCGGTCTTCATTCGGTCATGCAGCGAACCGAGACTGAAACATGACGGACGGGGCTCCCTGGCTCAAGCGGAGTGACCCCTTTTCCCGCGGGAATTCTCAGTACGGTAGCATGACGCGTAGGCGCGTCAGAGCGTAATATCGGCCGCTCGACCGAGGACGTTTCGTAACGTGTTGCGGTCCCGATCGGTTGGCGTGCGCACGGTGGGGCGCGTGTACATCACATCCGTGGTTTGCGGACTATGCCCGCCGATGCCGACCGCGTGTCCCACCTCATGCGCCACCAACGCATCGAGGGCGGCCTGGGTGGCCGTCGTCGTCATGTCCACGCGAATGACGATCGCGGTGGTGAGCACGCTGGAGGCGATTGGTCGCAGCCGTTCAGCGCGACCATTAAGCGGACAGAAATACGTATACCCCGCGGCCCCCGATGGATTGAACGGGCAGGAGCCGGTGGCCACGGGCTGCGGGAGACTGCGATCGTAGACGATGACGTCCGCCAGATCACGGTTCGTGACGACGTCGAGTGTGAACTCGCGCTCCTGGGGCACGGCGTTCCATGCACTCACGGCGCGCTGCACCGCGCCCGCCAGATCCACGCCGCCTGATACCATGGGTTCCACGAATACGCGTACCCTGGCCCCGGTACTCCAGCGATAGAGCTGGCCGCCAGTGAGTCCGGTGGGATCGTATGCGAAGTCCGGTCGAACGACCGTGGGATTATCGCACGCGGCCGCAATCAGGGGGGCGAGGACGAGTCGTCGCGCGAGTTGCCGTGGTGAGGAGGGGGAGCGGACCATTGGCGTAAGCTGCCCGTCCGTCCTCTGATCTTCCAGAGCCGGTTGCGTCGTTTTCACCGAAGCGACACGTTATACCCATGGCACGCTCGCGCTCCCCGTGGCTTACGCGCTTCCTGTTCCTGTTGGCCTGGTTCCAGGTCATGGGGCCGGCGGTGTCGTCGGTGGCCGACGCGTGGCGACTCGACAAGCGCGACGCGTACGTGCACATGGAGTCGGAGACGGGTCCCGGCTGCGTATTGGTGCACGGACACGACTGTCTGCTCTGCAGTGTCGCGACCGGTCCGAACGGGACGTCTCCCGGCGCATGGCGCACGCCGATCGCGGCGGTGCGTGCGATCGCGCCGGCCAGTGCGCACGTCGCGCGCTGCGAACGGGCGTGGCGCGATTCCGCCTCCCAGCGTGCTCCTCCGGTGATGTCGGTCTGAGTTGTCGGCCATGCCGTGTGCATGGCCCCGGACCACGCGATGGCGTCATGTCGACGTATCGCGCACATCACTTTCTGGAGTTGTCATGCTGCCGACGTTTTTTCGCCGCGCCGTCGCCTTCGCGACGGCTGCGCGTCCGGTCGCGGGCCGTAAAACCCGCGCGCACACCGCCCTTTCGCTGTTCACCCCGCTCGTCGCAGGCGCCTTGGCGCTCGCGAGCGCCCCGGCGCGCGGTGAGGCCGCCCCGCCGGCGCCGATCGCGCACGCGATGGCGGCATCGGAGGCCGTGGTGAGCGGCCTCGTGAAAGACACGGCCGGGACGCCGTTATCGAATGTGCAGGTGGTGGTCAGTGGCGCCAACCGGAACGCGCTTACTGATGACCGCGGCCGCTTTTCCATCGATGGTTTGCCGCCCGGTGTGTACCATCTCGACTTCATCCGGATCGGCTATTCGGCCACCCATGAAGTCGTGACCGTGACCGCCAGCGGTGCGCCGGTGCAGGTCACGGTGACCATGCGCGTGGCCACGGTCCGCTTGTCGAGCGTGAACGTCACGGCCACGCCCACCGGCACCGACCCGCTCAACGTCACGCAGGCCACGGTGCAGTTGTCTGGCAAGGAACTGCAGCGCGCGCTGAGCACGTCGCTGGGCCAGACGTTGTCCAAGGAGCCCGGCATGTCGACGCGCTTCAACGGACCGATGGCGTCCACGCCGGTCATTCGCGGCCTCACCGGCGAACGCGTGCTGGTTCTGCAGGACGGCGAGCGGGCGGGGGACTTGTCGGCCGGCGCGGCCGATCACATGAACGCCGTCGATCCGAGCACCGCCGAACGGATCGAAGTGATTCGTGGACCCGCGTCGCTGCTGTACGGCAACAATGCGATCGGCGGCGTGGTGAACGTCATTTCGTCGGATATCCCGACCAGCATTCCGGCGCGGGCGACCGGATACGTGATGTCGCAGGCGGAAAGCGTCACCCCCGGCGGCGTCGGCGCGGTCGGGCTCACGATTCCCGTCACCAAGCAGTTCGCGCTCACCGCTCGTGGCGGTGCCCGCCAGTTCGAGAATATGCGCATCGGCGGTGGCGACGCGCAGCCCAATACAAACGGTCAGACGAATCAGTTTGCCCTCGGCGGCGGGGCGGTGGGCGCCGGTGGTGCCGTGGGCGTCGTGTACCGCCAGATGGGCTTTGAGTACGGCTTGCCGCACGCCGCTGGTGACGAAGGGATCCGCATTGACGGCATCCGTCGCATGGCGGCGCTGCAGTCCACGGTGAACACCGGCTTCGCGCCCATCGCGACCCTGCGCGTGGACGGTACCTCGCAGTGGTACTCGCACAACGAAATCGAGCCCGATGGCGCGATCGGCACCCAGTTCAAGCTCAACACGCAGACCGTGAACATGACCGGCCGGACGCAGGTCGGCCGCATGACGGGCGCGGTTGGTGTGCAGGGGCTCTTTCGGCAGTACAGCCCCACGGGCGAGGAAGCATTCGTGCCGGCCTCCACCAACAACAACGTGGCCGCCTTCCTCTTTCAGGAGCTGCCGTTGAGCGTGGGCGCGTCGGAAGATCATACGCCGCGCCTGCAGCTTGGTGCGCGCTACGATCGCTTCACCATCGCGACGGCGCCCGGT
>CANHJV010000097.1 GCA_947461225.1 Gemmatimonadota bacterium | reverse complement strand
GTACGGGCGGGCCTGCGCGGCCTGATCGTTGCGCAGGTAGTGCGTGCCGAGGTTGAGCCGTGGGAGCGCGGCGGTGGGATCGCGCGCGATCGCGCGTTCGTAGGCCGCGACCGCGCCGGCGGGGTCGCCGGCCTGCTCGAGGGCGTTGCCCAGATTCACCTCGGTCATGATCTGGCGCGGGTCCCGCTGCAGGGACTCCCGGTACGCGGCCACGGCGCCGGTCATGTCGCCTTGCGCTGCCCGGGCGAGTCCCAGATTGAGCAGGAGCAACGGATCACCGGGGGCGACGTCGAGGGCGGCCAGATACGCGGCGATGGCCCGCGGTGCGTCACCGGCGGTACGGGCGGCGTCGCCGAGGCTGCCGAGCGTGACCGCCCAGCGGCGGCGGAGCGCCGATCGATCGTCACCGTCCGTGGGGCGCGCGCGTTCGCGCAGCAGGCGGCGCACCATCGGGTCGTTGCCGCGGGCGAGATGCAGCGCGGCCAGCGCGAGGGCCTGTACGTCGAGGTCGGGAGCGTCGGCCAGCGCCCGGAGGCGCGCGGTGGCGTCGGCGGCGGGTGCCCCGACGGCGGGCGCAGCGGCTCCGTTACGGCTGGTGCCGGTGAAGCGTTCCAGCCATTCGCTGAGGCCGGCCACCTGCGCCATGGCGTTCCGCGAGTCGGGGTGCAGGAGCAATGGGGTGGCCGCCTCGAGGGAGGTGACCGATCGGGCCGCGAGGACCCCGGCCACGGCGGTCTCGTGCGGCTTCAGTGTGCCCCACCAGCGCGTGACCTGCGCCTCGAGGGCGGCGGTGCTCCGGGTGGCATGACACCCCTGGCAGGCACCGACCAGCCCGAGCGATGCGTCGAGGGCCGGTCGTGGGATGGCGATGGAGTGGTCGGAGCGACGGTACTGGATGGCCCGCCCGAGTTCGTGCTGCTGCTCGTAGGGCATGTGACAGGAGACGCATTGGCTCCCGGTCGAGCCGACGGGGTGCTTCGTATGCGCGGGGGTGTCCTTGGCCTTGCTGGCGTGACAGCTGGTGCACTGGCGGTCGTCGAAGCGGCCGGGAATTGGCTCGCCGTCGACGGTGCGATACCCCTGACTATGGGGATCGTGACACGACGCGCAGGTCATGCCGCCGTTGCGATAGCAGTCGCTGGCGTAGTGCCCCTCTTGATAGGCGAAGGTGCGGGTGCGCCCATCGGGGGTGAACGGTGTGTCGCCGAGTTGCGACAGATACGTGGTGTAGTAGGCCTCGAGCGATCCCCCCGGTGCGTACCCCGGGGCCAGACGCGTCTTGAGGGCGTGACAGCCCATGCACGTGGCGAGCGACCGGTCCTTGTCGAGCGCGCCGAGCGCCGGCAGGCCGATGTCGGCGCCGGCGGGGCCGGCGCGCATGAGGCGCACGTGCTTGGCCGCTGGCCCGTGGCACGATTCGCAGTCGATCGCGAGCGACCGGACGTCGGTGCGCCAGCGCTTCGCCACGCTGTCGAAGCCGACGGTGATACCGCTTCCGTGGCACGACTGGCAGTTGCTAAAGCGCGCATCGTCACCGAGAATGCGCGACGGGGGCCAGTCGCCGCAATCGGCCAGCCGCATGGCGGGGGTGATGGGTTGCCATCCGCGCTCGGTGCGCGTGCCGGTGTGGCAAAACCAGACGCGGTTGCTGCGGCTCCAGTCGAACGGAAGGAAACGTCGCGTACCGTCAGGCCATACGGTCACGAAGCCCTGCGTGCCGCCGCCGTTCATGTGACCGCCCCCGATCACGCCATCCACCGAGAAGGTCGTGTCGGGTTCTCCCGGGCGCTGCACGAGGAAGCTGAACTGGCCGGCCACCTGCCGAGGAATGACCACGGCATCGCGGAACCGGATCGGAACGCCGTTGAACGGCCCAATCACCCGCACGTCGTTGGTTGCGCTGCCAGGCACGCCACCGGCGGTACCGTGCGTGGAGCGCTTCCACGTTGCATACTCGGCCGCGTGGCATGATTGGCAGCTCTCGGCCCCGGCGAAGTCGGCGGGGGCGGGCGGTGCGGGCGGCGCGGCGAGCGCGACGGTGGTCAGCGGGCTGGCGCTTGCGGCGTCCGTGGTGCCCTCGGCCGAGTCGCCCGTGCAGCCGGTGAGTGCGGCGAGGAGCAGAGCACCGAATGCGCCATGCCGTAGGGAGCTTCGCATGGTCCGCACTAGCGTGCGCCGTCCCGCGACCACGCGGGGCCGGCGCATCGGCAGAGCGATCGGATGTGCGCCACGAGCGCCCGGATCTGGGTGGGCGACAACGAGCCGCCAAACGCCGGCATGCGGGCGCTGCGGTTCATGATGGCGCCACCGCCGTCGATGGTGTCGTACAGGGTATCGTCGGGGCGCTGGCTCATCGTGGCGGCATCGGCGTGACGCGCCGGGGGCACGGGGAGCGCCTTCGCATTCGGGCCGTCGCCCCGACCGGTGATGCCGTGGCATCCGGCGCACCAGGTGCGATAGAGGGCGGCGCCGTTGGTGTCGGCGGGCGCGGGCGTGGTTGGGGCGGTGCCATCACGGGCTGCGCCGTCGCCGCCGAGCAATCGCGTGATCAGTGTGCGATCGGTCTCGGGCATGCGTATTCGCGGCATCGCGGCACCCGGCCGCCTCTGCTGGGGATTTCGAATGATGGCGGCGATGTACGCAGCATCCCGGCGGGTTCGGACGTCGTGCAACGTGGGGGCCAATTGCCCGCCGTCACGGCCGAGACGATGGCATCCCAGGCACCCATACTTGTCTCGCAGCAACGTGGTCGCCTTGGCACTCGCGAACGGCGAGAGCGGTTGCGCGTGCGCGATAGTTGCTGTGGCGCCGCTGAGCGCCAGCGCCAGGACGAGCGAACGGCCGATCACCGTCGTGCGGGAGCGCTGCGGGCGCCGGTCCAGATGACGACCGACCCGCAGCCGTTGCGCGTCTGGAATTGCAGGGGCACGCTGGCGGTCCGCGCGTAGACCTCGACGGCGCGCACATCGCGGGCGTTCACGATGGCATCGAGATCGCCGTCTTCATTGGGAATGAGCAGGCCGTTGAGGAAGACGGCCGGCGGGCAGTCGCCGGTCATGCCCGTGCCGCGGAGCAACACGCGATCGCGACCGAATTGGCCGGGCATGGTCACGACGCCGGGCGTACTTCTGAAGACGTCGGCGACGTTGTTGGGCGCGCGCGCGGTAATCTGTGCTTCGTCGAGAAAATGCCCGAATCCCAACTTGCGGCGCCGTTCGAACTCGGCGAGCGGAACGGCCATGCGATCGGCGCGCACGCGCATGGTATCCACGGCCGCCGGGAGCGTCGCCAGCGTCAGCTCGGCCTCGGCCGGCGCGGTGCTCTCGAGATCGACGACGGTCCGGAGCGGCAGGTAGCCGAGGGCGCGCGTTTCGAGGGTATAGCTGCCTTCGGGGAGCGCCGAGAGGGTCACCTGTCCGGTGCTGCCCGAGGTACTTTCGCGCGCCGTTCCGAGCACGACCACGCGTGCGCCGGCCACCGGCTTGCCGGCGGCATCCCGCACGGTCCCGCGGAATCGCGCGGTTCCACTCAGGGCTTCACCGCGCGACGCGCTGTCGCTTCGCGTCCGGGTGGCTTGGCCAACCAGCAGATCGCGACGAATAAGTCCGTCGTTCGGGAGGGTGAGTTCCACGAACCCGCTGCTGTCGGTGACCGTGAACGCCCGCACGTTGATCGCCCGGCCCGCCGGCACGCCGCAAACGTTAAACAGTCCATCGCCGTCGGTCGTGCCGAACTGCGAGATCGTGCGCCGTTCGAGGCCGCGCTCGCTGGCAACGGACTGGGTGTACTGGGCGCGGACGCGCGCGGCCGTGGTGAGCGGCGCGCCACCGGCAACTCGGACGCGTCCGACGAACAGTCCTTGCGGTCTTCCCGGCTGCGTCGGGCCGCAGCGCGTGGCGATGAGCGTGGTGGGCGACGGCGTGCTCAGTGTGACGCCGATGGGGTCGGACGAGGTGATCTCGACGCGAGCCATCGACCCGTCGATGCCCAGACTGTCGAGGAGCGGGTGCAGAAAGCCGACGAGATAGACGCCGACCGCCACCGAGTCGAAGCGGAAGAGTCCACGACTGTCAGCCGCTACCGCTCGAATGCGTGCCGGCTGTCCGGTCGTGACCAGTTGCACGGTCGCGCCGGCGAGCGGCTGCATGGCGAGGCTGTCGAACACCACACCCGATACGCGGGCGGCGGGCAGCGGCTGCGCCTGCACCGTGGCCCGTGGCATGAGGGCGCCGGCGGCCAGCGCAAGAAGTCCGAGACAGCGATGACGGCACGGCATACCGGCGAGAATAGTGTTCCGGTGGGACGGCGGGTAGGGGTGCATCGCGATTACCCAGATGGCCGGCCCTTGCCGGTCGGTGGTGAAGCAACGAGCATGATGGCATGTCGCATGCTGTTGCTCCGTCGTCGGGCTCCGCCCCAGGTGGTTTCTCCCGCGTGTTCGCGCCGGTCCCGGTGACGCTCACCGGTCGCGTGGTGCGTCTCGAGCCCCTTGGTCCGGAACACGCCGACGGCTTGCTGTTGGCCGGGCACCACGAGGCGTTGTGGCGCGTCACGGTGCAGCCGCCGCTGGTATCGGCCGACGCGGTGACGCGCTATCTCGCGCACGCGGCCGAACAGGCGGCGCGAGGCGACGAAGTGCCGTTCGCGATCGTGTCATGCGAGACGGGCGCGGTGATCGGTTCCACGCGCTGGATGGATATTTCGCGCCCGCACCATCGGGTGGAGATCGGCGGCACGTGGCTCTCGCCGGCGGTGCAGGGCACGCTGGCGAACACGGAAGCGAAGTACCTGCAGCTGGTGCAGCTGTTCGAGGTGCTGGGCGCGATACGCGTGCAGTTCAAGACCGATCTGCGCAACACGCAATCGCAGCGGGCGCTCGAGAAGCTCGGCGCAATCCGGGAGGGTGTGCTGCGGCGACACATGGTGGTGCGCGATGGCTTCGTGCGCGACAGTGTGTACTACGGCATCACCGACGTGGACTGGCCGGGCGTGAAGCGTCGGCTGCGGGAGCGGCTCGCGGCGGGGGTGTGAACGGGGGCGGCGGAACGGCATTCTGCGACAGCGAACAGCGGCAACAGCGAACAGCGAACAGCGAACAGCAACAGCAACAGCTGGAACACGGATAAGACGGATTTCACCGACAACGCACAGATAAGCCAACGGCGCTTTTTGCTTATCGGTGTAATCCGCGAAATCCACCATAATCCGTGTTCCAGCTGTTTGCTGTTCGCTGTTGCTGTTGCCGCCGCCTACTCGGTTTCGTCGAGCGAAAACACCTGCTCGACGTTTGTGCCGAAGACGCGGGCGATCTGCATGGCGAGCATGAGCGAGGGGACGTAGCGCTCTTGTTCGAGCACGAGAATCGTCTGGCGGCTGCAGCCGACGCGATCGGCGAGCGCCTGCTGCGTCATCTCGCCGTGCGCGAAGCGGAGTCGCCGGACGTGATTGCGGATGATGGCTTTGGGCATGCTCAGCTGCGCCGGTAGCCGATCACGACGCCGACGAGCAGCGCCATGATGCTGACCATGATGCACGACCAGAAGATGGCGTAGAGGGCGGCCGAGGGAATCAGGTGAGTGACGTGATACCGCTCGGTGAGCGCGATCATCCAGGCGGCGAGTGTCACCAGAATGGCGGGCGCTTGCCCACCACCGGCGGTGGCGATGATAGCGCGGTCACGCTCGTCGCAGGGGCCGTTGTCGACGGCCATCCAGCGCGAGACGCGTGTGATGTACACGGTGAAGAGGCCCAAGCCGGCCATGAGCAGCCCGGTCGCCGTCCATCGCGTGACGTCTTGGTCCCAGGTCGTTTCAAGGCCGTGGTGCGTCACGACCGCAGCGGCGGCGACCGCGAACACCGACACCCCGATCAGCGTGCGCGCAGCCAGGCGCTGCACCGGCGTACTCGGAAGCGACTCGCCGTCGGGAAGGACCAGCGCGGGGAGCGACCTCCTCGATGCCCGCAGCGTGAACGCCAGCACCGCGAAGGCAACCAGCAGTGTGGCGGGTATCCAGAGTATGTTCATGGAACGAATGTATGGTATTTCTTACGTAGAGTAAAGTAAATCATACATAACGGGAATCCCGAAGTCGGCGTGGGAGGGCGACATTGCGGTGGTCGTCCCCAACCTCTCCTTCCCGATCGCCAGCGTCCCCCGCCATGAAGCCGATACCCTTCGCCGCCACGCTGCTGGCCGCCGCCGCCGCGCTCTCGCTGACCTCCCCGACGCAGGCGCGCGGGCAGACGTCGTCGCCGCGTCCGATGCGCGGATCCGGGGCGATGCCCGCGCCGTACGCCGTGCCGGAGGCGGCCGCGCTGCTGCCGTGGTCGCAGCAGATCGCCATTCGCGAAGACTGGCTCACCAAGCGCCATGCGCTGCTGTTGCCGATGATGCGGCGCCACCAGATCGGGATGTGGATCGTGGTGAACGAGGAGTTTCACGACGACCCGCTGTCGCAGTACGTCGCCCCGCCGCGCCCCTATACGGGCAATCGTGATTTCTTCGTGTTCATCGATGCTGGCGAGCAGGGGCTCAAGAAGTTCGCGATCACGGGGTATACCGAGGAGAATCTGGCGCGTTTCTTCGACGCGCCGTTCACCGAGCCCCGTCCGCCCGCCACGACGCTGCGCGATCTGTATCAGCAGTACAAGCCGGCGACTGTGGGGCTCGGGATCCGTGGCCGGCGCGGGCAGACGCGCTCGCTCGGTTATGACGCGTATCGCTTTCTGGCGGAGACGCTTGGCGAGGACGCCGAAAAGACGTTTGTGAGTGCGAGCGACCTGATCGAAGAGTATCTCGACACGCGCTTACCGGAGGAGACGGAGCATTACCGTACGGCGGTGTCGGTGACGGAGGCCATCGTGAAGCGGGCGCTGTCGAATGCGGTGATTACGCCGGAACGCACGACCGTGGGCGATGTGCGTCGCGCGCTGTTCGACATGCTGGGGGCGGCCGGTGTGCGCACGTGGTTCCAGCCCGATCTTCGCGTGCAGCGCACGGGTGAGGACATCGCGACGTCGCGAGGTTTTCTGGCGGTGGCGCCGGAGGGCACCGTGATTCGTCATGGCGACGTGGTGCACGTGGACTTTGGCATCAGCTACATGGGCTTCGACACCGACTGGCAGAAGATGGCCTACGTGCTCAAGCCCGGTGAGCGTGATGTGCCGGAAAGCTTCAAGCGAGCCATGGCGAACACCAACACGCTGCAGGATGCCGTCATGCTGCGTCACGCGCGGCCGGGTGCCACCGGCGGCTCGGTGTTTACGAATACGATGGCCGAGATGAAGCAACGCGGCATCGAAGCGATGGTGTACTCGCATCCCATCGGCACGCAGGGGCACGGACTCGGCGCGTCGATCGACTTCCGCAGTCCGCTGCGGAGCGATACCACCGCGCAGAATTCACGCCTGCGCCTGGGTTCGTACATCTCCATCGAACTCAACACCGCCACGCCGATTCCCGAGTGGAACGGCAAGAAGCTGTTCGTGATGATGGAGGACGACGCGTTCTTGACGGCGCAGGGCTTCCGCTTCTTCCGGCCGCGCCAGGAGTCGTACTACCTGATCAAGGCGTCAGGCAGCGCGATGTAACGCTGCCCGACGCGGTGATGCTCAGTAGGCGTAGCCGAAGATGATGTTCATCTCGTCGCTGGAGAGCAGGCCGAATCCGATGGTGCGGTCGGTGACGTTGTTCCAGGTGACCACCGACACGAGCGCATCGCCGGGCTGCAGGACGAGCGGTGTGTCGAAATTGGTGAAGCCCGGGTGTTCCCAGTCGGTGTTGACATACACCGACGTCTCGGTGCCGTCGGCGCGTCGTAGGCGGATCTCATAACGCTCGCCCATCGAGTGCATATGCGAGGTGAGACCCAGCACCGTGGTGCGCACCGACATGGGAAACACGGTGCGAATGGTGGTGCGCTGTTTTGGTGGCAGTGAAAAGCTGGTGTTGGCGAGATTGAGCGTGCGGGCTACGGTCTGCACTTGCGACCGGTCTGCCGTGTACAGATTCGCGAACGCCTCACCCGGCAGGTCGATCGGCGCACGATTCACGTAATGCACGTTGAAGTCGAGCGCCGTGTTGGCGGGCAAGCGCAGCGCCACGCCGGGGGGAAAGCGGTAGTCGAAGTCCTGCGTCATCGCCCCCGCGAAGTACACGTGGCAGGCCATCGGCAGCATATTCGCGATGTTCAACGAGCCATCGGTATTTCTGATGTCCCGTACCACGTTGGCCGTTGGGCGTGAATTGCAGGGGAACGCGGTGCGGCTTTCGTCGAACGTGTAGAGCAGGAGATGGTGGCTGCCCGGACGCATGCGCGACTGAATCCGTGTGATGTACAAGTCGCTGGCGTTGCCCACGCGGCGGTACACGAACAGCTCACGTTCCGAACCGGGGGACACGGCGAAGCTGTCGACCTTGAGCTGCAACCCGGCGGCCGTCGGGGCACTGAGCGGCGTAAAGCTTGCGGACTGCAGGCGGATATCGGCAAGCACCGCCGTGTCGACGACATGCCCAGTGCGCGGGGCCCCGGCTTCGATCCAGCGGCGCACATACTCGAGCTGGCCGGCGGTCACGCCTTTGGTGGTGCCCATCGGCATGAGCTGGCCGTAGTCGCGGCTGTGATGGCCGGGGATCCACGACAGCTTGTGATACAGGAGTGAGCTGTCCGCCCGAAACGGCTTCACGCGGGCAATGCCGTCGGCCCGCGCGATCTGTTGGATCGAGCCGACACCAACGAGCTGGAGATAGGCGGAATCGCTCGTGAGCACCAGCTGAGACTGCCGGGCGTTGGCATCGCCGGCGCGATGACAGGAGACGCACGACCGATCGAGAATGTCGCGCTGAATCCGGGCGAAGGTGCCGTCGGCTGTGCTGCTGCTGGGAGCGCCGCTGGAGGCTGTGTCCCCGCCGCATGCCGCCGCGAGGCCGAGCAGCATTGTCAGGGCGATGCGTCGGAACGGGACGAGCACCTGACCAGATCTTCCGGAATGCATCGGTCTCCCTGGGGCGAAAGGCGAGCGAACGGGTACGTTCGAAAACGTAGGGGCATGCGAGACTGGCGGCCAGCGCACCGTCTTCGCGCACGTCCACCGGGAGCGCGCCGGCGGTCGATTTCGCGGCGCCGTCGGGGATTCCACTACAGCTGCGCTGCACGCCGTTGCCGACGTTTGTGCGTGTGAGCCTGCTCCTCCTTCGCCTCGTGTTGGTTGCGCTGTGCGCGCTGAGCGGATTCGCTCAGCCGTACCGCCTCGACGCACAACGCGCGCCCACGACTCCCTTCGGTGAGGCGGTAGAGCGGCTGGTGGCGTCGAATCGGCACGCGCCGCAGCGTTGGCCGCAGCTGAGCGACGTCACGGCCGATCTGCGCACCGTGTATGCGGCGAACGGCTGGACGCCCGTGTGGACGCGCGGCGGGCGACCAACGCCGTCGGCGCTGTCCACCATTGTCGAGTTGGCGCAGATCGATCGTCGCGGTCTCGAACCGTCCGACTACGATGCCCAACGTTTGCAGGAGCTTGTGCGCCTCCTCGGCGCCGGCGCACCGCCAGCGACGGACGATCGCGTCGTCGAGTTCGACGTCATGTTGAGCACGGCCGCGCTGCGATCGCTGCGCTCGCTGCAATACGGCCGGGTGTCAGCGCGCGCCGCGCACGCGGATCTGCGATTTCTGCACGAACCGTGGGACGCGCCGGCGGCACTGGCTGCGCTGTCTGGCACGACGGATGCGGCTTCGCACTTCGCCGCGGCCGAGCCACCGTATCAACACTATCGATTGCTGGTCGATGCACTGGTCCGCTATCGGGCGTTGGCCAACGATACCGTCCAATTGCGACTCGCGCTTCGGGATACCACCCGCGCGCGGGGCACCCCGGAGAGTATGGGGACGCTACGTCGCCGTCTGGATACTCGCGTGCTGCAGCTCACCACGACGCTCGAACGCTGGCGATGGCTGCCGCACCGGTTCACGGTGCCGCCGATCATCGTCAATATTCCTGCGTTCGAGCTCTACGCCTTTGGTTCCGAACGTGCGCGCGATGACTTGCGCATGCCTGTGGTGGTCGGCAAAGCGTACGATCACAAGACGCCGGTGTTCAGCGGGGCGGTGCAGTATCTCATCTTCTCGCCGTACTGGGACGTGCCGCCGAGCATCGCCCGCACGGAAGTGTTGCCGAAGGCCCGGAAGCATCTCGACTATCTCACGCGCAACGCGTTCGAGATTGTCGGTTCGAACGAGCAGGTGATGCCAACCACCGCCGGCGCGTTGGAAGCGGTATCAGCAGGGCGCGCACGCATTCGTCAGCGCCCCGGCGCGCAGAACGCACTCGGCGGCGTGAAATTCATTTTCCCGAACGCATTCAACGTCTACATGCACGATACGCCGGTGCAGGCGTTGTTCGGGGAAGCGCGGCGTGACTTCAGTCACGGCTGTATCCGCCTTTCGCAACCGGCGACGCTGGCTGCGCTGCTGCTGCGGGATCAGGCGGGGTGGGATGCCACGCGAATCGCGGCAGAGATGCATCGTGAGACGCCATTGCAGGTGACGCTCACGGCCCCCGTGCCGGTGCATGTGGTCTACGCCACGGCGGTGGCGCAGGATGACGGCTCGGTGGCATTCCATGACGACATTTATGGGCACGACCGCCGGCTGCGCGACTTGCTGAAGGGCGGCTATCCGTATGCCGCACCGGATCGCCGCCCCTGAGCCATTACGGCTGGATCTTCGCGCGCCGCTTCATCAACGCTTCGATTTCGTCCATCTCGCGTGGCACCAAGGAAATACGTTCGAGTCCCTTGCCGGTGATGATGTAATCGTCTTCGATGCGCACGCCGGTATTCTGGTACTTGAGCACCGCAGTGCGCACCTTCGCAATGAACGCGCGGTTCTTCGGCGTGTCGGGCAGTACGTCGAGCGCCTTCGTGCTCACGTAGATGCCCGGCTCGATCGTGAACGCATCGCCGACGGCGAATTTGGCCTCAGCCCCGTTTTCCTGCATCGGATCGTGTACGGCGAGTCCGATACCGTGCGTGATCCCGTGAATCATCCACAGGTTGGACTGCTTGCACTGCGCCGGGCTGGTGGTGCAGTTCACGTTCCACGGCGGATCGAAGGAGGCATCGACGCTTTCAACCAGGCCGAGGGCGGCAAGGCCGCGCGCACGTAGGGCCACTGACGAATCGGTGGCGGCCCGCACACTCATGCCAGGCTTGGAGAAGCGCTCGGCGATGTCCTGCGCATCGCGCACCAGCTGGTAGAGCTGACGCTGCTCGGCGGTGTAGGTGCCACTCACTGGAATCGTACGCGTGATGTCCGCCGCGTAGCCGCGATATTCGGCCGCGGCGTCCATGACGACGAGGTCGCCGGGCTTCGCCGGATCACTGGCCTTCATGTAATGGAGTGTGGTGCCGTTGATGCCGGCGCCGACGATCGATCCGTACGCGGGACGCTCGGCTCCGCGCCGCGTGAACTCGTATTCGAGTGTGGCGCGTAACTCGTACTCACGGGTCGGATTCGCCGTCAGCATCGCCGCCCGATGTCCATCGGCGCTGATCTCGGCGGCCTGACGGATGAGCGCCATTTCGGCATCGGACTTCTTCGCGCGCACCTGCAGCACGAGTGGCATCCCGTTGCGAACCGCGAGCGTGGGGAAGCGCTTGGCGAGACCCTTGAGGGCTTCCTGACCGCGCGTGAGCGTGTCGTTGCGCGCGAAGTCCATCGTTTCCACGTCGGGGACGTGGTAGAAGGGCAGCCCGGTGGCGGCGAGTGAGTCGAGGTACGCCGGCAGCGCTGCCGCCGAACGACCCGGCATGCCGTAGCCTGCCATGCTGGTCGTGGAGTCGACCCGCACGCCGTAGTAGAAGGCGGTCCGCGCGTCGAGCGGCGTAAGGAACAGCGTGCTGAGCGCGCGTTTGTTGCGCACCACCATGACCAGCGCCGCATCGGGCTCATTGAGCTCGGTGAGATAGCGGAAGGCGGGGAGCTGATAGAACGTGCTGAAGTCGTGCACGAGCGCGCGTCCGCCGAAGGCGATAATGACGCCGCTATCGATGCGAGCGGCGATGGCATCACGCCGAGCGGCGGTTTCCTTGGGCGTGATCGAGCCGTTCGGCTGGGCGAGCAGGGTGGCCGGCGTCAGCGCGAACAGCGCGGCGGCCAAATGACAAAGAGGAGTACGCATGGCATGAAATGGGCGGGAACGGCTCTGGTCGTCAAGGCATGGGCCGAACCGACGCGCCCGGCATTCTGCCGGTTCCGGCCGACGGGTACATTCACGGGTGACAGGTTCCGCGTGGTTGCCGGCGCGGGGAAGCCACTACGCGCCTGAGGCGCATCGAGGAGCACCATGCAAACGAGATCGTCGTGGAACGCAGTTGCAGTCGGCATGCTTGGCGTCCTGCTCGCGACGGCTTCGTTCGCGCCACGCGATCTTGCGGCACAGCCGTCGCTGGTGGTGCTCGTCCGCCATGG
>CANHJV010000096.1 GCA_947461225.1 Gemmatimonadota bacterium | reverse complement strand
CAAGAAGGCCGCGGCCAAGAAGGCACCCGCGAAGGCCGTGAAAAAGGCGCCCGCCAAGAAGGCGCCGGCCAAGGCCGTCAAGAAGGCACCCGCGAAAGCCGCTCCCAAAAAGGCGGCCAAAAAGGCGCCGACAAAGGCCGTCAAGAAAGCCGTCAAGCCCGCCAAAAAGGGCGCGACGCGCCGGTGATGCCGCCCGACGAGCAGCCGCCGTTCGCACGACGGCTGCTCGACGCGCTGCCGCTGACCGTCTGGTCCGTCGATCTCCACGGACGCATCACGGCGGCCAACAACGCCTGGTCCAGATTCGCGACAGACAACGGAGCGCCCAACATCGCCACGGAAGCGGCGGTGCTTGGGCGTTCTGTGTTCGACAGCGTCTCCGACGACCCGTCGCGCGAACAGATCGAACGGGCCATGACGCTGCTGCGCGAACGGCGCGTGCCGGTCGTGCGCTGGGAGTTCCCCTGCAACTCGCCCAACGAGGATCGCGTCTTCCTCATGCAGGTCACCGCGATCGACGACGGCCACGACGTCTCCGGCTTCGTCTTCTCGACGGTGGACATCACACCGAGCCATCGCTCGCGTGAAGCGCTCATCAACACCGGCATCGCCCTCGCCGAAGCGATCTCGCTCGATCGCGTCTACGAAGAGGTCGCACACCAACTGCTGCGCGCCGTCCCCTCCACGGGCTTCGTCATCGCCCTGGCCGACGACGACACCGCCGAATTTCGCATCACCCACCGGCAGGGCTACGACGCACACAGCAGCCCGCAGCTCGAGGCCCGGCTGCTCCGCACCTGGCTCGATGCGCTCGCCACCGGCAACGTCGCCCGACAGTCCACCGACGTCGGCCTCGAAATTACCGCCCCGCTGATCACCGCCGAGGGGGTCCTCGGCGCCATCACCCTCTACGCCGAACCGATCGAGTCCGAACAGGCGCTCGAGGAAGCGGAACGCGTACTGGCCGTGATCGCGGCGCAGACGGCCGTGGCCATCGAGCGTGCCTGGCTCGTTCGACGGGTTGAGTCGAAGCGCCGGCTCGAAGCGATCGGGGAGGTCGCCGCCGGTGTCGCCCATGAGCTCCGCAATCCGCTGTTCGGCATCTCGTCAGCTGCGCAGCTGCTGCAGTTTCGCGCCAAGGAAGACCCGGTCGTCGAAAAAAACGTGGGGCGCATCCTGCGCGAGGTTGAGCGACTCAACCGCATGGTGACGTCGCTCCTCGAGTTCGGTCGCCCCAACGCGGTGCATCTCGTGCCGGCCGATCCGGAAACGGTGTGGGACGACATTCTCGAGGGCGAACGGGCCCGCCTCGAAACTCGGCAGCTCACGATCCGTCGGGGGCGCCCGGAGCACCCGGTGCGCAGCCTGATCGACCTCGAACAGCTCGGCCAGGTCTGTCGCAACATCCTCGTCAACGCCTGCGACGCCGCGCCGGAAGGCTCGGAACTGGTGTTGGTTTCGCAGGTCTCGCCAGTGGGTGGATGGCGCTGCCGCCTGTCAAATGGTGGCCCAGCCATCCCCCCTGACGTCCTCCCGCACGTCTTCGAGTTCTTTTACTCGACCAAAACGGGTGGCACCGGCATCGGGCTGGCGCTCTGCCAGCGCATCATGGACGAACACGGCGGCACCATCAGCATCGACAGCGTCCCCGAAGCCGGCACCACCCTCACCCTCACGCTTCCCCCCACGGCGGCCACGTGACGTTGTCGCTCCTCGTGATCGACGACGACGAAACCGTTCGCTCGACGTTGGTCGAATTCTTTGAGACGTTCGGCTACACCGCCCGCGGCGCCTCCACCGCCAGCGAAGGTCGGCGGCTGGCCGCTGAGCACGCCCCCGATGTGGTGCTGCTCGATCTGCGGCTCCCGGACGCCGACGGTGTCCGGGTCCTCGACGCGCTGCGGGCCGACGATCCCGACGTCGCCATCATCGTGCTGACCGGGTACGCCGACGTGCGGACCGCCGTCGCCGCCATGCAGCACGGGGCAGCGGACCTGCTCGAAAAGCCGGTGGATCTCGAACGATTGGCGGCCGCCGTCACCCGCGCGGCGGAACGCGGCCGCCTTCGACAGGAAGTCGCGGTGCTACGCGCCCAAGGGCGGACCGATGCGCCCCCGCCAGCCATGGCCCCGACGGTCTCCGACCTGATCGATCTCGCCGCGCGCAACCCCGACGCCCCGATCCTCCTCCAAGGGGAAACGGGTACCGGGAAGGGATACATCGCGCGACAGATTCACGATCGGTCGGTGCGGAAGGCCTCGCCGTTTGTCGAGATCAACTGCGCATCGCTCTCGGCCACGTTTTTCGAAAGCGAACTGTTCGGGTACGAACGGGGAGCATTTACCGACGCTCGGCAGGCCAAGCGCGGCTTGCTGGAGGTGGCCGGCGACGGCACCGTCTTTCTCGATGAAATCGCCGAACTGAGCCCCGAAGTCCAACCGCGGTTGCTCAAGGTCCTCGAAGAGCGCACGTTCCGGCGCTTGGGCGGCACCACCGTGCTCCGGTCGTCAGCCCGGGTCGTGGTCGCCACGCACCAGTCACTGGCCGAGGCCGTGGCCGACAAACGCTTTCGAGCTGACCTCTATTACCGACTGCAGGTCCTCACGATCACCCTGCCGCCCCTCCGTCATCGTCAGGACGAAATTCTGACGATGGCCCTGTCGATGTTGCCGAAGGGCAGTTCACTCACGAACGAAGCAGAGGACGCGCTCGGGAGTTACCGGTGGCCGGGCAATATCCGCGAACTCAAGAACACGATCTGGCGAGCCGCAATCTTGGCCGAAGGTCGGCCCATCGAGCCAACGCACCTCGGTCTGGTACCGCCCGAGACCCCGGCCGCATCACGGCCGTCCATACCGAACCATCCGCGCTCGCTCGAGCAAGCCGAACGCGAGGTCATCCGTGAGGCGCTCGCGGCAAGCGGTGGAAACCGCACCCATGCCTCGCGCATCCTGGGGATCGCCCGCTCCACCTTGCTCGAGAAGCTCAAGCGCTACCCTGCCGACTTCGGCTGAGCACACAGAACCGACCGGATTTGATTGACCGGAAATCGGACGGCATCCACCGTGTCCGTCCGGATTTCCGACGGCGGCGGCGAGCAGTCTTGTGAGAGGACATTCAACGAAACCGTTGACAGGAATGAGGTTACATCCATTCCAGCACTCACGGCCCGTTTCTCGCCATGGTGGCGGGCATGACTAAGTCTCCTGATACCAACAAGTCGGTTCTGATCGTCGAAGATGAGCAGTCCATCCGCGATGTCCTCGTCGAGTTGTTCGACGTCGAGGGCAATGTGGTCAGCTCGGCGGAGCTGCTCCCGGACGCCCTCGAGCGCCTGCGCACCCAGCGCTTCGATCTCGTGGTCACGGACCTCCGGCTGGGCGGGAAGCGCGACGGCGGATTGCAGGTGATGGCCCTCGCCGGCATGCTCTCGCC
This sequence comes from Gemmatimonadota bacterium, assembly GCA_947461225.1. GTDB lineage: Bacteria > Gemmatimonadota > Gemmatimonadetes > Gemmatimonadales > Gemmatimonadaceae > Gemmatimonas. The sequence goes on along the minus strand of CANHJV010000096.1, from coordinate 9,158 downwards.
CGACGCCATGGTGCTGGTGCTCACCGCGTACCCCGACGATTCGAACCGCCAGGCGTCGTTCCGGTTGGGTGCGCTGCATTTCCTGGAGAAGCCGGTTGACCTCGCCACGATCGCGCAGCATGCCGCGACCGCCGGCGTTCGCTCCGCCTTCGCACCGATCGGACGCGACTAAGGCCATTCCGTACCGCAGCCGCGTCATCATTTGTGACAGCACACGGCCTCGAACCAGCGTATATTGCCCTCCCCATGGCCGAGTCTCCCGTTCCTCTTCTTCGCGCTCACGCGCGTAACGCTCCGTGGAATGCCCGCGGGCTCGCGGCCCATGCCGCTGCTCTGGTGGATTCTGCCGGAATGAAGCCGACCAACGCGTCAGCGCGGGCCATGCCCAGCGCGCGCGCGGTACGCTTCTACGTCTCGAACGGTCTGCTCGATCGACCCGAGGGCGCTGGAACGGCGGCCACGTACGGCTATCGGCATCTGTTGCAGCTGCTCGCCATCAAGATCCGCCAGCGCGAAGGTCAGACGCTCGACGCGATCAAGAAGGAGATGCGGGAAGTCACCGGAGATGCGCTCGAACGGCGCGTCGCCGCCTCGCTCGCGCCGGCGCTGACACTGCAGATGGATTCCAGCGCGCCGAAGCAGAACGGCGTGGCGTCCTGGCGACACGTGCCGATCGCCGACGGCGTGGAATTGCATGTACGGGACGACTCCCCGGCCGCACGCGACGACCTGCTCGTCTCGCTGCGCGACATGCTTCGCCACACGCTTGGCCGGAACGACTTCGGGACCTGATCCCCATCGTGGGGTGTTGATCCAACGGGAGCCCCGTCGGTCCGCACGTCGCTGTTCGTCCTCCCGATGTATCCAATTTTCGCTGCGTCTTTTCCGCGTCGTGTGATGCCTGTTCCGGGCATCGCGCAACGTGGCGTCTCTTTTTGTCTGCACTCATGGCATATCGCGTTCTTGTCACCGACGATGTCGATCCGGAAGGACTCGCCCTGCTGGCGGCCGAGCCCGAGCTCCTCGTTGATGAAGTCCCCACGCTGCCCAAGGATGAGCTGCTGCAGCGCATCGGCGAGTACGACGCCATCGTCGGGCGCAGCGCGACGCGAATCTCCGCCGAGTTGCTGCGCGCCGCGAAGAAGCTGCGGGTCGTCGGCCGTGCCGGTGTCGGCGTGGACAACATCGCGCTCGATGTCGCCACGGAACTTGGCGTAGCGATCATCAACGCCCCCGCGGGCAATACGGTCGCCGTGGCCGAGCTGTTCTTCGGCGCCGTGATCGGGCTGCTGCGCCAGCTGCCCGCCGCCGCGCTGTCCATGCAGAACGGCGTGTGGGATCGCTCCAAGCTCATGGGTCGCGAGCTGAAGGGAAAGACGCTCGGCATCGTTGGCCTCGGTCGCATCGGCAGCGAAGTCGCGCTGCGCGCGCACGCCTTCGGCATGACGGTCGTGGCCTTCGATCCGTACATCGCCGATGAGCGGTTCACCGCCCTGCGCGTGCGTCGCGCCGCCTCGCTCGACGCGCTGGTCGGGGAGAGCAACATCCTCACGATGCACGTGCCGCTCAACGACGAAACGCGCGGCATGATCGGCAAGCGCGAACTGGGGCGCCTGCCGGCCCGGTCGATCGTGGTCAACATGGCGCGCGGCGGCATCATCGACGAAGCCGCGCTGCTGGCGGCGCTCGATGCCGATCAGCTGCGCGGCGCCGTGCTCGACGTGTTTGCCGCCGAGCCGCTCGCCACCGATTCGCCGCTGCGCCGGGCACCCAATCTCCTGCTCACGCCGCACCTTGGCGCCAACACGGTCGAAGCGCAGCGCAATGTGTCGCGCGATGTCTGTCTCGCCGTGCGCGATGCGCTGCTGCATAACGACCTGTCGAAGTCAATCAACGTCGCCGGCGGTTCGGGCGAGTGGGGAGGCTTGCAGCCCGCCATGCTCGTCGCGCGTCGCGCCGCCGCCGTCGCGCGGGCCGTGCTGGCCGATCAGGGCATGCGGGCCGTGCGCCGGTTAGCGCTGCGCATCGGCCCCGATCTCGCCCATGGTGCCGGTCCGCTGCTCGCAGCCGCGGCGGCGGGTGTGCTGGAAGGCGTGATCGAAACGGATCGGCTCAATCTCATCAACGCGCGCAGCCTCGCCGACGCCCGCGGCCTCGAACTGTCCGTCGGGGAATCCAGCGAACTCGGACACCCGCGCGCCATCGAAGTGGCGCTCGCCGGCGGCATGCAGCAGCTGGCCGTGGCCGGTGTGGCGCCCGAAGACAGCACGCCACGTCTCACGCGCATCGGGCAGTTCCACGTCGATGTGAATCCACGACAGACGCTGCTCATTCTCACGAATCACGACGTGCCCGGCGTGATCGGACGCGTCGGCACGCTCCTGGGCGAACGCAAGGTCAACATCGCCGAGTATCACCAGGCGCGGTTGGCGCAGGGGGGCGATGCGCTGGCGGCGATCTCCGTCGACGGCACCGTCAGCGAAGAAACGCGCAAAGCGCTGCTGGAACTGCCCGACGTGTTGACGGCCAGCGTGGCGCACTTCGGCGCCGAATAGGCAGGCGCATCGATGCGTATCGCCAACGACGTCACCACCGTCGACATCGACATCCGTCGGGCATTTGCGCGCGACGCCTCGGGACTCGAAATGATTCCCGATGCGGTGGCGCGTCCGACCAGCATCGCCGAAGTCACCGAGCTGCTGCGCGAGGCCACCTCGGCGCGTACCGCGGTCACCCCCGCCGGATGGCAGTCGAGCACGACCGGCGCGTCCATCACCGACCACGGGCTCCTGCTGTCGTTGCGTGGACTGGAAACGATCGGCGAGGTGGACACCGACACACGCAGCATTCGCGTGGGGCCAGGCGCGATCGTGGCGGATGTGCGCCGGGCCGCGGAAGCGGCCGGCCTGCTCTTCACACCGGATCCCACCAGCGAAGAAGAATCCACCATCGGTGGTGCGATCGCCTGCAACGCCTCCGGCGCCCGCTCACTGCGTTACGGCGCCACGCGTCCGCATGTCCGGGCGATCACGGTGCTGTTGGCCAGCGGGGAGCGGCTCGACCTCCGCCGTCCGCAGCTGGAGAAGAACACCGTCGGCTATCCGATTGCGCACGATCCGGTCGATTGGTTCGTGGGCAGTGAAGGCACGCTCGGCGTCATCGTGGAAGCGGAGCTCGCGCTGCACGCACTCCCCGCGCAGGTGCTTGGGCTCATGGTGCCCTTCGAACGCGAAGACGATGCCCTCGCCTTCGTCGTCTCGGCGCGCCGGTCCACGGCCGTGCATCCGCGCTGTCTCGAGTTCTTCGATCAGGGCGCCATGGACATCGCGCGCACGGCGGAAGGCAGCACGGGGTGGGCCACGAACGCGACCGCCATGGTGTATGTCGAGGAGACCGGCGCCGATGAGGCGCACCCCGACGACGAACTGCCCCTCGAAGCGTGGCTCGAACTCGCCGACGCGCATGGCGCGCTCAGCGCCGACATTCGTGTGTACGATTCGGCCACGGCCCTCCGCGAGGCGCGACATCTGCGCCATGCCGTGCCGGCCACGATGAACGAACGCGGCGCCGCCCGGCGCCCCTTCGGCGGCCGCAAAGTCAGCACCGATTGGGCGGTACCCTATCCGCGACTCGCCAACGCGCTGCACATCGCGCGGCGCTTTGCCGCCGACGCGGGCGTCACGTCGGGCATCGCCTACGGACACGCCGGCAACGGCCATCCACATCAGAATTTCATCGCGCAGGATGCCGAGGAACTCCATCGCATCGAACGCGTGGTCGAGGCCACGTTGCGCGAAGTGATCGCGATGGGTGGCACCGTGGCCGCCGAGCACGGCATCGGCAAACTCAAACGCCGATGGCTGCCGATGCAGGCCAGCCCCGCCCAACTGCGCGTGATGCACGCGATCAAGCGCGAATTCGATCCCCTCGGTCTGCTCGCGCAAGGCAACGTGCTGTGAAGACGACCACCGCAGCGCCCGCCGTCGATCTTCGACGCCCACGATTCAAGACGGTCATTTTCGATGTCGACTCCACGGTCTGCGCGATCGAGGGGATCGACTGGTTGGCCGCACGGCGCGACCCCGACGTGGCGCGGGAGAGCGAAGCGCTCACCGCGCAGGCGATGGCCGGGGAGCTCCCCATCGAGGCGGTGTACACCCGGCGCCTCGAGCGCATCCGTCCCACCGCTGGCGAGCTGCTCTCGCTGGCGGAAGCGTATCGGGAGTCACTGCAACCCGGCGCGAAGGAACTCATCACGTTGCTGCAGCGCGCCGGCTGCCAAGTGCACCTGCTCAGCGGGGGGTTGCGGATCGCGATCGTGCCGATCGCGTTGCAGTTGGGCGTGCCCACCGATCGTGTGCACGCCGTGTCGCTCGCACGCGACAGCGACGGCACCATGAGTCTGCTCGATGGCGATCAGCCGCTGTCCACGCAGCGCGGCAAGCCGCTCACGGTACATCAACTCGGGTTGGCCACACCGACCGCGATGATCGGCGACGGCTCCACCGATGCGGCCGTGCGTGGTGTCGTCACCGAGTTCATCGCCTACACCGGCGTCGCGCGCCGCGAGAACGTAGTGGCGGTGGCCGACGCCGAAGCCGACAGCTTCGCCGCCTTGTATCCCTTGCTCTTCCAACCCGCCTCGTCGAGGTAAGGCGCCCCATGTCCGACTTCGGTACGTTCTTCCTTCCCGGACCCACCGAGGTGCGGCGCGAAGTACTCGAGGCGATGCTGGCGCCAATGCTGCCGCACCGCGGCGCGATCTTTGAAGCGCTCTTCGCCCGCATTCAGGATGGGCTGCGTCCGATCTTCCGGACCACGCGCCCAGTGTATGTGTCGAGTTCCTCGGCCACGGGACTCATGGAGGCCGCGATCCGTTGCGCGGCGCCGGGGCCGATCCTGTCGATGGTGAACGGCGCCTTCAGTGAGCGGTTCGCGAATATCGCGCTGGCCTGCGGCCGCGAAACACGGGTGGTCGGCGGCGACTGGCATCAGGCCGTTCCGCTCGACGTCGTCGAGAGTGCGCTGCGCGAACGCCGCTTCTCGGCCATCACCGTCGTCCACTCCGAAACGAGCACGGGCACGCTGACGTCCTTGCCGGAACTTGCCGCCCTCGCGCATCAGTACGGCGCGGCCGTGCTGGTCGACTCGGTCACCGGCATCGGTGGCGTGCCCGTCGAAACCGATGCGTGGGACCTCGACTTCGTGCTCACGGGCTCGCAGAAAGCGCTCGCGTTGCCCCCGGGTCTCGCCTTCGGGGTGGCCTCCGCACGCTACATCGAACAAGCCAGTCAGGCCACGGCGCGTGGACTCTATTTCGATATGGTCGAATTCGAGGAGTTCGTGCACAAGAACCAGACGCCAAGCACACCGGCGATCTCGCTGCTGTACGCCACGGCGGTCCAGGGTGAACACATTGCGCGCGAAACCATCGAGGCGCGCTGGGCACGCCACGCCGAGATGGCCAACATGACGCACGCCTGGCTGCGGTACCTGCGCGAAGAAACGGGCCAACCGTTCTGCGTGTACGCGCCGGAGCAGGCGCGCAGCAGCACCGTCACCGCGATCGCATTGCCCCCGACACTTAAAGGCGATGACATCGTAAAAGGTGTCGCGAAGCGCGGCTTCGTGATCGGTGGCGGCTACGGCAAACTCAAGAGCAGCACCTTCCGCATCGGCCACATGGGCGACCACACGCCGGATCGCCTGGCACTCTGCCTCGACGCCACCGCCGACACCATTCGCGAGTTGCTGGCGAAGTAGTTCGCAACGACAACAGCGACAGCAACAGCAACAGCCAGAACACGGATCACACCGATCGACATCAACACAACACGGATAAGATGAGAAGCGCGGTTTGCTTATCTGTGTTTTTCCGTCTCTCCGTGCACTCCGTGTTCTGGCTGTTGCCGTTTGTCGTTCGTTATTGCCGGTGTTGGCCGTGCCGGTCAGGTGGGGCAACACGCCCAGGCACAGTTCGGTGGCCAGGTGCACGCCGTCATCTGCGCTGCCGGAGGGCGCGCCGGAGGGCACGCCGGAGGGCACGCCGAAGGGGAGGGCTGCCTATGCCGCCGCCAAGAGCGGTCGCGCCGACGGCCGTCCGCACGGCCACCAACATCGCCAGGATGGGCGACAAGTCCGAGTACGTGGATCGGGAGTCGGTGGCTGATGTCATCGCCTTTCTCACCAGTTCGCTGGCACGGAATATCTCCGGACACGTCATAACGCTGGCGTAGACTGGCGCCGGTCCCGTCGGGCGGACAGCTTACTCCTTCGATGACACTCGCTGCACGCAAGCGCCCGGCCGTGCGCGGGGTGATCCTCGATCGTTCCCTCGAGGAACTCCCGCTCTTTCGCCTCAGCGATTCCGCCGACGATACGCCCGTATCGTTCTCGACAGAGAACGGTGGGCGGTGGCGTGTCATCCCCGCTCCCGGCGATCGACTCCCCGGCACGTTCGATCAGGACGTCTACGTCGAGTTGCTGCATCGCTACAACGAGGCGGGATCGCCCGCCGACGGGGCGGTCACCTTCACGCTGCACGCCTTTCTGCGCTCCATGGGCCGTCGCGCCGATGGCCGCACCTACGAGCAGCTGCGCGCGGCCCTGTCGCGACTCGAACGGACCACGCTCGAATCGGTCGGCGCCTACTGGTCGGCGCAGTCAGGCCACGAGGACGTCAGCTTCACCGTCCTCAGTACCGTGTCGGTGCAACGCCGACGGGTCGCCGATCGCGAGCAGCTGCACCTGTTTGGGAATCTGGCGACCGGCGAACCGGGCGATGCTCGCGTCACCCTCTCCGCGACGCTGCGCGCCAACCTGGCCGCCCGTCACACCATCACCCTGTCGGCGGCGCGCTATCACGCCCTCTCCTCCCCCGTCGCCCGACGCCTGTACCGCATCCTGGAAGTCGCCCGTTCGGATGGCCGCCTCTCGTGGCGTGTGCCCCTGGAACGGTTGGCCGAGCAGCTTCCGCTGACCCAGCGATACCCTTCGCACCTCCAGCGCGTCCTCCAACCAGCACACGAGATGCTGTTGAGTGCCGGTTTGGTAAGAGATATCGCCGTTCGGCAGTACGATCGGGTCTGGAGCGTGGACTACGTCCTCGGCTCCCGCCCCCGCGAAGAGACCTGACCGCCGCGCACCGGAACAGCGGCCGTCGGTAGGCGTACGTATTCTAGAGAGTTCTTTCCGGTCCCTCCTTTGAGAGCAGCCGCATGACACGCACCCGTAAGGCCGCCTTGGCCAGTCTGATTCTCCTCCCCGTGCTCGCCGGGGGCTTTGCCCTCCAGGCGCGGTCCACGCGTGGCGGAGCTCAGCTCCTCGACCAGGTGCTGACGTTCGTCGCCCTGCGGTACGTGGACACGCTCGACGCGCAGCAGCTCTACGAGAAGGCCGCGCGCGGCCTGGTGAAGGAGCTCAACGATCCCTACACCGAGCTCTTCACTCCCAAGCAGCTCGAAGAGTTCTCGCGCACCACCAACGGGCGCTATGCCGGCATCGGCATGGAGATCTCGAAGGTCGGCGATTACGTGACCGTGAATAAGGTCTTCCCGAACTCCCCCGCCGAGGGCGGTGGTGTGCAGGAAGGCGACAAGATCATGATCATCGATACGACCAATGCGCGTGGCTTCAACACGCAGCAGGTCCAGAACAAGCTGCTTGGCCCCATCGATTCGCCGGTCAACGTGACCTTCGGCCGGATCGGGGTGAGTCAGCCCATCAAGATGAGCTTCAAGCGCGCCCAGATCACCGTGCCGGCGGTGCCGTACACCATCATGCTCGACGATCGTACGGGCTACGTCCCGCTCACCCGCTTCTCCGAGCAGACCACCGCCGACATCGCCAACTCGGTGATGGACCTGAGGAAGAAGGGCGCCAAGGGCATCGTCATCGATCTGCGCGGTAACCCGGGCGGTATCCTCGATGAGGCGTTCGCGATGTCGAACCTCTTCCTCCCCAAGGGCAAGGAACTGCTGTCCGTGCGCGGCCGCGGCGAGTTCCAGAAGTTCGTGGCCGAACGGGATCCGCTCGCGCCGGACGTGCCACTGGTCGTGCTGGTCGACGGCGGCTCGGCCTCGGCGTCCGAAATCGTGGCCGGCGCCCTCCAGGATTATGACCGTGCGCTCGTGCTCGGCACGACGTCGTACGGCAAGGGGCTCGTGCAGTCGGTCTACAACCTCGATGGCGGCTACGCCCTCAAGATCACGACCGGCAAGTGGTATACGCCGTCGGGTCGCTCCATTCAGAAGGAGCGCAAGATGAACGCCGACGGCCAGTTCGTCGAAGTGCTCCCCGACTCCATGGAGACCGACTCCGTACGGAAGGCGCGTCCCACCTACAAGTCGGCGAGCGGCCGCACGCTGTACGGCGGTGGTGCCATCACCCCCGACGTGATCGTGGCCCCGGACACGCTGTCCGGCGCCGAGCAGGCATTCCGCCGGGCCATTGCACCGAACTTCCAGAAATACTTCAACGAGATCGCCGTGATTGCCGAAGGGCAGAAGGGCAAGGTGAAGCCCGACTTCGCGGTGAACCCGGCGTGGCGTGAAGCGCTGTACCAGAAGCTCGTCGCCGACACCGTCAAGATCGACAAGGCCGTCTGGGACGGCGGTGCGCCGGACATCGACCGCGCCATCGAAGACCGTGTGGCCAAGGTCGCGTTCGGTGACACCCTGGTCCGTCGCCGCAGCCTGAAAGACGACAACCAGCTGCGATCCGCGATCGACCTGCTCAAGAAGGCCGCTGTCCAGAAGGACGTGTTCACCGCCGCCGGCACCGCGCCGGCCGTCACCAAGGCCGGTGTAGCCCGCCGCAGCGGGAACTGACCGCCCAGTATCTGTAGGTATCTCTACTGAATTGCCGCATGGGCTGAACCTCTCTACGGTTCAGCCCATGCGCATTTCTGCCCCGCTTCCGATCCTCGTTGCAGTCGCCAGCCTCGCGGCGGCCTGCACCTCGACGTCACGCTCCAGCGCGACCGCCAACGCCGCCCCAATGGGCGACGTCATCGCCCCCGACAGCGGCGAATCACACCTCTCGAACATCCGCCAGCTCACCAATGGCGGCGAGAATGCCGAAGCGTATTTCAGCGCCGACGGCCAGTGGATCACCTTCCAGTCCACCCGCGACGGCCGCACCTGCGATCAGCAGTTCGT
>CANHJV010000095.1 GCA_947461225.1 Gemmatimonadota bacterium | reverse complement strand
GGAAGGAATCGGTGGCGAACTTGTCCTTGTCGCCCACCACCACCTGCACGGTGGTGCCGGTCCACGCCGCGCGCATGGCGTCGTCCGGCACATCGTGCGCGAGGCCACCGGCCCACAGCACGTGCGTGGCCACGTCGGCTCCTTCTTCCGGCACGCCACGGTCGGCCACATCGGCCACCCACCGCATGCTCATGGCCACGCCCTGCGAGAACCCGAGCACCTTGATCGCCGGAACGTCACCACGCGCTTCGAGAATCGCGTCGACCTCCTGGCCGACCACGGCGTGCAACATGCCGAGCGCGTCGCGGAGGTCGTCCTCGCGATCGTCGCGCGTGAGCCACGTGGCACCGGTCCGCGCCAGATGCTTGCCATCGGCTCGCGGCAATTCCAGGTAGAAGCGCGATAGCCCCTCGGGGGCGATCACGCGTGTCGCTTTGGGCGCCTGCCGGGCGAACGTGGTCAGGAAGTCGCTGGCCAGCTGTCCGTAGCCATGAAACACGACCCACAGCGTGGTGGTATCGGCCGGCTCGGCTCCCGCGGTCGCGTACCGGGCCGTGCGCTCGACGGCGATCTTGTGCATGGTGATCGCCGCGACGGCGTCACGAGTGGCGTCTTGGAATTCAGTCATCGTGCCTGAAGTCTAGTCACTCGCCCGCTACTTGTTGGCGTCCAACAGTTTTTTCCGCTCCAGCCAACTCTGTCCGTCGGTGATCCACGACGCGGCCGGTTCGCCCTTCAGGTAGTGGGCAAACCACTGGAGAATGCGGCGCTCGTAGTCCACCGCATTCTCCTTCTTGCCCAATCCGTGCCCTTCACCGGGGTACAACAACATCACCGCGTGCTTGCCAGCGCGCCGTGCGTAGTTGTACAGCTCCACCCCTTGGCGCATGTCCACGGTAGGATCTTCGCCACCGATCTCGATCAGCAACGACTTCGCGCGCATCTCGTGAATCTTCATGATCGGCGAGTTGCGCGTCATCGCGGCCACGTCGTCCCATGGCGCCACCTGCATGCGGAACTGCCCCGTTTCCCAGTGATCGAACTCGGGTACCGAGCTCCAGTGCATCTGTCCGGCAAAACTCACCATGTCGGAAATGCCGGCGCCCATCACGGCGGTCGCGAACAGGGAGCTGTGCGTGGCCAGAAACGCCGCCTCGTAGCCCCCCTGCGAATGTCCGGCGTGCCCCACGCGCGCCGGATCCACCAGCCCGCGCGCCAGGACGCTGCGTACCGCCGGCTCGACCGCATGCAGCACCGAGATACCGGGCTCGCGCGGACGGAAGACGATGTCGGGCATCAGCACAAAGTAGCCCTGCTGCGTGAACACGTTCGCGTTGTAGTAGTCGTTCTCGCGCGGCACGATGTAGCGATGCAGCCCCTGCGTGAGCAACTCGTACGTGTACACGATCATCGGATATTTCTTGCCGGGCACGTAGTTGGCCGGGTAGTACAGAATGGCCTGCAGTGGCTTGCCGATGGTGCTGGTGAAATTCATCAGCTCGGCCTTGCCCCACGCGACGTCGCGCTGAAACGTGTTCGTGCTCGACATCGCCTTGGCATTGGCGAGATCGCCCGTGGCCAGATAGACGTTCGGCGATTCGTCGAAGCGCTGGCGCGTGTACAGGTACGTGTCGCTGCTGTCGGCCTTCGCCAGCGACGCGTACTGCGCATCGCCGATGGCGAGCGTTGTCACCGTGCCGTTGGCGAGCCGCGCGTAGCCGCTCCGCTTGCTGCGCTTTCCGTACAACGACAGATACACCGGCTTCGACAGGTCCACCGCCCGCTCCACCGCCGTGCCGCCGAATCCCGCAAACGAGACCACGCGATGCTCGAGTCCCTCGCGTGCGCCGTTGGTCAGCATGCGACCGCCCGAACCGTCGAGCGCCAGCGCCCACACGTCGTACGCGCCATTCACCAGCAGCGTGTTGCCATCGTGCGACCACAGCGGCGCGCCGATCGGCGGCAGCACATCCATGGGGTGATCGTCTTCGCGATCCACGAAGTCCACGCGGCCACCGGCCAGGCGGGCCGTGAGATTCGTGCGCGTGCCGCTGGCGATTTCCACCGCCCAGTAGTCACGCCCGTCAAACCACACATGGCGACGGCCCGTCGGGTCACCGCCGAACGAATAGCGGATCTTCGTGAGCAGCTTCGTACGCGCGCCGCTGTTCAGATCGATCTTGTAGATGTCGAGATCGCGTCGACCGAACATCTGCCCGAACGGATACGGTGTGCGGTCGGTCTCCGTCGCAAAGCGATCGCCGTCGAGCACCGTGGCCTGCTCGGCCACGTTCGTGCTCAACGCTTTCACACTCGACGCGTCGAGCAACCAGCTCGCGAGCAGCGTGCTGCGCAAGTCGCGCTGTTCACTCGAGCGCTGCTCGGGAATCACGTGCACATCCCTGGGATGCCAGATCTCGACATCCGACAGCTTCTCCTCGCTCTTCTTCGGCAGCGCCGTCACCGGCTCGCGTTGCCGCAGTCCCACGTAGAGGGTGCGACCATCCTTCGACCACGATGGCCGACGCGCGTCCGCCACGCGGAACCCCGCCGGCACCGCCGGCGCCGCACTCGCGTCGAGCACGCGCGGTACCGGTGCGCCCGCGCCGCCCACATCACGCCAGGCGAGAATCGAATGCGTGGTGTCGGCAAACTCCTTCGCGGTGACCGAACGCAGCACCGCCAGATCACTGCTGTTCGCGCGCCACGCGATGCCGCGATATACCGACGGTGACGCGTCGAGCACCTGTACGGCACCGATACGACCGTCGTAGAGCTGCACGGCGTTGCCCACGATTCCACTGGCGCTGCCATCCACCGTGATCGCGAACGCCAATTTCGCGCCGCTACCCGACCACGCCTGCTCGGTGACGTTGTTGAACACCAGCCGCGTGCCAGTGGCCAGCGACAGCACCATCACGTCGGCGCTCTTCTTCCCTTCGGCCGGATACTTGGTGACCGAGAGAAACTGGCCATCGGCGCTGAAGGCGAACGCACTGGCGTCGGGAATGCCGATTGAGTCACCGGTCGCGAGATTGCGTGCACCAAATGCGGTGCGCACCGGCTTCTTATCCTTCGCCAAGCGGTCGCGTTCCTTGGGCGCCACCCCGACCAGATAGGCGACCCACTGCGACGTCGGCGCGAACTGCGGCTGCACGCCGAAGGGAATCACGATCGTCGTATCGCGCGTGCCACCGCGCACACGCAGGTCGTTCTCTTCGTTCACCCGGTTCACACCGTACGTCAGCCACCGACCATTCGGCGCGAGGCGCGCCGCGGTGAGCGACTCCCATTTGCCATAGTCCGCCGGCGTGAGCGTTGGCTTTCCCTGTGCCATGGCCGGACGGGCAACGCCGATGGAAAGCAGGAGAGCAGCGAGCCGCAGCGCGGCAAACCGAGACGTCATAGCGGGAGTCCTGAGGAGCGAAGCGATCGGAGTTGACCGCCCGATGCTACGACCGCGCGACGACCCACACAATGGTTCGGGTCGCCACCGCGGCCGGCGAGCGTCCGACGCCTGCATCAGTCGTGGTCATCTTCGCCGAGGCGTCTTCACATTAGGACTTGCGGTCCGAACCGCTTTTCCAACGGTCTAGACTCGCTTCGTTCGCTTGACACCGGATCGTTTGGCTCCGATTACTACTCGAGTCCGAAGTGCCGTCGCGTTTGTCTCTGAGTGTGCCGCCCTCCTGCACGCTCCCGCCGGCCGCCTTTGGACCTGACATGTGGCAACGGAGTAGCGGTATGGCGGGACCACGTACGATGGCACACAACGCGGGCACCACACACGGGCGCGATCAATCCGCGGCCTCGCCGCTGATGACGCTCACGTACCGCAGTCGCGCAACCACGCCACTCTCCGAGTCGCAGCTGGCCGATCTGCAGCGCTCGGCCGCGGCGCGCAACCGCGCCGAAAGCATCACCGGCATGATGGTCTACAACGACGACCGCTTCTTTCAGTGGCTTGAAGGACCGCCGGCCAGCATCGCTCGCATCTGGTCGTCGATCAGCCGTGACACGCGGCACGCCGACATCGAAGCGCTCTCAGTGCATAGCGCCCCGACGCGCCTGTTCGCGAACTGGAGCCTCAAGCTCACGACCGGAAAGGGCGATCCGTTGATGGGTGACCTGACGGCCATGTTGTCCACCAACGCAGCGGCCGAACGGTTGGCCGCGCTCGTGATTGCCACCGAGCCGACCGAAGCGCGGCTGCTGCTGCTCGCCGCGCACGCCGAGTTCCGCTCGATCTCAGCGCTCACCGAACTGCTCATCGAACCCGCCGCGCGCTGCCTCGGCGACTTGTGGACCGACGACCATTGCGGCGAGTACGAAGTGACGCTCGGACTGTGCCGACTCCAGACGTTCCTGCGCGAAGTCGCCGCCGACAGCGTACAGCAGCACAGCGAACATCCGCTCGTCGTCCTCGTGGCGCCGTTGCCGGGCGAGATCCACATGCTCGGCGCGACGCTCGACGCTGAAGCGCTCTGGCAAGCGGGACATGACACGCGCGTCCGCTTTCCGTCAACCGAACAGGCGCTCGAGCGCATTGTGGCCACGAACTGGTTCGACGCGGTTGATCTATCGCTCAGTCCCGCGTTCACCCGTGAGCATCGCATCGAGCGCATGAGTCACATCATCGACTCCGTGCGTCGCGCCTCAAAGAATCCGGCCCTGGTGGTCATCGCCGGTGGACGTGCCTTTTACGATCGCACCGCCTCGAGCGCCGATGTGCACTCCGACGGCAGCTCAACGTCGGCGACGCATCTCTCCGACGACATCGCGCGCGCCCGTTGTGGTCACGCGTAGCGGTTTCACCGTCGCGTGAACAACCCGGCGGCGCGCTCCTGACGGACCTGTCGCTCCTGTCGCAGCATCGTATTCGCGTCGATCATCGTCTCCACCTGCAGCAGCCGTCGTGAGGCCTTGCCGATCCACACCACGGATTCGCGCTTCGGTGCCAACGTAAAGATCACCACGTGCGCCTCTTCGCCGAGCACGGTGGCACTGCCGGTGACGTCAATGCGATACTCGCGCAGCCCACTATCGGTGTCATACACGCGAAAGCGGGCGGCATAGCCTTTCTCCAGCGGTAGCGAACGCACGACAAGGTCCCAGTTGCCCGAATCGAACGGGGCGATTGCCAGCGTCGTATCGATCGGCAGCGACGGGACATCGACCGGCCCGATCGATCCCTTCACCCGCGTGCCGTTGAACTCCAGCGAGATCAGCCGCGACGGCGACACGTTGCGATGACGACGCGGTGCCAACGTACGCGCGTCGGTCACGGTGGAATCGATCAACGGCGCGCGGCCCGGAGACACCGTGAGCACGCGATGAATCACCGGGACGTCGCCGCGCATCTCGAGCTTTACGACGTCTATTGCCGTGCCAATCGTCTGCTGCTGGGTGCCGCGATAGGCGATGAGCGAATACTGCGCCGAGTCGGCCACGATGCGGCTGCCGCGCAACGTGGTATCACCGGGAGCGATCAGCACCGCCTGTGGTGCCGGTGCCGACGACGGTGCCTGCTGCGCGCCAAGTGGCGCACGCATCGGCGCGAGTAGCAGCGCGCACGCGAGGCCATACCCGGCTATCGGGTGTATCGAAGCGAAGCCAGCTGCACGACGAGCCGTTGAACGGGGCATGCTGAAAGCTAGCATCGACGACCTCGCCACCGCCAAAAGCGGCGCCACCTCACCCGAGGCAACGCCGCTTCCTTCAGACTCTCACACGGTTCCCACCGCGGTCCTAGTAGCGGTAGTGATCCGACTTGAACGGACCCATCGGATTCACGCCGAGGTACGCCGCCTGCTCGGTGTTCAGCGTCGTCAGCTTCACGCCGAGCTTGTCGAGGTGCAACCGTGCCACCTTCTCGTCGAGGTGCTTCGGCAGCACGAACACCGTCTTGCCGTACTTCTCGGCGTTGGCGTGCAGTTCGAGCTGCGCCAGCACCTGATTCGTGAAGCTCGCCGACATCACGAAGCTGGGGTGACCCGTGGCGCAACCGAGGTTCATCAGGCGGCCTTCGGCCAGGATGAGAATCGAGCGGCCGTTCGGCAGCACGAACTCGTCGTACTGCGGCTTGATGTTGATGCGCTTCATCCCTTCGACCTTCTTCAGACCGGCCATATCGATCTCGTTGTCGAAGTGGCCGATGTTCGCCACGATCGCCTTGTCCTTCATGCGACCCATGTGCTCGACCGTGATGACGTTCTTGTTGCCCGTGGCCGAGATGAAGATGTCGGCCGTGTCCACGATGTCTTCGAGCGTCGTGACCTGATAGCCTTCGAGCGCCGCCTGCAACGCGCAGATGGGATCGATTTCGGTGATGATCACGCGCGCGCCCTGACCCTTGAGCGCCTGCGCGCAGCCCTTGCCCACGTCGCCGTAGCCCATGACGACGGCGATCTTGCCGGCGAGCATGACATCCGTGGCGCGATTGAGGCCGTCCACGATCGAGTGACGGCAGCCGTACAGGTTGTCGAACTTCGACTTCGTGACGGCGTCGTTCACGTTGATGGCCGGGAAGGCCAGCGTCCCCGCGCGCTCCATCTCGTACAAACGATGCACGCCCGTCGTGGTCTCTTCACTCACGCCACGGATGCCGGCCAGCACCTTCGTCCAACGGCCCGGGTGCTTCGCCTGCTCGGCGCGCAGCAGGTCGAGGATCACGCCCCACTCTTCCGGCTCGTTGTCGCTGTCGAAGCCCGGGATCACACCGCTCTTCTCGTACTCGGTGCCCTTGTGCACGAGCAGCGTGGCGTCGCCACCATCATCAAGCAACAGATTCGGACCCGTGCCGTCGCTCCACATCAGCGCCTGCTCGGTGCACCACCAGTACTCCTCGAGCGTTTCACCCTTCCACGCAAATACCGGCGTGCCCTTCGGCTGCTCCACCGTGCCGTGCGGCCCCACGGCCACGGCGGCCGCGGCATGATCCTGCGTGCTGAAGATGTTGCACGACACCCATCGTACATCGGCGCCGAGTGCCACCAGCGTTTCGATGAGCACGGCCGTCTGCACCGTCATGTGCAACGAGCCCATGATCTTCGCGCCCTTGAGCGGATGCTTGCCGGCATACTCGGCGCGCAGCGCCATCAAGCCCGGCATCTCGAATTCCGCGAGACGGATTTCCTTGCGGCCCCACTCGGCGAGCGCAAGATCACGCACGGCGAAGGCGGGACGATCGAGCGAGGCCAATGGCGCAGCGCCCTGTTCGGTGACGACGACGGTAGACATTTACGAGTGAATCCTGAGGGAAGTGTCGGAACGGATATCCACGGCGCATCGCGCCGTGGCGGAGAACAACGCGGGGCCGGTGGCATCGGGATCCACCGGTAACGAGACATAGCGCACGTTGGTAAAGCCAGCGCCGTGCAGCCACGCCGTGAGTTCGAGTTGATCGAACCCCAACCACACGTGACCCATCTGCTCGCGATAGCGTTCCTGCGCGTGCGGGCGCATATCGGCGATCAGCAGGCGACCGTTGGGGCGGAGCACGCGCCGCACGTCGCGCAGCGCACGCAGCGGATCGGCGACATGGTGCAGCACCAGCATCAACACGGCCGCATCGAGCGACGCGTCGCCCAACGGCAGCGCTTCGAGCGTACCTTCGGCGAGCGTGACATTGCTGCAGGCGGCAAGTCGCGACGACGCCGCCGACAGCATCGCGGGCGACGCGTCGATCGCGTGGACATGGGCCACGTGCGGCGCCAGCGCCGCCGCCAAGGCCCCGGTGCCGCAGCCCAAATCACCGACGATCAGCGATTCGTCGAGCAGCGCGAGCGCGGCGCTCAGGTCGGCGCGCGCACCGAACATGTCGTTGCGCAGCGCATCCCATTCCGCACTGGCGGTCGCGAAGAACGCCTGCGTGCCGGCGCGACGGGCCGAGATCACCGCATCGATCCGCGCCGCGTCCTGCAACGACGCGGGTGTGCTCCCCAACGCCGATCGCACGATCTCCCACAACGCCCGCATGTCGGCGTCGAGCGAGGGATTGCGGCGATACCAGCGGCTCGCGCCTTCGGCCCTCGAGGCGATCCAGTCCTGGTCGGCCAGAATCTTCAGGTGCCGACTGACCGTGCTCTGCGGCAGCTGCAACGCGGTAGCCAATTCACCGACGGTGAGTTCCTGCCGCTCCAACGCCGAAAGCAGCCGACACCGGGTGGCATCGGCGAGCTCGACCATACGGTCGTGAATGGCAAGGCGGGGCGAGGTCATGTCTGAATATATCCGATTATCCGGATGAAAGGATAATAATCGGATCCTCCTCCGTCAATCCGGATGGTGTCAAGTCAGGGATTCTCCCCTCCCGTGGAGCCGGAACCATGCTACCATTGCCTCCGATGCTTGATCTTCCTCTCGCGCTCGACCTCGTCGTTTCGGCTCTGGTCGGACTGGCGGTGGGCGTCGAGCGGGAATGGTCGGGACACACGACCGGCCCCGACGGCCGCTTCGCCGGCATCCGCACGTTCACGCTGCTCGGGCTGATCGGTGGGTTCGGCGGTTGGTTCTTCCGGGACGGCCAACCAGCGCTCGCCGCCGTCATCGTTGGCGCCGGCGTGCTCTTCCCGATTTCGGCCTACGCCGCGACGCTCCGCCGGCCCGGCACGACCACCGACGGCACCACCGAAGTCGCCGCCATCCTCGTGGTGGCCATGGGGGCCGCCTCGGCCCTCGGCCACCGCACGCTGGCGAGTGCCGCCGCCGTGGTGTGCGTGCTGCTGCTGGCTGAGAAGTCGACGTTTCAGAATGCGCTGCAGCGGATGGCCGCGAGCGAACTGCGGGCCGCGCTGCAGTTCGCGGTCCTCGCACTGGTCATCCTGCCGCTGCTGCCGGCTGGCGCGTACGGGCCGTTTGGCGCCTTTCAACCGCGGCAGCTGTGGATCGTGGTGCTGCTGTTTTCGGGGCTGAACTTCGCGGGGTACATCGCCCGGCGCATGATCGGCGAAACGCGCGGCCTTGGGGTGACGGGGTTGCTGGGCGGGGTCGTGTCGTCCACCGCGGTGTCGCTCACGTTCAGCCGACGAAGCCGCGCCGAACCCGCGTTGGCGATCCCGCTCGCGCTGGGCGTGGTCGCGGCCTGTACGGTGCTGGTCCCGCGCCTGCTCATCACCTCGTCGATGTTGCGCCCCGCGGTCGCCGCCGCGGCGGTTCCGGTGCTGCTGCCGACGTTTCTCGTTGGTCTGTCACTGATCGTGGTCGTGATCTGGCAGCAGCGCAACACCCGTGTATCGCCGCTGCCGGACGACGCTCCTCGGACACCCGCGCCTGGACAGAATCCCCTCGCGCTCGCGTCGTCGCTGCAAATGGCGGCGGGTTTTCAGGTCGTCCTCTTCGCGATCGCGTGGGTGCAGCAGGCCGTCGGATCCACTGGCGTCCTCCTCTCGGCCACGCTGCTTGGGCTCACCGACGTGGATGCCCTCACCGTGTCGATGACGCGGTACGGCGCCGATCCGGCCAACGTGCGCGTGGCCGCCGCGGCGATCGGCATCGGCGTGCTCTCCAATACCATGCTGAAGCTCGTGCTCGTGGTCACCATGGGTGGACCGCGCTTCCGCGCGCGTGCGGCAGCCGGTCTGCTCGCGCTCGCCGCCGCGTCGGGCGTGGGCATCTGGATCGGGTGGCCGTGAGTTCGCTCCATCAGCGCGTCAGCGCCGTCGGCCGAGCCACCCGATCGTTCTTCGATCAGATCGGCGCCGGCACACGATTCGTCGTGGCCACGTGTCGTGCGATGCGCGACACGAAGGACTGGATTCCCGAGTTCAGCACGCACGCGCGCGTCCTCGGGGTGGAGTCGCTGCCGATCGGCATCTTCATTGCGTTGTTTACCGGCATCGTGCTGGCGCTCCTCGCCAGCTATTCCGTGGGCGATCTCGTACCGCCGTATTTCGTGGGCACGCTGGTCCAGAAAACGATCACGCTGGAACTCGCCCCGGTACTCACCGGTCTCGCCTTGGCTGGACGCGTTGGCGCGAATATCGCCGCCGAGCTGGGCACGATGCGCGTAACGGAACAGATCGATGCACTCGAGACGCTCACGTTCGATCCCATGAGCCATCTCGTGGTGCCGCGGGTGCTGGCCTCGACGATGATGTTTCCCGTCGTGGTGGCCGTCGCGATGCTGGTGGGACTGTTGTCGGGTTGGGTGGCATCGCTGGCGTTGCTCGACATCACCACGCCGCAATTTCTCAAGGGCGCACGCATTTTCTTCACCGACTTCGACGTCCGCTATGGCCTCGTGAAATCGGCAAGCTTTGGTGCGGCGGTCGCCCTGATCGGATGCCGTGCCGGCTTGAACACACAAGGCGGCGCGCAAGGTGTGGGACGCAGCGCCACGCGTGCCGTCGTCATCTCGGCCGTCATGATTCTCGTCCTCGATGCCTTCTGGGCGCTCGTCTGGCTCACTGGCCGTACCCTTCGGTAACCCATGAACGCGCTTCTCTTTCTCCACTCCCTATGACCACCTCCCGACGAGCCAGCGACTTTGTGGTCGGCGCCACTGTGTTGGTGGTGACGATCGTGGTGATCGGCGCGGTCCTTTGGCTCAAGCAGGCCGATCTCGGCGGCAAGACCCGACACCTCGTCGTACGCACGCGCGACGTGGGTGGCGTGGCGCTCGGTAACCCCGTCGTCATCCGCGGTGTGCGCTCGGGACAAATCGAGTCCATCGCGCTCGGTGAGCGTGGGTGGGTCGTGCTCACGCTCGGCATCGATCGTGGGACCACGCTTCCCTCCGATCCGGTGGTGCTGCTCGCCGCGTCGAGTCTGTTCGGCGAATGGCAGGCCACCATCACTGACGCCACCGGATTGCCGGCCGACCGCGAGCTGCGCGCCGCGATTCGCGAGTCGCGCACCACCGGCGACACGTTGGCCGGCGCGGTGCTGCCCGACATCGCCCAGCTCACCACGGTGGCCGGTCGTATCGCCGGTGATGTCGCACAAGTTGCCGATCGGGTGCAAATCGCGTTCGACGATCAGGCCGCGCGCGAACTCCGTGAATCGCTCCGCAACTTTTCACGACTCTCGGCGCAGTTGGCCACCACAGTGGAGCTGCAGTCGAAAAACCTCGATCACATCAGCAGCGATGTGCAGCTCGGGCTCAAGAGCATCAACGCGGCGGCGGCGAACCTGAACGCCTTTTCGTCACGCGTGGACTCGGCGACGAGCCGCGGCGAACTGCAGGTGATTGTCGCCAATTCGCAGACCGCCGCCAAAGAGTTGCTCGCGGCCACGAGCCGTCTGCGCGAAGTGGCGGACGGTCTTGATCGCACGGAGGGACGGCTGGCGAGTGCGGTGTCCCAGGCCGACTCGGTGTTCACCAAGGTGAATGCCGGCCGCGGAACGCTCGGGCTGATGGTGAACGACCCCGCCCTGTATCAGCAGAGTGATTCACTGGTGCGTGAACTGCGCGCGCTGGTGGCCGACGTGAAGAAGAACCCGAAGCGCTACTTCAACGTGCGGGTGTTTTAGCGTTTCGCGTTAGGGCGACGGCACCGCGAGAACGCCGCACCGTGTCGTCCGCAGTACTCGCGTGGTAACGGAGCCCACGACGAGCCGCTCCAGGAAGCTATGGCGCTGCGTGCCCACCGCGATGAGGTCACACTGCGCCTGCTGCGCGTACGACAGCAGTGACGACGCCGGATCGCCCCGTACAGTGACCGTCTCCACGATCACCCCTGCGGGCGGAGCGAGCTGCGCGCGCACCTGATCGAACAGCGGCGGCAGGCTGCGTCCGTAGTCGGCATCCCACGCCTGCCAATCATCCGACGGATGCTCGAACCGCGGGCGCACGTGCAGCAGCGTGAGCCGTCCGTTGGGGGCGACCAGTCGGGTGGCCAGCCGGGCGGCTCGTACACTGGCCACGCTGAAGTCGAGGCCAACCACCGCGTGTATCGGCTGCGCTGGAAAGTTGGGGCCGACAGCCAGCACCGGCACGCGCGATTCCCTGAGCGTGGCCAACGTGGTCTCAGTGCCAAACAACCGATCGAGCGGATTGTGACGCCCGATCCCCATCACGAGCACCGAGGCGTGACGACGCCGTGCCTCCGTGGCCAACAGACGTGACGGCGAGCCCAGCTGCACATCCACCGGCCACGCCGGATCACCGGCCGCTGAAATCGACAGCGCACGGTGGAGGTCGTCGACCATCGACGCGCGGCGCGCCTCATCCAGATCCGCCGGCACGGGTATCATGTCCATCCCGGCGGCCACACCCGCTGTCGGCTCGCAGATGCCGAGCACCTGAAGCGGGCCCCCAAACGCCCTCATCGCGAGCCGACCGGCGTTGAACAACGCCTCACTGGACACCGGTGCGCCATCGCACGCCACGAGCACGGGGCCGTCAACGCCGGGTGCCACATACTCCGAGTGCGTGACGGGATCGCGGGCGAGAACGGACATAACGGGACCCTCGTAGAACGGCTGGCATCGCGCAGCGTTTCGCCGCATCGCGCTGTGCAGGAGGGTCGCACGTTACCCATGCACGCTGTATCGGGGAGTTCGGTGATCCGAGTCAGGGAATCCCGTACGACGGCATCCGAGGGCGGTCTACAGCGCCCAGCGGAGCGCGCGGGCCGTCGTGTCGAGCAGTCGGTGCGACCACGTCCGCTCGTGCCATTCGTCCCGTGTGATCTCGCGGCTACTGGCGAGATCCGCCTGGAAGCTGCCTTCGAGTGCAGCGGCGCACGCCTCGTCGAACACGAGCACGTTGCATTCCGCATTCAACCACAACGAGCG
>CANHJV010000094.1 GCA_947461225.1 Gemmatimonadota bacterium | reverse complement strand
GCAAACTGCCCATTCGTCCAGATCACGATGCCGTACAGGATCGCGCCGATGAAAATCGCGCCCCCGATCAGCCCCATGAACGCCGCGCCCTTGTCGCTGCCTTGCTGTGCGTGTCCGCCCATCTCAGATCTCCGGAGAAAGTCAGTCGACGTCGGTGACGCGCACCGACACCATGCCATCATTCGCCACGATCGACGGAAGGAACTCGAGCCCCTTCGTGACCTTGCCGAACACCGTGTGCACGCCGTTCAGGTGACGCGTGTTTGCCTCGCTCAGCACGACGAAGAACTGGCTGCCGCCGGTGTTCTTGCCGGCGTGCGCCATCGAGAGCGCGCCCACCTCATGCTTGTGCGGATTGCCGGCCGTCTCGCACGGAATCTGCCAGCCTGGGCCGCCGGTGCCGATCCGACGATCGCCCGCGGGCAGATCACGCGAGTACGGATCGCCGCCCTGCACCACGAACTCCTCGATCACGCGGTGGAACTTCACGCCGTCATAGAAGCCCTGATTGGCGAGCTTCTCGAAATTCTCTACAGTCTTGGGCGCCTCGGCCGGGTACAACTCGGCGACAAGGGTCCCCTTGGTGGTCTCGAACGTTGCCAGCTTGGCCACTGTGTCTCCTGAATCCTATGGGGAGGGAAGAACAGTAAACTAATGCGATCCCCGCGCATGAACAGAGCAGCCCGTGCCGTCGGATACTCACCTGCATGGAGCCCCATGGCCGGGACTGGCGGCGAAACGGCCCGTCACCAACGCGGACACATCGCGTGCGCTAACACTTCCGATACCATTACGTCCAAGCTCGTGAGCCGTCCGTTTTCGCCAACTGGGACCTGTATGCAGCATCCTCGCTCGTTCTTCCTCTCGTGTGCCGTCGTGGTGCTGTCGGCGTGTTCATCGACGGATGCCGAGGTGGTCACCGCCCCTCCGGGCAGCACAGCCGATGGTGTAGCCTGCTCGATCAACAGTACCTCGTTCAATAGCTCGCCCAAGGTCAACGCCAGTAACACCGTGAAGTGGACGTGCACGTCGACCACGCGCACGATGACGGGGAATGGGATTCCGGATCATCCAGTGGTCATGGGGAATTTCGCCACCCCGATCAGTGCCCAGAATCTCACGATCTCCTTCCGCTTCACGCCTTCACTGGGCACGGCGGCGGTGACGACGGGGAATCCGGGATATGCGCTCAATAGTGTGAAGTTCGACCCGGGCACGGCAGGGACGTGTGCCTCCAATGCCACCTCGGTCGCTCCCGGTGGCGGGTGCGTGGCGGCGATGGGCACCGATCCATGGCGTCTCGAGGCCATCGGCGGGGCCTTTCAGTTCGGGACCGACGAGAGCAACGCACACGTGCAGCCGAACGGGCAGTACCACTACCACGGGCTGCCGGAAGCGTACATCACGAAGCTCAACAAGGGACAGGCGATGACGCTGGTCGGCTTCGCCGTTGATGGCTTTCCGATCTACGCCCGCTATGGCTACGTCTCGGCCACCAACGCCTCGTCGGGAATCAAAGCCGTGACCTCGAGCTATCGCCTCAAAGCGACCCCGAGTGCCGGACGTCCGTCGGTGACGATCTTCCCGATGGGCACCTTCACCCAAGACTACGAGTACGCGGCGGGCAGTGGAGATCTCGACGAGTGCAACGGCCGTACCGGCGTCACACCGGAGTATCCGGCCGGCATTTATCACTACTACATCACCTCCACCTATCCGTACGTCCAGCGCTGCGTGAAGGGCACGGTCTGATCGTGCGCGTGTGCCGGACGCTCGCCGTGGCGGGAATCGCGCTCGCCACGTGGGCCGCCCCGCTGCACGCGCATCTCATGCCCGCGCAATCGGGCACACTCAACGTGAGAGACCGCGCGGTCTTCGGCGCGCTGTCCATTCCCGTGTCAGCGCTCCGCGGCTTCGACGACGATGGGAACACGCGCCTCTCTGTACGCGAACTGCAGCGCCACCTCGTCGCGCTGCAAGCACAGGTCTCATCGCGGCTCCAACTCACCAACGGCACCGACCCCGGCACCCGCGATTTCCTGCAGCTCTCGGTCGAACTGGTCGAGAATGACCCCGCCTCAGCAGGCGGCGGGACGCACCTGCTGGTGCTCGTCAAACACACATTCGCCAGCACGCCGACGCAGCTCGCCGTTCGCACGGACCTCTTCGGTCCCCACGGCGCCGAGCAACAACTCGCCATCAAGGCCATGCACGACAGCATCGCTGAAATGGCCGTGCTCCGCGCACGACACCCCGATCACCAGTTCTTTCAGCGCCCCGCGCAGGTCGCCGCGCAGTACATCGCCCTCGGCATCGAGCACATCCTCACCGGCGTCGATCATGTGCTGTTCGTGCTCACGATCATCGTCGCCGCTGCCGGCTGGCGCTACTGGCTCACCGTGCTCACCAGCTTCACGGTCGCCCACAGTATCACGCTGACCCTCGGCATGCTGAACGTGGTGCGCATCGCACCGCGCATCGTGGAGCCACTGATCTTCGCCAGCATTGTCCTGATGTTCGCCCTGAACATCAATCGGAAGGCCACGAAGCTCCCAATCCGCGCCGCCATTGTCTTCACCTGCGGCCTGCTGCACGGCCTAGGCTTCGCCTCCGCCATGGCCGACATGGGTCTCCACGGTACGAACACACTGGTCAGCCTCGCCGCCTTCAATGTTGGCATCGAGGTAGGTCAAGCCATGATCGTCGCCGTAACCCTGCTCGCCATCACCGCCGTGCGAGCCCATCGCCCCAAGCCCACAGCCAGTCTCGCCGTTCACTCGTAGCGCCCCTGGCCGTTCAAACAGCTTCGCGGCTCGGACAGATCTCGCATACCACGCACGCTGCGCAATCCGGCTTTCGCGCGAAGCAGCGCCGGCGCCCGTGCCAGATCAACAAGTGACTCAGCAGCGCCCAGTCTTCGCGCGGAAACAGCGGCATCAGCGCTTTTTCAATCCCGATCGGATCCGCTTCACGCGTGAGCCCTAGCCGCCGCGTCAGCCGCTGCACGTGGGTGTCCACCACGACGCCTTCGTTAATCCCGAACGCGTTGCCCAGCACTACATTCGCCGTCTTGCGCCCGACGCCGGGTAGCGGCACCAGCTCGGCCACTGTGCGCGGGACCTCGCCACCGAAGCGGTCCACCAGCATCCCACCCATCCCGATCAAGCTCTTTGCTTTCGCGCGGAAGAATCCGGTGGTGCGCACGATCTCTTCGACGTCTTCCTGCCGCGCAACACTCAGCGACTCGGCATCCGGATAGCGCGCGAAGAGCACCGGCGTGACCATGTTCACGCGCACATCGGTGCACTGCGCCGACAGAATCGTCGCACACAGCAGCTCGAACGGATTGCGGTAATCCAGTTCACAGTGCGCCTCGGGATACTCCGCCTTCAGTCGCTCCAGCACGACGGTGGCGATCGCCTGCTTGTCCGCCTTCGTTCTCGGTGAGCGCGACACCAGCGCGGCGCGCTGCGACGGCTTCTGTCCGTTGGTCTTCGTCATGCTGCGCGTCGCCTTCTTCACGACGGGCTGCTTCGGTGCCACCGGCTGCGACGCTGTCTGCGCGGCTTTGCCCGGCTTCTTGGCCGACAGCGGCTGACGCGGGCCGCCTCCTGCTGCGCTGCGCGCCATGTCAGCCCTGCATCACGCGCAGGTGCGGTGGCATCGTGCCCGCCCGCTCTCGCCGTCCCCGCGCGAACGCCAACACCTCGTCGGCCGACCGGGTGTTCAACACATTGGCTGGCGTGAGCCATCCCTTGCGCGCGCTGGCGATGCCGAGTTCGAGATGCTCGAAGCCCTGCGGTGAATGGGCGTCGGGACCGATGCTCACCAACGCGCCCTTCTCCTGGGCCACGCGACAGGCGCGCCAGTCGATGTCGAGGCGGTGCGGGTCGGCATTGAGCTCCATTGCCACGCCCACCGCACCGGCCTTCTCGATGATGGCTGCGATGTCAATGGCGTACGGTTCACGGGTGAGTAGCAAGCGCCCCGTGGGATGGCCGAGAATCGTGAGATGCGGATCGTCGAGCGCCTTGAGCACGCGGTCCGTCATCTGCCGCTCGTTCATGCCGTAGCGCGAATGCACGGAGCCGATCACGAAGTCGAAGCGATCGAGAAACGCCGCATCGTAATCCACGCGACCGCAGGGCAGGATGTCCGCCTCGATGCCTTTGAGCACGCGGAACTCCACGCCCTGTGCCACATACTGCGCGTTCAACACATCGATCTCGTCATGCTGCCGCAGAATCGCGTCGCGCGACAAGCCACCGGCGTACGTGTTCGATTGCGAGTGGTCGGACACCCCGAGATAGCGCAGCCCACGGGCGCGCGCCGCGCTGGCCATATCGCTGATCGTCGCACCGCCGTCGCTGTACTGCGAGTGACAGTGCAGAGCGCCGACCAGATCAGCTTCGGTGATCAGCGTGGGGAAGGGACCGCGCGCCGCGGCGTCGATCTCGCCCATCGCTTCGCGCTGCTCGGGCACCACGTAGGACAATCCCAACCGCGCATACAGCGCCGGTTCGTCGGGAATCGACACCAGCGCGCCGTCGCGATCGCGCAGTTCGTCGCCGGCGAGCACAAAGCCCAGGCCCGCCGCGCGCTCGGTGATCTGCTTCACGTGCGCGCTGCTGCCCGTGGCACGCCAGAGCGCGAGCGCGAACTGTTCGGGACGCACGCAATGCACATCCACGCGCACGCCGTCCTCGAGTCGCAGCGACAGGGTGCGGCCACCACCGCCCAACACTTCCTTCACGCCACGTAACTGCGCAAACGACGCGGCCACGACGCTGGGGCTGCCGCGTACGGCGCACACCAGATCCACATCGCGTACGATCTCCATGCGACGGCGAATCGATCCAGCGATCTCGAGCTCGAGCACATCCGGATGCGCACGAATCGCCTCGGCAATGCGCTCGGCCTCCGCGCGTCCATGCTGCCAGAGCACGTACGCCCCAGTGGCTCGCAAATCAGCGATCCCC
This sequence comes from Gemmatimonadota bacterium, assembly GCA_947461225.1. GTDB lineage: Bacteria > Gemmatimonadota > Gemmatimonadetes > Gemmatimonadales > Gemmatimonadaceae > Gemmatimonas. The sequence continues at coordinate 7,836 of CANHJV010000094.1, read as the reverse complement.
TTGAGAATGTTCTCCGACGTCTTGGTGCCGAACTTCGGCAGCTCGGCCAACCGTCCATCGCGCGCTGCCGTTTCCAGCTCCAGCAGCGAGTCGATATGCAGCCCCTCGTGAATGGATCGGATACGCGACGGACCCAGTCCGGGCACGCGCAGCATCTCCAGCAGCCCCTCGGGCGTCTCTTCCTGCAGGCGCTCCAGCAGGGCCGAGCCGTTGCTCATCGCCAGGTCACGCAGCACTTCGATGGCCGCCGGGGCGATCACATTTTCCGCGGCGAGGTCATGCGCCAACGCCTGTCCGAGATCCGTCTCGCCATGCGACGCCACCACGCGCGCCGCCGTCTGCATCGCTCGCACCGAAAACCGGTCCTCGTCGTGCAGCTCGAGGAGGGTGGCGATTTGGGTCAAGGCGAAGGCGGCGGAACGGCAGTCCATGAGTGAAATGTAGTGCGATCCGCGCCTGGGGGACTGCCAACGGCTTAGGGAGCAGGATGGAGGGTGTCAGGAAGGAGGAAGCAGGAGCACGGCGCAGTATCCCTGCACACTCCACCCTGACCCCCTCCTCCCTGCCTACTAAGCAGTTGGCAGTTCCGAGTTCGCAGCCTTCACCCCTCGATCCCCACCAAATGCCGCACCTGCTTCACCAGTGCCTGCATCTGCGCCTCAGTCAGATCCAACTCCTGACCGGCCGCCTCACCGTCCAGCAGCCCCGTGCGCACGCTCACCGCGACCTGGTTCATGTAGCGCACCTTCCCCAGCAGCTCGAGCGTGAGTTGCCGCAGGCCGTGAAAGCGGCGTTTCTCAGCGTTGGCGCGGCGGTAGCGTTGGGCCAGCTCCTCCGGGCGCAGATCGCGCGCCAGCAGCTCCACGTCGTACAGCGTGCGGCCGGGCAGCACGCCGCGGTCGGGAATGCCGTTGTTCGTCCATCCTTGTTCGGCGAAAAACAGACGACCCACTAATTCGATGCCGTCGTGCGCGGTGTGCAGCGTGACGCGCACCTCGCGGCCATCAACGGGAATCGTGGTGAGTGGGGTGTGCGTGACCGGACCGAAGGGAACCATGGCTCTCAGCAAGGAATCGACGTATGGCAGCGAACAGCAGGTCCGGTTGCTCGACGTAGGGCACATGTCCGCAATCGTCCAACACGAGGAACTCGGCGCTCAACGACTGGGCAGCGGCGGCAGCCGACTCGAGCGGGATGGGATCCTGTCGACCATGAATGACGAGCGTCGGGCAGTGGACGGCACGTAACGCGTTTCTCAGGTCGAATTCACCTAAGCTCTCCCACACCGACTGCTGCACACGGCCCGTGACGCGGAACGGCGTGAGCGCGCGCGACCGTGACGGGTCGGCGAAATAGCCGGCCACGCTCAACTCGAAGCCGCGCTGGCGATACGCCGCCGGATCACGTTCGCGCAGACCGGACGCGGCGAGTTCCTCGCGCATGGCCAGAATTTCGGCACTGCGTCCGCGCGCGGCGAGTGTCGCTTCGAACTCGTCCCGCCACGCACGGGTGATGGGCGCTGGCGATATCAGCACGAGACGTGCCGGCGCGAGACGCGCGTCGCCGTCTCGCGCACACTCGGTCGCGTACAGCATCGCCAGCAGCGCCCCCCAGGAATAGCCCACGATCGTGGGGGGAATCAGTCCGAACTCCGTGATGATCTGGGCAAGATCGCGGACCTGCGTTTGCCACGTGACCGGCGTCGGATCGTCCGTCTTGGATTTGCCGCCGCCACGCTGATCGTAGGTGATCACGCGATACGTGTCCGACAGCGCCAGCAGCTGCGGATACAGGTAGTCATGGTGCGCGCCGGGGCCGCCGTGCAGGAGCAACACCGGCGGTGCGCCCGGTGGACCATCGGCCCGCCAGTACAGCGGCACGTCGGTTGTTTGCGTCACGCCGTCGGTGGACGTCGCGGAAAGATCGCGGTGTTCCATGTTCGGAAGATAAGGCCCGCGCTATCGCCATCGAGATCCCTACTTCGTAACTTCCGATCTATGGGTCCCCTTGGCTACCGACGCAGTACACCGAACGCGAACACGACCGAGAGCGGCACGCACGGGGCGGTGCCCGACGGCCGTTCGTCCGGCGCCGTGCTCCGGGCCCTCGCCGTGCTGATCGATCGGGTGGCCGCCGTCCAAGCGCTCCGCCCGCCCGAAACAGCCGGCGAAATTGATGCCGAGCTCGTGATGCAGCCGCTCGTGCGCGAGGCCCTGCGTCAGCTGACCGCACGTTCGCGCGACGGGGCGCTGCTGTGCCGGATCGTCGATGGACGGTTCGTGCTCGAGGGCGTCCCCCTCGACGGGCGCCTCGCGATCGACGATCCGCTGATTGGCGGGATGCTCCGACGCGCCCTCGCCCTCGGGATCGGTTCGATCACGGTCCGTCAGGGTGCCGCTCCCGGCGAGCTGCTCACCCTTGCCTCGCTGTTCGCGCAGCCGTTTCGAGCCGGCGCAGAGGCGCTCCCGCTGTCGGGGGACACGCCCACCACGATCACGCGTGCGATCAGCAGCGAGGAACGCCCGCGCGAGTTGCTGCGGTTGTGGGGCGTCCTCGTAACGCCGCTGGAGCCCGGCGCCGATCAGCGCCCGCGGTTCACGCCCTCCAGTTCGGCGGTGCTCGATGATAGCGGGACCGGCACCAGCACCGCGGGCGGCAGCGCGGTGGCCAACGCCCTGTCGCGTCTCGCCACCGCCCGCACTGATGACGCGGCACTGGCCGCCGGTGATCTGCTCATCGAGCTCATCGACGGCGCGGAGTTCCGCGGTGACGCGCTCACCATCGAATCGATTGCGCGTGCCACGATGCAACATGTGCACGCCGTCGGTGGCGGCGGTGGACGACTCGGCGGCGAGCGCATCATGCGCCGGCTGCTGCACCGCACGTCGCTGCGGTTGCTCGCCACGCGCGTGCCGTACACGCCTGAGCGCACGATCATTCTCGAACTCATGGCCCGCGCCGGCGATGCCGCCGTCGAGGTGCTGGTGCAGGAGCTCTTGAATTCGTCGGAGAGTCAGGCGCGTCGCGCCTACTTCGACAGCATCGTGGCGCTCGATCTCAACGCGACGCTGCTGTTCGACCTCGTGCGCGACAGTCGCTGGTTCGTCGTGCGTAATGCCGTCGCGCTGCTCGGTGAAATGGGTGTGGAACAGGCCGACGTGGTCATGCTGCCGCTGCTGACGCATGAGGACGATCGCATCCGCATCGCCGCCGCGCGCGCCCTTATGCGACTCGGCACCGCCAAAGCGATGCCCGGTCTGCACGGCGTGATCGAAGACGCGCATCCGGAAGTCCGCCGCATCGCCGCCGCCGCGTACGGACTGCCCGGCCACGGTGGAGGTGGTGTCCGCCCGCATGCCGCCCGGCTGGCCGCCGCGCTCGACAAGGAGCGCAACGAGGACGTGGCGCTGGAAATGCTCGCCTCCCTCGGCAAGCTCGGCAGTGCCGACGCGATTCAGCGCTTACTTCGCATCGCCCAGCCGGCGGTGGCGGCCGAGCCCGGCGAACGCCAGACCAATCGCGACGCGTGGATTCGCATTGCGGCCCTCGAGGCCCTCGTTCGCGCACGCGGGTACGCCGTGATAGGCGCGATCGAGTCGCTCGCCGGTGACGCTGATCCAGACGTCGCGGCGGCGGTCGTTCGGTTGCGGGCTACTATCGCGTAGCCAACTGCCAACGGCCAACTGCCTAGGAAGCAGGAAGGAGGGCGTCAGGAAGGAGGAAGCAGGGACACCGCGCGTTCCGTTCAAGGGGTCAGAGTCGTTGAACCTGCGTCCTCCACCCTGACTCCCTCCTTCCTGCTACCTCAGCAGTTGGCCGTACCTACCGCGCCGTAAAGTCGGTCTCAGCGGTAACACACCGACACGCTTCCGCGATCAAATCGGCCGCCCGATCCAGGTCGTCGAGCGACACGAGTTCGTTGGGCGAATGCATGTAGCGGTTGGGGATCGACAGCAGCGCCGTGGCCACCCCATCGCGCGTGAGATGAATCCCGTCGGCGTCCGTGCTGGTGAACCGACCGGCGGCGTGCACGGAGTACGGGATCTCGAGCTTCTTGGCCGTGTCGGCCAGCAAGCGGAACACCACCGGATGCACGATCGATCCGCGGGTGAGCACGGGGCCACCGCCCACGTTGTGTTCGCCGAGCTCCTTCTTCTCGACGCCCGGGTGATCGGTGGCGAACGTGACGTCCACCGCGATCGCCATCGTGGCGTCGAGCTGCTGCGCGGCCACGCGGGCACCGCCGCCGGCGTAGCCGATTTCTTCCTGCGCCGTGGCGGCTGCGATCACGCGGGCGGCGCCCGGCTTCTCGGCGTAGCGCCGCAGCGCTTCCAGCACCACGAACGCGCCGATGCGGTCGTCGATCGCGCGCGACACGATGCGGTTGTTCGGCATCTCCATTACTCGCGCGTCGATCACGCCGGCGTCGCCGATTTCCAGGTGCTCCATCGCTTCGGCCTTGTTCTTCACGCCGATGTCGACCCAGAGGTCGGTGATCTTCGACGCTTTCTCGCGTTCGTCGGGCTTCATCAGGTGAATCGGCTTCTTGCCGATCACGCCGAACACGTCGCCGTGGCGTCCCAGAAAGCGCATGCGCTGACCCACGAGCACCTGCGGGTCCCATCCGCCGATCGGCTCGAAGTAGATGAAGCCGTTCTCGTCGATATAGGTGACGATCACGCCGATCTCATCGATATGACCGGCCAGCAGAATCGTGGGGCCGCCGCTTCCTTCGACGGTGGCGAGGCTGTTGCCCACGACATCGGCCTTCACGGAGGCGAAGGTGGCGGCTTCGGCACGCCAGACGCGCGCCGGTGCGCCTTCGAAGCCCGACGGACCGGGCGTGTCGAGCAGGCGCTTGAGAAAGGCTACGGAGGATTCAGAAAGCATGGCGCAAATATAGGTGCTATTCTTTGAGCATGATTCTCCTCCTGGTCGCCATCGGCATCGGTGCCGGCGTGCTCTCCGGTATTTTCGGGATCGGCGGCGGCATCGTGATCGTGCCGGCGCTGATCTACCTGGCCAAGATGCCCCCGCAGCAAGCGGCGGGGACCTCGCTCGCCGCCCTCGTGCTGCCACTCGGCGCCGCCGTCGGCGCCACCGCGTATTACAAGGCTGGCCACCTGCATCCGAAGGACGCCCTGTTTATCGCGGTGGGGATGGCCGCGGGCGCGTACTTCGGTGCCCAGATCGCCACGCATGTGGACGCCACCGTGCTACGCAAAATGTTTGCGGGGCTGATGGTGCTGATGGCGGTGAAGCTGTGGGTTGGATAGCTCCGCACGGAAAACTGACGATCGTAAACTGCCCCCTAGGCAGTTGGCAGTTTGCCGTCGTCAGTTCTCAGCGCACCCTTTCCGCATGCCGCGCATCAATCGCCGTGAACAACAACGGGTTGAAGATGCGCGCCATGGCCTCGATCCCGTCTACGATGCGCGGGCCGGGGCGGCTCACCAGGCCGTTGGCGTCCAGCGCCCACACCTGACGGCCGGCCAGCCACGACCACTCTGGTAGCCCCAGGCACCGCTTCGCTTCGGCCACCGATGCTGCCAGTGAGTAGCCGCACGGCGCGAACAGCACGAACTGCGGGTCGGCCAGCACCAGCTGCTCCATGGGCACCGTGGTGGAATGCATCCCGGCGGTGCCGAGGACGTCGAAGCCACCGGCGCGCTTGATTTGCTCGGGGCCCCAATGCCCCGCGATGTACACCGGGTCGGTCCACTCGATGAGTGCGGCGCGCGGACGCGGCGCCTTGGCGGCCTTCAGGATGTCGTGCACATGCTTTACGCGGTCACGCAGTCCCGCGAGCAATTCCTCGGCTTCGTCGCTGGCGTTCATCACCTGCGCTACGGCCTGAATGTCGGCGTACACCCCATCGAGCGTGGTGCCCCCCAGCGTCACGATGCGCGGTACCGGCGAGAGCGTGGCGGCCAGCGCACGCACGTCGGTCTCACTGATCGCGCACACATCGCACAGCGCCTGCGTGAGCAGCACGTCGGGGTGCAGCGCCTTGATGCGCGATTCGTCCGTGGAAAACAGCGCGTGCCCCGCGCCATGCAGCTCGCGCACCGCGGCGTCGATGACCGCCGGATCACTCGAGTGCGGAATGCTGCTCTTGGTGACGCGAACCCGTGACATCATGATCTCCGGGTAATCGCATTCGTGCGTTACCCCCACGAGATGATCCGTGGCGCCAAGAAACGCCATGATTTCCGTGGCGGCGGGGAGGAGCGAAACGGTGCGCATCTACTTCGCCGCCTCGAACACCGCCTTTCCACCCACCCACGTGGACACCACCTTCGTCTTCATGACCATCTCTGCCGGAACGCGCATGATGTCCGTGTCGAGAATGACGAAGTCGGCGAGCTTGCCCGCCGTGATCGATCCCATCGACGATTCCTGAAAGCCCGCGTACGCCGGCCAGATCGTCATGCTGCGCAGCGCATCCTCGCGCGACATTTTCTGCTCCGGGAACCAGCCACCCGCCGGCCAGTCGCGGGCATCCTGGCGCGCGATCGACGCGTGGAACGAGATCAGCGGATTCACCTGCTCCACTGGGAAATCGCTGCCATTCGGAATCACGACGCCCGTCTGTAACAACGACTGCCACGCGTATGCACCGTACAAGCGCGTGGGGCCCAGTCGCTTGCCGATCCAGTACATGTCGCTGGTTTGATGACTGGCCTGCATGCTGGGAATCACGCCCAGCTGCGCGAAGCGCGGGATGTCGTCGTAATGCAGGATCTGCGCGTGCTCCACGCGGAACCGATGATCGGCCGTGGGCACCGTTTTCAGCGCCTGCTCGTAGGCGTCGAGTACCACGCGATTACCGCGGTCGCCGATGGCGTGCGAGTTGATCTGGAACCCCGCCTTGAGGCCACGCTCGGCCACCTCGCGGATGTGCTCCTGCGTGCTCTTGAGCAGCCCCGAATTGTTCGGGTCGTCGCTGTACGGCTCCAGCAACGCCGCGCCACGCGAGCCCATCGCGCCGTCAGCGTACAGCTTCACGGCGCGCACCCACAGCTGCCCGTCGTACATGGCCGATTGCGGTCCCTTCGCGAAGTAATGGTCGAGCGCGGCCTTGTCGTCGCCGATCATCACGTACAGGCGGAGATTCAGTTCCTTGGCCTTCGCCAGCTCCTCGTAGGTGTCGATCGCCGTACGCGACGCGCCGGCATCGTGCATGCCGGTGAGTCCCCAGCTGTGCATGAGCGCAATCGCTTCCTTGAGTGCACTCTTGTACTCGGCCGCCGTGGGGGCCGGCACTTTGGCTTCGAGCACGTCGCTGGCGTTGTCCACGAACACACCCGTGGGATTGCCCTTGGCGTCCTTGATGATCTGCCCGCCCACCGGCGCCTTCGAGGCGGCCGTGACACCGGCTGCCTTCATCGCCGCCATGTTGGCGTACGTGGCGTGGCCATCCACGCGCTCCAGCAACACCGGATGATCCGGGAGCGCCGCCGTGAGGGCGTCGTGCGTGGGGAAGTCGGTCACGCCCCAGTCGTTCTGATCCCACCCACGGCCCGTGATCCACGTGCCCGCGGGCACCGATTTCGACTTGGCCACCACTCGCGCGATCACCTCGGCCAGGCTGTTGGTGCCCGTGAGATCCACCGACCGCAGCGTCTGCGCCAGCCCGCTGAAGTGCGCATGGGCATCGACCATGCCGGGGATCACCGTACGCCCGCCGGCGTCGACGACGCGCGTGTTGGGGCCTCTCAGCACCGCGGCTTCCCGCTGCGAGCCTACGAAGGCGATGCGGCCATCGCGTACCGCGAATGCCTCGACGAGGGGACGGGCGTCGTCGGCCGTGTAGACGCGGGCGTTGGTGACGAT
>CANHJV010000093.1 GCA_947461225.1 Gemmatimonadota bacterium | reverse complement strand
TCGGGTGAGGCGGTCTTCGATTGTCATCCGCGCGACATCGCCCAGTTGCTGGCCAATGGCGGCCCGATGTGGGTCGACATCGACTCCTCGGTGCGTTCGCAGCATGCGTTGCTGGAGAAGCTCTTTCGGTTCCATCCGCTCGCGATCGAGGACACGCTCAACCCGAATTCGCGCGTCAAGCTCGAGGAGTACGACGGCTTCCTGTTCGTGATCATCCGCGGCGTGGCGCTCGCCGCCGACACCGACGATCCGTACGACCTGGAAACGAAGGAGTTGTACTGCTTTCTCGGGCCGCATTACCTGGTCACGGTGCACGCCGGGCCGATGGCGTCGATCGATCGCGTGTCGGAGCAGCTGCGCCGGTCGCCGGAGCTCCTCTCGCGGGGGGTGGAACGTGCGCTGCACGCGATCCTCGATGACACGATCGACAGCTTCTTCCCGATCATGCAGCAGATCGACGAATTCATCGACGGGATCGAAGAGCGGGTGTTCGTGGCCTTCGATGAAACGGCGTTGCGTGATCTGTTCCATGTGAAGCGGTTGGTGCTGTCGCTGCGTCGCTATCTGCAACCGTCGCGCGAAGTCATGAACGTGCTTACGAATCGGCCGAGCACGTTGTTGACCGCCGACGTGCAGATCTATTTCCGGGACATCTACGATCACGTGCTGCGGATCAACGATGCGCTCGATACGTATCGCGATCTGCTCAGCAGCACGATGGACGCGTATCTCACCCAGGTGTCGAATCGTCTGGGAGCGACGACCAAGGCGCTGTCGGTGGTGGCCACGATGTCACTGCCGTTCGTGGTGGTGAGCGGCATGTGGGGCATGAACTTTTCGACGATGCCGCTGTCGGGATGGCCCCACGGGTTCTGGGTGCTGCTGGTCGTACAGCTCGGGTTGGGCGGCCTGCTACTTTTGTATTTGAGGCGCCGGCGCTTGCTGTGACACGCCCGTCTGCCCGCCTGCATCCTCTTCTCTCTCCTGCCAAGCCAGATGTTCTGCCCTGAATGCGGGACCTGGAACCGGGCGGCAGCCGCGCGCTGCACGCGGTGCGGCGTGCCGCTGCCGGACGTGTCGGCCCCGCCCATCGATATCCCCGATGAAGAGCTGCGCGAACTGCGCGTGGCCACGGGCAATCGCTATACGGTGGTGAAGCGGCTGGGGAGCGGCGGCATGGCGCATGTGTATCTGGCCAAGCATGCCGTGCTGGCGCGGCCGCTGGTGATCAAGGTGTTGCACCGCACGTTGGCGCAGGAGCCCGAGATGCGCGAGCGCTTCCGGCGTGAAGCCGAAGCCGCTGCGCGCCTGATTCATCCGTACATTTGCGCGATCGCCGACATGGGTACGGCGGGCGATATCGAGTATCTCGCGATGCCGTACTACGCGGGCGGCTCGCTGGCCGACATGCTGTCGCGGCGGAAGAGGGTGTCGGCGAGCGTGGCGGCGTCGATCGCGGTGCAGGTGGCGTGCGCGCTCGATTACGCGCACCGCCACGGCGTCGTACATCGTGATATCAAGCCCGACAATATTCTGTTCGACGAAGACGGGAACGTCGCGCTCACCGATTTCGGGATCGCCACGGCGCGCTTTCATGGCCGTCTCACCGCCAATGGGCGCGCGATGGGCACGCCGCACTACATGTCGCCCGAGCAGGCGATGGGCAAACTGGTAGACGGCCGCAGCGACCTGTACGCGGTGGGATTGCTGCTGTACGAAATGCTGCTGGGGCACCCGCCGTTCGATGGGGACGACTCGTATGCCGTGGGATACAAGCACGTCCACGAAACGGCGGTCGCGCCCGATCAGGTCGATGCGCGCATCCCCGCGGGATTGAGCGCGATCACCATGAAGTGTCTCTCGAAACAGGCCGCCGATCGGTATGATCGTGGCTTCGAACTCGCCGATGCCTTGATCGCCTTTCTGGGGCAGGCCCCGGGAGCCGAGCTGCGCGCCGCCCGCGCGTCTCGTCCGTCGGGCACGACGCCGTTCTGATCTCCACCATCGACACTGCTCGTCACATGCAACTGCACGCTGAAATCCTTACGGTTCATACCACGCATCCGTTCATCATCGCGCGCGGCGGCTTCAGCGAGTATCGCGTGGTGTGGGTGCGGTTGCGCGACGACGATGGCGCGGAAGGGTGGGGCGAGGCGGCGCCAAGCCGCTTCTACGGCGAAACGGCCGACAGCGTGATGGCGGCCCTGACGCAGTTCGCGCCCGTGCTGGAGAAAGCCGACAGCTGGTCGATCGACGCCATCGAACGTGCCCTTGAGAAGACGTTGCGCTGGAATGCCGCCGCGCGCTGTGCCATCAGCTCGGCGTTGCACGATCTGGCCGCCAAGCGCCTCGGGGTGCCGCTCTGGAAGCTGTGGGGGCTCGACCCGAAGGCTGCGCCCCGCTCCACGTTCACGATCGGCATTGCACCTGATGCCGAGACGCTGCGCGCACGCGTGCGCGACGCGGCCGCGTATCCGATTCTCAAGATCAAGCTGGGATCGAGCTGGGACCGCGAGGTGCTGCGTATCGTGCGCGAGGAAGCACCGAACGCCGTGCTCCGCGTGGACGCCAACGCGGCGTGGACGCCGAAGCAGGCGCTCGCCATGCTGCAGCCGTTGTCCGACGTGGGCGTGGACATGCTGGAGCAGCCGCTGGCGCCGCACGATCTCGACGGGCTGCGCTTCGTGCGCGAGCGCTCGCCCATCCCGGTGGTCGCCGACGAGTCGTGCATCGTAGCGGCAGACATTCCCAAGCTCGTGGGCGCGGTGGACGGCATCAACATCAAGCTCGCCAAGTGCGGCTCGCTGCGCGAAGCGATGCGTATGATCGCCGTGGCGCGGGCGCATGGGATGCGCGTGATGTGTGGCTGCATGATCGAAACGACGCTCGGGATCGCGGCGGCCGCGCATTTCTCGCCGCTGCTCGACGACGCCGACCTCGACGGCGCCGCGTTGCTCTCCGACGACCCGTTCACCGGCCCGTCGATCCCGAACGGACAGGTCACCCTCAGCGACGCGCCGGGGCTCGGCGTGCAGCGCCGCTGACGTCGCCGGACGGGGCGTCTCGATGCATTGAGGTGGCGCTGGCAGCGCCGCTCTTCCGCACGTTCACGTATCGCGTGCCCGAGGGGATTGCCGTGCCGGTTGCGTCGGGCACCCGGGTGCTGGTGGCGTTTCGCAATCGCCCGGAAATCGGCATTTGCCTCGGTGCGACCGAGCCGCCGGCGGGCATCGCCCTCAAGCCGATTCAGGCCGTCGTCGATGACGTCCCGTCGTTGCCCGCCGCCTTGCTGCAAACGGCCAAGTGGATCGCCGACTGGTATGCCGCGCCGCTGGGGCTGACGCTGCGCTCGATGCTCCCGACCGCGCTGAGTTCGGCCAAGGCACCGGCGCCGGCGTCTCGCACGCAGCGCATGGTACGTATCGTGATGGATCTGCCGTCGTTGCTGCAGCGGGAGCAGACGTTCGCCCGCGCCAAGCAACAGCGCGTCGTGTACGACCTGCTCGAGGCGCAAGGTGGCGCCGCGCCGCTGGAATCGCTGCGTATGCAGGCCAACTGCAGCGCCGGCGTGTTCGCGGCGATGGCGAAGCGCGGCCTCGTTGAGATCCGTGACGAAGTCCAGCAGCGCGACCCCTTTGCCGATCGCGCCGGCACGTTGCCGCCGCCCAATCCGAGTGCGGCACAACAGGAAGCCGTGCGCGCCATTCTCGCGGGCGATCCGGGGCAGGTGTTTCTGCTGCACGGTGTGACCGGCAGTGGCAAGACGCTGGTGTACATCGAGGTGCTGCGCGCGATCCTACAGCAGCGGGACAAGACGGCCATCGTGCTCGTGCCGGAGATCGCGCTCACCTCACAGACGGTCGATCGCTTCCGCGGGGCATTCGGCGACGACGTGGCGGTGCTGCATTCGGGGCTGAGCGACGGTGAGCGACTCGATGCGTGGCAATCGCTGCGTCGCGGCGAACGGCGCATCGCCGTTGGTGCCCGCTCGGCGCTGTTCGCACCGCTCGAGCGTGTGGGCGTCGTGATCGTGGACGAAGAGCACGAGAGTAGTTACAAGCAGTCGGAGACGCCGCGGTACCACGCACGGGAAGCGGCCATCGTGCGGGCGCGGATTGAAGGCGCCGTGGTGGTATTGGGGAGTGCTACGCCGAGCCTGGAAACGTGGGAACGGGCCGATCGCGGTCAGGCGATCCGACTCACGCTTCCCGATCGTGCCGCCGGTGCGCAGCTCCCACCGGTCACGGTGGTGGACATGCGCGTGGAGTTGAAGCAGGCGGTGAAGGCGCGCAATCCCAATGCGCCATTTGACGAAACACTGGGCGTGTTCAGCACGTCCCTCTTGGTGGCCCTCGAACAGCGCCTGCTGCGTGGTGAGCAGAGTCTGCTGTTGCTGAACCGTCGTGGCTATTCGTCGTTCATGCAATGCAACGCCTGCGGTGACGTGCCGGTGTGCCCGCATTGCAGCATCTCGCTCACGTATCATCGTGTGCCCGAGATGCTTGTGTGTCACTACTGTCAGCATCAGCAGCCGGTGCCGGCGGTATGTCCGCAATGCTCGGCCGACACGATGCGGCGACGCGGTCTGGGAACGCAGCAGGTAGAGCGCGTGCTGGCCGAGCGCTTTCCGGAAGCGCGTATCGCGCGCATGGACGTGGATACGACGAGCGGCAAGTGGGCGCACACGCAGATCCTCGATCGTGTGGGGCGCGGCGAGGTGGACATCCTGCTGGGCACGCAGATGATCGCCAAGGGGCTCGACTTCCCCAACGTGACGCTGGTGGGGGTGGTCGATGCGGACACGGGCTTGAATCTCCCGGACTTCCGGGCGGCCGAGCGCACGTTCCAATTGGTGAGTCAGGTGGCCGGGCGCGCTGGGCGCGGCCCTAAGGGGGGCGACGTGATCATCCAGACGCGCATGCCGAACAGTCACGCCATTCGTCACGCGATCACGCACGACGTGACCGGATTCGTGCGTGAGGAGCTTGGGGCGCGTCGGATGCCGGCGTATCCGCCCTTCGTCAGCATCGCCAATGTGATGGTGAGCGGTCTGGATCAGGCCGCGACGGCGGCGACGGCGGTGGCCGCGGCGAACTGGGTGCAGCGGCTGGTGGAGCGTCAGGGGTTGCGCGACCTGGTCTTCGTGGGGCCGGCGCCGTGTCCGATCGATCGCATTAAGGACCGCTGGCGGTGGCACTTCCTGCTGAAATCATCGCAGCCCAAGCTGATGACACGGGTGGCGCGCTACATCGCCGAGCGCTGCCCGGTGCCGAAGCTGCATGAACTCCGACTTACCGTCGATCGCGACCCGGTGTCGCTGCTGTAGGCGTCCCCGCTTCCCGTTTACTTTCCGATATGTCGCTCAACAGCCTCGCGGCGATCCCGCCGTACGTGTTTTACGAACTCGACGCGCGTCGCATTCGGCAGCGCGCCGCCGGTAAGTCTCTGATTGACGTCGGCATCGGCAGCCCGGATGGTCCGATCCCCGATGTCGTGGTCGAGGCGATGCAGCGGACGGCGGCCGATCGCGGGTTGAGTGGCTATCCGGAGTTCCGGGCGCATCCGCTCTTTCGGCAGGCGGTGGCGGGCTATCTGCACACGCGCTTTGGCGTGCGCATCGATCTGGGGAGTGAGCTGCTGGCGCTGGCCGGATCCAAAGAGGGTATCGCCGAGTTGATTCTCTCGCATACGAATCCGGGCGACGTCGTGCTGATTCCCGAGGTGTACTACCCGGTGTATGCGCGCGCGACGATGCTCGCCGGTGCGCAGCCGGTTTTCGTGCCGTTCCTTCCCGACGGGCGTTTGAATCTCGAGGCGGTGGCGCCGGGTGACGTTGCGCGGGCCCGCGTGCTGATCGTGAACTATCCGGGCAATCCCACCACGGCGACGATCACGCTCGACGATCACGCGCAGCTCGTGGAGTTCGCCGCGCGTCATGATATCCTGCTGATCAGTGACTTGGCGTACAGTGAACTGTCGTACGACGGCTACGTCGTGCCCAGCGTACTCCAGGTGCCCGGTGCGTCGCGCGTGGCCGTGGAGCTGCACACCTGCAGTAAGAGCTTCAACATGGCCGGCCTGCGGGTGGCGTTCGTGGCGGGGAAGCGCGAGGCGATCGCGCAGCTCGATGTCTACCGCTCGAACATCGGCTACGGGGTCAGCACGATGGCGCAGATGGCTGGTACGGCGGCGTTTACGCACCATGCCGCGATCGTGCCGCCCATCGTGGCCGAGTACCGCGTTCGCCGCGATGCGCTCGTGGCGGCGATGCAGGCGGGGGGGTGGGAAGTACAGGCCCCGAAGGCCACGATGTATCTCTGGCTCCCCGTGCCGGCCGGGTATGACGACTGGGGCTGGGTGGATGCCCTGATGGAGGGGCCGGGTGTGGTCGTGACGCCGGGCATCGCGTTCGGCGATGCGGGACGCGGGCGCTTCCGCGTGTCCCTAGTGCAGCCGGCCGACGTCCTGACGACCGCGGCCGCGGCGATCACCTCGATCGCGGGTAATGTGCATGGAAATGGTTTAGTGATAAGATAATGAGTATTTCGGCAAGGCACGGGCGTTGGCGTTCTTGCCTTGTTCGCTGGTGCCGAGGTCGTTGATCTTTCCAAGGCAGCCCGTTGCCGACCGCCTGACGTTGACTCGGCGTTCGGTGTAGACATCAACGCGCAGGTATTCTGCGCATGCTGCGACGATCCATCGAGCGTGAGCAACATGCGCGCGATCGCAATCCGACCAACCGTGATCACGCGTCGCGTGCCGGCCAGTCGCCTTACCTGTTCCTTCCGATCACCTGATTGACGTGATGACGATTCCCATCGAGACGACTGTTCCCGACGACGACGCACCGCAGGCGGAGTTGATCGACGCGACGGATCTGGCCATAGCCGACGCGGAGACGACGGAGCTCGTCGTGCCGGAGCCGGTCGCGCCCGATCGCGCCGACGCGCCGGTGTCCGAGATCACGGAGCGATTCCTGAAGGTGGTACTCGCGCACGTGCCGCTCGATCGCATCGAGGAATTGCATTTGTTCTCGCCGTTGCGGCAGGGTGGTGTCGAAACAGGGATCGCCGTCATCGCCGCGCGAGTGCCCGTCGTGGTGGTTGAGCACCCGACGGCACCGGAGCTGCCGTTCGACCACGATGTCGTCGAGGCCGCGGATGTCGCGGATGTCGCGGACGCCGCGGACGCCGCGGACGCCGAGCTCGTCGCCGATGATGCCATGCTGGTCGAAGCCACCGACGTCGCGCTCGATGTTGACGTGGTCGCCGAGCACTCCACTGACGAGGAACTCGACGAGGTGGAGATCCTGGCCGATGCCGACGACGTGGCGGTCATCGAGACGACGCCGGTGCCGCGCATCCGGCATACGGTGTATACGGCGCGCTACCGACTTGTGCAGAAGGGGCCCGAGCGCGGCAAATGGGAAGCTGATGTCGTTGCCGAGGCGGAAGCGCCGCTGATCACCGTCGATCTCGTGGTACGCGGGGTGCAACGTCGTGCGGGCGAGGAATCAGAAATCGTGCGCTACTCGGCGCCGCAGATCGCGCGCGCCGTCCGCGTGCCGTACCCCGCCGTCTGATTCGCGTGGCGAGTGATTGCGCATGAGTGATTCGCACGACGCCACGGCGAGTGCGGCGGCCATGGCGGCAGACCGGGAGGCGTTTCGCGTGTTTTTGCGCGAGCACAATCTCCCGGCGACAGCGCAGCGTCTGGCGATTGCCGATGTGGTGCTGGGGACCGACCGTCACTTGTCAGCCGAGGATGTCGCGCGTGAACTGCGCACACACGGGGCGACGGCGGGTACGGCGACCGTGTACCGCACGCTCGACGTGCTTGTACGCAGTGGCCTCGTGGTGGAGCGCGACTTTGGTGAAGGGTTCAAGCGGTACGAGGCATCACGCGGTATTCCGCATCATGAACATCTGTTGTGTACGGTGTGCGGAAAAGTGACTGAATTTCGCGACGAACGGCTGGAACGCATGACGACGCTCTTGGCCGAGGCGCACGACTTCTCGCGCCAGCGTCACCGGCTTGTGATTTACGGTCTGTGCGGCACCTGCCGTCGCGGACTTTCCTCCAGCACTGCGAGTACGCGTCGTGGCTCCTGATTCCCTGACTGTTCTGGTCGCGTTCACCGCAGGGTTGCTGAGTTTTCTCAGTCCGTGCGTGCTGCCCCTCGTGCCGAGCTACATCACGTTCATCACCGGCATGGGCCTCGACGATGTCTCGCGCTCCCGGCGAGCAGCGCTGACGCACGCGGTCCTCTTCGTGATCGGCTTCTCGTTCATCTTCGTCGCGCTCGGCGCGGGAGCCACCGCCTTCGGCCAGCTGATGCTCGCCTACCGCGGGTGGATTGCCCGCGTGGGTGGTGTGCTCATGGTGCTGATGGGGCTCTGGATGATCGGTGTGTTGAACATCGGTGCGCTGCAGCAGGAACGCCGTGTGCACCTGAGTGACAAACCGATCGGCTTCCTCGGTACGATCCTGGTGGGCATTGCCTTCGGCGCGGGCTGGACGCCGTGTCTCGGACCGACGCTTGGCGCGATTTTGTTGCTGGCGGCCAACGAATCGCAGCTCGGCAAGGGGATCACCCTGCTGTCGTTCTACTCGCTGGGGCTGGCGGTGCCATTCCTGCTGAGCGCGCTCGCGCTCGAGCACTTCCTGGGATTCTTCCAGAAGTTCAAGAAGAATCTGGGACTCGTGAATCGCATGGCCGGCGTGCTGCTGATCCTGGTCGGGGTGCTGATGTTCACCGGCTGGTTCGAACGATTGGCCGCCATTCTGCAGCCGCTGACGCCGGCGTTCTTAGTCGAGCGTTTGTAGGTACGACGCCGGCGCCAGCGCCGCCCTAGGCGGCTTCGATCGCTTCGAGCAACTGCTGGCGCTGGAGCAACTGCGTGTAGCGTTGTCCGAGACGGACGAGCTCCTCGTGCGTGCCCTGTTCGATGATGCGGCCGTCGTCGAGCACGAGAATATGATCGGCATCGCGTACGGCGCTCACGCGATGCGACGCGATCAGTGCCGTACGCCCCTGCAGCGCGGTGCGAAGCTCCTGCAGGATGGCGGCCTCGGTCTGCGTGTCCACGGCGGAGAGCGCATCGTCGAGCAATACGACGCGTGGAGCACGGGCCAGGGCGCGCGCCAGCGCGGTTCGCTGTTTCTGGCCGCCCGACAGGTTGATGCCGCGCTCGCCGAGCCGCGTGTCGAAGCCGTTGGGGAGTCCGTCGATGGTGTCACGCAGCTGCGCGATATCGGTGGCGTGCGCAATGCGTTCGCGATCGGGAACGTCAAGTCCGTAGCCGATGTTCTCGCCCACGGTCTCGCTGAAGAGCAGGGCTTCCTGGGGGACGTAACCCAATTCCGCGCGGAGCGCGCCGATCGGCAACTCGCGGATGTCGACGCCATCGAGTAGCACCTGTCCTTCCTGCGGATCGAAGCAGCGCGGAATGAGGTCCATGAGCGCACTCTTCCCCGAGCCGGTCGCGCCGACGATGGCCAGCGTGCCGCCGGCGGGAATGCGGAAGGACAGATCGCGCAGGATCCAGCGCGAGTCGGCCGGCGTGACGCCGTCGGGGGTCTGTTCGTAGTTGGCGTCGTGCGCAGCGCCGTCTTCGCTCACGATGACGGGGCGCGGATACCGGAACGACACGTGTCTGAACTCGACGGTGCGTCCACCGCGCTGTGTGTCGACACCCGCACCGGTCACCGGGAGACTCGCGGTGCCGGTGTCTTGCACCGACAGCGGCTTCGCGTCGAGCAGTTCCAGCACGCGGGTCATGGATGCTGCGGCGCGCTGAAACAGATTCGTGGTCCAGCCGAGTGCGATCAGTGGCCAGGTGAGCTGCGCGAGATAGATGCCGAAGGCGACATAGCCGCCCACGGTGATCTGGCCCTGAATGAGCAGACGTCCACCGACGCCGATCGTGACGGCACTGCCCAGGCCAGCCAGCAGACCGAAGCCCGGGTTCATGATGCCGTTCAGCTTGGCGAGCCGCATGTTGGCGGTCAGGTACGTGTCGCCGAGCGTCACGAATCGCTGGGTCTCAGCCCGCTCCTGCCGATAGGCCCGGACGACGCGTACGCCAGAGAGGTTCTCTTGGGCGCGGGTGGTGAGCTGACTGAACTGTGACTGCACGGCTTCAAAGCGGTCGTGCACTAGGCGCCCGAGGCGCAGCATGAGCACGGGTAGGCCGATCATGGGGAGGAGCGCCACGGCCGTGAGCAGCGGGCTGATGCGTACCATCATGATCATCGCGAACAGACCGCCGAAAATGGTGTTCACGAGGTACATCACGGCCGGCCCGGCGGCCATCCGGATGGCCCCGAGATCATTCGTGAGTCGCGCCATGAGATCCCCCGTGCGCCAGCGGGCGTACCAACTGGCGTCGAGACGGCTGAGGCGAGCGAAGATGTCGTGACGGAGGTCGGTCTCGATGCGGCGACTGATTCCATTCAAGAGCCACCGCATGGTGAAGCGTAGCACGCCGCTTGCAAGGGCCGTGATCAGCATCATCCCACCAAGGCGCACGATGGCGCTCACCGCTGCTCCGGAGCGGATCTCGTCGACGCCACGCTGCAACAGGGACGGAACGACGCTGGCCAAGAATGCCGCGATGACCACGGATGACAGGCCGCACGCAACTTGCCACCGGTACGGGTGGTAGTAGGGAAGCAGACGTCGCAGGGCGCGCCGTACCGGCATCGGCGACATTCCCTGGGGATCTCCGTTCATCGTACTCCGAATCTCGCGCCGCGGCGCGTTCGACCTATTCTCATCGCGCGGGCGTACCTCGCGTCCCTTTCACAGGAGTTTCTGTATGCGTCAATATATTCGTGCGTCACGTTCCACGATGATCCTGGCGGTGTTCTCGCTGGCCGCGCTGGGTGCCTGCGGCGACAAGGCCGCCGACAACGCGACCTTGAATACCGATAGCACACTTGGCCGCGACCTCGCGATGGCGACGGACTCGGCGCAGCCGAAGCTTCAGGACGTCCCCGTGATGCCACCGCCGGCGCCGGCCGCCGAAGCACCCACGCCCGCGCCGGCACCGAAGCCCGCGGCACCGAAACCGCGACCGGCCGCGCCCGCTCCCAAGCCGTCCACGCCGCTGCCCAAGCCTGCGCCGACCCCGACGCCCGCGCCGGTTGCCGTGGCGGGCGTTGTCGCATCGGGGACGTCATTCCGCTTCGCCGCCAGCAACACGGTGTGCAGCAACACGGTGACCGCTGGTGAGAAGTTCACGGCGTCGCTGGAAGAGTCGGTCACGGCGACGAACGGTGTCGTGATCCCGGCAGGCGCGACGGGCACGTTTGAAGTGGTCGACGCGAAGACGGCGAAGAATTCGAACGACCAAACGTCGTTGACGGTGAAGTTGTTGTCGGTGACATATGGCGGCCGCACGTACCCGTTGGAAGCGACCGTGCAGTCGGCGTCGGCCGAGCGTGTGCGCAGCGCGTCGAAGGGAACCGATGCGAAAAAGGTCGCGGGTGGCGCCATCATCGGTGCGATCGCCGGCCAGATCATCGGCAAGAACACGAAGGGCACGGTGATCGGTGCGGCGGCCGGCGCCGCAGCCGGTACAGCGGCGGCCGCTGCCACCGCGAACTTCGACACGTGCATCAACGCGGGCGCCGGCATCAGCGCCACGCTGGACGCGCCGGTGACGGTCAGGCCAGCAGCGACGCCGTAAGTTCAACTGCTCACGGCGCTCTCGCTATTCCGACGCTGTTCACGCCGTTCATTCTTGGCGCCGTTTACCTTCGCGCCGTTCACTTTTCGCGCCTCGAATTCTTAGCGCCCTTCATCAGTTCAGTATCCGACCGCTCCGCCACTCCGTCTCGGCTCCGGTGTGCCTTCCCATCCGCCCTTCACGCGCATAATCGCGTTGATATTCACGAGCGCGCGCAGCTTGCGCATGGAGTAGCCCATTTTCGTGAGCGAGTCGAGCACGGCTGGCCGGATGCCGCCGTCCTCGTACGTGAGGGAGTCGGGCAGCGCCTGATGGTGGACGCGCGGGGCGCGCATGGCGTCGGCGAGTGACATGTGATGATCGATCACGTTGAGAATCACCTGCGTGGTGCCGGTGATGATCGTGGGGCCGCCGGCGGCACCGACCACCAGCAACACGCGACCCGACTTGTCGAGCACGATGGTGGGGGACATCGCGCTGAGCATGCGCTTGCCGGGCTGAATGGCATTTGCCTCGCCTTGCACCAAACCGTACATGTTGGCGGTGCCTGGCTGCACGGCGAAATCGTCCATCTCGTCGTTCAGCATGAAACCGGCGCCGCGCACCCAGACGCCCGAGCCCCACGAATTATTCAGCGTGGTCGTGGTGCTGACGGCGTTGCCCTTCGCGTCGACGACGGCGTAATGCGTCGTGTGTTCCGGCTCGCGCACGGGCTGCTGCATCATGGGCTCGAGTGCCTTGGTGCTTGTCATGCGCGCGTCGTCGATCGTGGCGGCCAGCGTTTTGGCGTAGGCTTTGCTTGTGAGCTGGTCCATCGGCACCTTCACGAACGCCGGGTCGCCGAGCTTGCTGTTGCGATCGATGAAGGCACGTTGAAACGCGCTGCCCACGAGGTGGAACCAGCGTGTGCTGCCGTACGCCGGCACCGTGCTGTAGTGCTCGAGAATGTTGAGCGCTTCCGTCATCGTGACGCCGCCCGACGACGAGGGCGGCATCGCCAGCAGGCGGTAGCCACGATAGGTGCTGGCGATCGCGTTGCGCGAGACCGGCGTGTAGGCTTTGAGGTCGGCGCGCGTGATCACACCGCCGCCGCGTTGCTGTTCGGCGACCAGTGAATCGGCGATCCAGCCTTCGTAAAATGCCTTCGCCCC
>CANHJV010000092.1 GCA_947461225.1 Gemmatimonadota bacterium | reverse complement strand
CTTTCTTGACGGCCTTTGTCGGCGCCTTTTTGGCCGCCTTTTTGGGAGCGGCTTTCGCGGGTGCCTTCTTGACGGCCTTGGCCGGCGCCTTCTTGGCGGGCGCCTTTTTCACGGCCTTCGCGGGTGCCTTCTTGGCCGCGGCCTTCTTGGCCGGCGCTTTGTTCGCGACGGCCTTTTTGGCGGCCTTGGCGGGCGCCTTCTTGGCCGGTGCCTTGGCCGGTGCCTTGGCCGGTGCCTTGGCCGGTGCCTTGGCCGGTGCCTTCGCCGGTGCCTTTACGGCCGCTTTCTTGGCGGGGGCTTTCGGAGCAGGCTTGGCTGGGGCCTTGGGAGCAGGCTTCGCTGCCGGAGCTGCCGGAGCTGCCACCTTGGGCGCTTTGGGTGCCGCGGGAGCCTTCGGGGCCTTCGGAGCCTTCGGGACCTTCGGAGCCTTGATCGGCGCTGGCTCGGAGGCTTCGTCCATCAGGTCGGACTCATCGTCCAGGAGATCGTCGATATCCTCGATCTCGTCGATGATCACGGGCACGTCGACCTTCGGTGCCGTCTTGGGCGCCTTCGACTTCGGGGCCGGCTTCGGGGCACCCGGATTCTTGGGCGGCCGGCCGGGGCCACGACGCACGGGACGACTGAAGATGTCGTCTTCGTCGTCCTCGTCGTCGATCAGCTCGTCCTCGAAGCTGTCGCCTTCGTCGTCCTCGTCGTCGTCCTCGTCGTCGTCCTCGGCACTATCCCACAGGGAGTCGCCGCTTTCCGAGGGGAGGCCGTAGCCATCCTCGTCATCTTCGTCGTACGACGAGCGGCCGTAGCCCACATCATCCATGTCGTCATCCATCAGATGGAGCTTCCCAATCTCGTCGCCACGCGGCATGACGCCTCCTCTCCTCGGAAAAGTTCGAACGCGGTCGTGGTCCGCACCGGCTTCTACGCCGGCGGCGGCAACGCGGCTCGCGATACCCACGACTTCATGTGCTGCTGAATAGCACGACCAAGTACATACAAAAAGCGTGGGAGTCAAGCGTTCGGCTTACTTCACCCGCGGAATTCCTTCGACGGTGCCAGCGCTCACCACGGCATGCAGTGCGTCGAAGATGCGTGGTTCGAGTAGTCGACCGGCCTGGAGGCGGAGGTAATCGAGCGTCGTGGCGGCCGTCATCGGCTCCCGATAGGCCCGATGGGAGGTGAGCGCGTCGAAGGCATCGGCGGCGGTGAGAATCCGCCCGCCGATGGTGATGTCGTCGGCGACACGCCCGAACGGATAGCCGCCGCCGTCCCAGTGCTCGTGATGGTCGCGGATGTACAGCAGGGCGTCGCCGAGGTGGTGCAGCGGCGATAGGATCTCGAGGCCGATCCGCACGTGGTCCTTCACATGGGCGAATTCCTCGTGGGTGAGGGGCCCCGGCTTGTTGAGGACCGCTTCGCGAATCCCGATCTTGCCGACATCGTGCAGGCGTCCGGCGGTGTGAACCCACTCGACCGTCACGGCGTCCAACTCGAGGTGCACGGCGATCGCGGCGGCGATTTCCGCCACCCGCTGCGAGTGACCGCGCAGGTACAGGTCCTTCGCCTCCATGGCGTTGATCAGCGTTTCGGCGACACTGATACTCATCAAACGCAGCGCGCCCTTCTCGTGCTCCAGCTGCACCGTGCGCAGCGCCACTTCCTCGCGAATGAGGCGATCGACCGCCCGCCGCTCAACGCTGCGGATGCGGCGCATCATGGCGCGTTCGACGGCCGCCTGGAGATCGGGAAGCTCAACGGGCTTCGTGAGGTAGTCGAACGCCCCGCTCGAGAGGGCCTCGGTGGCGCTGCCGGCGTCATTGACGGCGGTCAGCATGATGATGCCGAGATCCGCGTCCAGTGCCAGTGCGCGCGGGACGACGTCGAGGCCGCTGATTCCGGGCATCCGGAGATCGCAGAGCATCAGCGAGAAGCGGCTGTGGGCCAGGATCTCGAGGGCGGCCGCGCCGGAGTCGGCCACTTCCACCTCGAAGCCGCGGGTGCGCAGAAAACGACTGAGGGCCAGCCGGATCGTGGTCTCATCGTCGACCACGAGAATCCGGCGCATCGAATCCTGAGCGAGTGCGGCGCCGGCGGCTTCGATCGCCACGATCGGATCGTGTACCGGAAGACTGGTCATAGTCGGTCGGAAGGGACTGCGGGGAGCACAATGGTGACGGTCGACCCGACGTCGAGGTCGGACTCGACACCGATCGTTCCGCCGTGCGCGTGAATGATACCGTAGCTAACGCTGAGGCCGAGCCCCGTACCCACGCCGTCCGGTTTGGTGGAGAAGAACGGCTCGAAGATGCGCCGCCGCACCTCCGCGGTCATGCCGATGCCGGTGTCGACGGCGGTGATGACGACCTGGTCTTCCGTGTGGGTGGTCCGGACGATCAGCCGCCGCTCATTGCGGCCGAGCATCGCATGCTCCGCGTTGCTGATCACGTTGAGGATGACTTGCTGGAGCTTCTGCGAGTCGCCGCTGACGTGCGGCGCGGTGGGATCGAGTTGTAGTTCGACCTGAATACCGGCGCTGCGCAGCGGATACGCCCGGAGGCGCACCGTCTGTTCGATCACGGCGTTGATGCCCACCGGACCGGCGCCGCGCCCCGTTTTCCGCGCGAACAGCAGCAAATCGTTGATCACGGTCTTGGCGCGGTCGCTCTCCTGCTTGATCAGCAGGACCGATTCCCGTTGATCGTCCCCAAGCTCCTCTTCGAGCAGGAGCTGCGCAAAGGCGGAGATTCCGGTGAGCGGATTGTTGATTTCGTGCGCGACGCCAGCCACGAGTTCGCCGAGCGCGATCATCTTTTCCGTCTGGCGGAGCTGTTCCTCGAGGCGTCGGTCGACACTGATGTTGCGTACGCTCACGACCTGACCGATGCGCTCACCGTTCTGCCCGGTGAGGGGGCTGATCGTGACGGCGGCGGGGAACTCCCCGCCGTCGCGTCGGCGGTGCACGTCGTGCGAGAGGCGCACGCCGGATGCGCGCAGCCCCTCGGCCTCGCGCATGCCCTCACGGGCATCCTGCCCGACCACGAGTTGATCGAACTGCATCTCCATGAGTTCGAGCTGCGACCACTCGTACTCACGCGCGGCGGCCGGATTGGCGTAGCGCACGCCCACGCGATCGAGAATGAAGATGGGATGGTCGATCGTGGTGAGCGCGGTGGCGAGCAACTGCTCACGCTCTCGGGCCAAGCGCTCTTCTTCGTCGAGGAGCAGGGCGTCGAGGGCGAGGGCGAGCGAGGTGGACAGCCGCTCGAGGGCGTTGCGGTCGCGTTGCCGCAGGGGCGCGGCATGCGGCGCCGTGACCAGCAGAACGCCAAGGCTACGGTCGCGCGCGGCGAGTGGGACGGCCAGCGCCCATTCGTCGGGAAGCGATGCGGCAACGCCGGCCGGGGCGACATCGCGGAGGCTGGTCAATTCGGTGGGCCGTCCGTCCGGTGCGATGTCCTGCACGCCCTTGGCGCCGGCCGGCCGCTGCCCCTTGAAGACATCGAGTGTCCCACTGGTGGCCACGTACTCGATGAGTCCATCGCGGGCGCGGGCCACCCCGATGGCCTTGCCGATCGAGGGGACGAACCGGTCGAGCACGTGGAGCAATTCGGTCGCACCATCAGCCAGCGTCACGGCTTGCAGCGTGACGCTGGCCAGCTCGGCGGCGCTTTCCGCGCGTTGACGCTGGAATTCCTGCAGCGCGAACAGGCGCGCCGTTTCCACGGCGGTACCGGCGTGACGGGCGATGATGGTCAGCAGGTCGATGTCCTGCAGCGCGAAGGCGTCGCGCTTCGCGCCGAGCAGCCGGATAACGCCAGCGCTGCGTTGGCCGAAGCGCACGGCGGCGCAGAGCTCCATGGTGCCGCGGTCCCCGTCGGGGCCAGCGGTCAGATGCGATGCCAACCGTGGGACGCCCGTCTGGGCGGTCATCGCCACGAGCTGCCGATCCGCGAGCGTGACGGGATCCGTCGAGATGACGCGACCGGCCTCCATGTGCAGGACGCGTTGCAAACCCTCGGTGCCGATGGCGAGGACATCGACGACATCGCAGGGAATCACCAGACGCACGGCGTCGGCGATGGCCTGCGGCAGGCTTTCTTCGCTGGTGAGCTGGGTGAGCTGCTGCTGTGCGCGCGCCAGGAGGGCGAAGCGATCCGCGCGACGTTCGAGCTCGCCCAACTGCAGCGTGTTGCGGAAGGCGAGGGTGACCTGCGTGGCAAGGTTCGTCAGCAGGTCTCGTTCATCATCGTCAAAGCGTCGCGCGCCGAGATAGCGGATCGCCAGGACGCCATGGACCTGCTCGTCGAGCACCAGCGGCAGCAGGGCGAGCGAAAACACGCCGGCCTCGACGAGGGCCTGGCCGATCTCGTCGAGGTTGGACTCGGTGCTCAGGTCCTCGATGAACATCGGGGTGGCGCTGTGCACCACGTTGCCCAGTCGCGTGCGCCAGAAGGCGGCTTCAAGGCGCTGGCGCGGGAAGCTGGCGACCCCCCACTGATGTTCGAAGCGCGCGGTCTGGAGCTGCGGGTCGGCCGCGTACACCGCGAAACCGTCCGCCCGAAGCTCCGGCATCAGCACGTCGGCTAGCCCGCGATGGAGCGCTTCGGGCGTGGTGGCGTTGGCCAACAAGCGGGCAGCCTTGACCAAGACCGCGTTCACACCCGCGGCGCGTGCGGCCTCCTGTGCACGCGTCCGTGCGTCGTCGGCGGCGTGTTCGGCCTGCTGCACGAGTGTGCGGCTCCGCATCACGAGGGCGCCGTGTGTGGCGAGAAAGCCCAGCAGGGCCACATCCTCGGCGCCGAAGCGGGCGTTGTGGTGATTGACGCCGATCAGCAGGCCCCGCACGCTGTCGCCGAGCACGATGGGGGTGGCCACCAACTGGCGCATGTCGATCGGGAATTGCGGGCCCTCGCTGCTCTGCTTCGGCGCCGTGTCCCCGTTGTCGCAGGCGGCGGTCCCCGAGAGGAGCACCTGGCGAAAGAGGGGCGGCATCGTGTCGAGGGTGAACAGGTGACCGCGGCATACCGTGGTGATCCCGCTCGGCGCCGCGACGCGGTACCCGTCGGGCTCGACCTCGAGCACACAGCTCCCCTCCATGCCGACCAACGCCCGCGCGGTGTCGGCGAGGCGCTCGTAGGTGGCACCGACGGTGAGCGCGCCGTCCGACAGATCACGGACGAATCGCGTGAGCGCGTCGGTGACATTGCGCGGCGGCATGTTCCCCCCCGTATCGGGCGGGGTGTCAGGCGAGAGGAGTGTCACGACGTGGACTGGCCCCGCGGAGCACTCCGCGACAGCGACGAATGATGATCGGTACTAACCGAATCGGACGGCGGGCATGCGGCGTCGCATACTCCTGCAGGGGACGGCAATCGCTTGGCCGAGATGCAACAGGCGGCCGCGCGACGACGCGTCAGTTCGGGCGACGCGCCTCGTCGGCGGCACGGTCGATTTCGGCGCGGTGCATGTCGTAGTCGGGCAGTCGGGTCGCGAATTCCGCATCGAGCGCCTTGAGCAGGCGCTGGTCGAAGCGCTTGGCCGCCGCGTTGTCGCCGGTCATGCGGGCGGCGCGGGCGGCCAGGAGCAGGCCAAGCAGGTGGTTGGGGGTGGCCTGGAGGATCGTGTCCGCTTGTGCCTTGGCGACCGTCGGTGCGTTGGTCACCTCGGCGATACGGCCGAAATGATAGCGCTCGTCGGCGGTCGGCCCCTCGAGCATCTCGTGCGAGGCCATCGCCATCGGGGCGAAGAAGGCGACCGAGTCGACCTTGCCGGCCTCGGCGTATTCCATGATGCGTGTATAGAGCCGATTCGCCCGCTCGCTGGGCGAGAGGTTGGCGATGTTCGGTGGGGCGCCCCCGCCTCCGCCCGGCGCGAACGGTGCGGCACTGGCACCGTCAACGGCCTGGGTGGGGAGAGAGTTCGCCGACCCATCGATGCCGGAGCCCTTGGCGGCCCCGAAGTTCTTGCCCGCGACCATGGCCACCAGCGCCAGCAGGGCCACGAAGGCGACGCCCCATGGGAGGATGGCCCCTGCGCCACCCGAGGCGGCCGGCGTCCGTGTGAGCGGCAGCCCCTGTCCGACCGGGGTGCCACAGCGATGACAGAAGCGGGCGCCGCCGGAAATGGCCGCGCCACAGGCGGCGCAGAAACCCGCGCCGCCAGACGGGGCCGAGCCCCCGGAAAGATTCGATGAAGTCATGAGCGGTGAAAAATACTACAATACGGCACGCGTGTACTCCTCCTTTCTTGCCGAATCGTGCCGATTCAGAGTCGATCTCTCGTTCCTCCCGTCCTGACGGGCGCCACCGCCAACGACATCCTCGAGTTGGCGGAGGCGCACCAAGTGCGTTTTCTGCGCCTGCAATTCACGGACATTCTGGGCGTCATCAAGAACGTCGAGATTCCGTCGTCGCAGTTCAGGAAGGCGCTGCAAGGCGACATCATGTTCGACGGATCGAGCATCGAGGGCTTCGTACGGGTCGAGGAGTCCGACATGCTGCTCGCCCCCGATCTCACCACGTTTCAGATCTTTCCGTGGGGTGAGCCCTCGGCGAGAGTGGGGCGTGTGATCTGCGACGTGAACCGTCCCGATGGTACGCCATTCGAGGGTGATCCGCGCTGGGTGCTCAAGCGTCAGGTGGCGCGCGCGGCTGAGCTGGGCTTCGTGATGAACGCCGGCATGGAGGCCGAGTTCTTTCTGTTCAAGCCGACGGCGGACGGACGTCCGGCCACCGATACCCACGACGTGGGGGGCTACTTCGATCTCGCGCCGATGGACCTTGGCGAGGAAGCGCGCCGGGCGATCGTGGACACGCTGGAGCAGATGGGATTCGAGGTGGAGGCGTCGCACCATGAAGTGGCACACGGCCAACACGAGATCGACTTCCGGTACGCCGATGCGCTGCGCACGGCCGACAACATTGCCACGTTCCGCTTCGTGGTGAAGCAGGTGGCGCGGCAGTTCAAGTTGATCGCCTCGTTCATGCCGAAGCCGGTGTTCGGACAGAACGGCAGCGGCATGCATACGCATCAATCGCTGTTCGCGGCGGGACAGAACGCGTTCTGGGATCCGCAGCGCGAGTGGGAGTTGAGCCTGACGGCGCTGCACTACATCGGCGGCCTGCTCAAGCACGCTCGTGCCCTGTGCGCGGTGACGAATCCCCTGGTGAATTCCTACAAGCGCCTCGTTCCGGGATTCGAGGCGCCGGTGAACGTGGCGTGGAGCATGCGCAACCGCTCGCCGATGATCCGTGTGCCCGAGCGGCGTGGCACCGGGACCCGTCTGGAATTGCGCACGCCGGATCCGAGTGCGAACCCGTATCTTGCACTCACCGCCATGCTGGCCGCCGGTCTGGATGGCATCGAGACGCGGGCGGACTGGCGTGAACCGGTGAACACCAACATCTGGGAGATGTCGTTTCGCGAGCGTCGTCGTTTGCGGCTGGACGACTTGCCGCAGGACCTCAGCGAAGCGTGCGACGAGTTGGAGAAGAACGACGTGATGCGGGCCGCGCTGGGCGAACACATCACCGAGCAGTTTCTGGCCGCGAAGCGTGCCGAGTGGCGCGAGTACAACCAGCAGGTGAGTGCCTGGGAGCTCGAACGCTACCTGGCGAAGTACTGAGCTTATTCCTTTGGGAGACGTGATGAGCGTTCGTTCGTTGTTCGCGCGGGCCGACGAGGTGTTGGCGCAGCGCTATCCGTTCGTGCTGCCGGCTTTGGGTTATGACGTGAAGGCCATCGAGCCGGCGATCGATGCGCAGACGATGACGATTCACCACGACCGCCATCATGCGGCGTACGTGACGAATCTGAACAAGGCGCTGGAGGCGTTTCCCGATCTCCATCAGTACACGCTCGGCGAGCTGTTGATGGGGATGCGCAAGTGGCCGGCGGCGGCGCAGACGGCGATTCGCAACAATGGTGGTGGCCACGCCAATCACGCGTTGTACTGGGGGCTGCTGGCGCCGGGGAGCGCGACGTCGGCTGCGCCGAGTGGCCAGCTGAGCGAGATGATCGTGCGCGATTTCGCGACGCTCGACGCGTGCAAGGCGGCGCTCAAGGCGGCGGGGCTGGCGCAGTTCGGATCGGGGTGGGCGTGGCTGGTAAAGACGGCCACGAGCCGGCTGGTGGTACGCGGACTGCCGAATCAGGATTCGCCGTTGCTGGAGGGCGAGCTGCCGATCGTCGGTCTCGATGTGTGGGAGCACGCGTACTACCTGAAGTACCAAAACCGCCGCGCCGATTATCTCGATGCGCTGCTGGCGCGCATCAACTGGGATGTGGCGGGGGCGCAGTTGAAGCGGTGAACCCACGACCCGAAACTTCGACTCAAGACCCGAGACTCACGTGAGTGGTGGGTTTTGAGTCGAAGTTTCGAGTCGTGCGTTGATGGTCAGCCGCCGCCGAATCCGAAGCGGCGTCCGCTTTCGCCCAGCGTGCCGAAGCGTTGGTTGACGACGGTGTTGTAGATGGAGCCGAACGTGTAGCCGACGCCGACGAACATGTTGTAGCGGAAGTTGGTTTGCAGCTGTTGACGCTGCGTGAGAATGTCACGCTCCGATTGCGTGCTTCGGGCGATGTAGATCTGATCGCGCACCCGTGACGCGGAACCGCGGAAATTCAGCGAGAAGCCACGACCGAGGCGTAGGTCGACGAAGCCGGAGAGGGTGAGCAGGTTGCGCTGTGGGTCGTGCAGGTAGTGCGATCCCTCGAGCGACAGGTTGGTGTTGCCCCACTTCTGGCGCTGCGACGTGGCAATCAACAGCGAGTGATTGCCTCGGGTCTCCCGATCCTGATTGAAGACCGTGGTGCTGTTGTACTGGTAGTGATTCAGCCCGAGTGTGTAGAGCAGTGTGAGCTGGCGACGGGTCGCCTCGGTCCAGGGGAAGATGTTGTATTCGAGGGCCGGTGCGAGGCGCATGGAGAGCCGCTGGTTCAGGACTTCACTGAACCCGCCGGAGACCTTGAGCCCGGCGGTGAGGTGTCCGGTGAGCGTCTTGCCGAAGAGCGCGTTGACGGACGACGCCCGCTGCAGCACGATCACCGACACGGTGTCACGGACGCTCGGATTGCTGCTGTTGGCAACGAAGACCTTGAAGTCGCGTTCGTTGTAGCTGGCACTTCCGCCGAGGTTGATCTTCCACTGCTCGGTGGTTCGCGCGGCGGAAATCGAGGTCGAGAGATTGGTCTGCTTCACGAGCTGCTCGCCGTTCGCCTGCAGATTGCCGTCAATGCGATACAGCCAGAAATTCCACTTGTCTTTGACGTTGCGCGGATTGGCTTGCTGCGGTGCGGGTCCGCCGCTGAGCGACAGGCGCAGGCGCGAGGCGATGGGCGTGCGCGCGATGAATGGGGCGAGTCCGAGCTGGAAGGTGCGCACCAGTTCGCGCCGCACGCGGTCGTCGGCATCGTTCGGTAGCGTATTGATCACGAGCGTGTCGATCTTGCCGGCGTAGTTCTTCTGGCCGAGGAAGTTGACGGTGATCTCGCGCCCGCCGTTGCCGGCGTTGAGACTGGTGAGCAGGAGATGCACATCGCTGTCGAAGCGATCGCGCACCCAGTTTACGAACCCCATTTCCTGCACGAAGAAATCGCGATCGCATCCGCGCACGCCGCCTTGGCAGTCGAGGTAGACGCGGAGCGCGGATTTGAGAATGGTATCGGGTGCGGCACTTGCGGCCACGGACGCGGACGCGGGTGCGCTGCTGGGGCGACCGGCGCCGGTTTGCGCGAGCAATGCGGACGGCGCGGCCAGTACGGAGATCGTGACGAGCGAATAAAAGGCAGATCGCATTCGGTGTTTGAGCTAGTGAAGAAGAGAGCAAACAAACGGGGGGACATCGATTGCTGATGTCCCCCCGTTGTTGGTTGGTCGCCTCACAAGCTAGACCGACTGGTCCAAGTTGTCATTCTGGAAAATAGAACAGTTCCGTCGGTCGCCGTGTCAGGGTTGAATGGATCCGGGCCCGTCGCCGGCGCCGCTGGCGGAGGCGGCGGTGACGGTGCTGAAGGCAACGGAGAGGATGGCGAGCACGGCGGCCCCAAAGGTGAGGCTTCGCTTGCGCGAGAAGGTGCGCGCACTGATGTCCTGCACCAGCGGCCGGGCGATTGCGACGGTGACGCCGGAGGAGGTGAACCGCTCGCGCGCGGTGGTGGTGGTCTGCGCGACGGTCATGACGACCGAATCGGCCGTGGCGCGGAGAATGATGCCGTCGATCTCACGGACATTCGGCCCCAACGGCCCTGCCATGGCCGCGGTGCCGGCGTCGGTCAGCACCACTCGGCCGTCTCCGGAGACGGGCACACCCGGGCCGGCTACGGGGACGTAGGTGTAGCACCCCATCAACGACCACGCCGTGAGCGCCAGGACCGGGGCCGCAGTGAAACGACCGGCCACGGAGCTCCGTGGCCGGTCGTTCTGTCCTGCAAGGTGCGTGGAGCGGGTTACTGGCATGCCGCCGGACGATCCTGCGCCGGCTGCGGGGCCAGCGGGTTCTGCTGCCGCTCGTTGTACGAGATCGGGAAGAAGCAGGGCTTCAGGCCGCGGGTGGCGACCCAGCGATCAGCGCGCTCCTGGAAGCGGTAGTGATCGTGGAGGCGACGTCCCTGCAGGAACAGCGACACGGCGCGGGAATGCGACAGCATGGCCTGTGCGGACGGCGAACC
Source organism: Gemmatimonadota bacterium (assembly GCA_947461225.1). Lineage (GTDB taxonomy): Bacteria > Gemmatimonadota > Gemmatimonadetes > Gemmatimonadales > Gemmatimonadaceae > Gemmatimonas. The sequence continues at coordinate 2,366 of CANHJV010000092.1, read as the reverse complement.
GGCCCAGGCCGGGAGACCGTCGACGGCACGCAGCGCGTTGATCCGCGTGGTGAATTCGGCGGTGTTGCCGGCGGCGAGCCCGGCTTCGGCGAGGATGAGCAGCATTTCCTTGGCCGACGTGGCGGTCCAGCCCACGTTGGTGGTGGAGGACAGGCGGCAGCACTCGTCGATGTTCTTGGCCGTGGCCGGATCGGCCTGACCGGTGACTGGATCGACCAGCTTGATGCCGGCGATGCCGTCGAGCGGGCGGGTACCGGCGGTGGTGACGTTCACGTAGCGGGAGCCGGCGCGGATTTCGAGACGGGAATTCATCTCGCCACCCGTGGAGAACCAGCCGCCGTTGTTCTGCGCGACGACGTCGAAGCGATAGCGGAAGCTGTTGGCTCCCATCGCGGTGAGTGCCGCGACGGCATCGGCGTTGGCGCCCGCATCATTGATGAGCGGGTTGGCCGGGAACGCCCGCGGCGCGCGCAGCGAGCCCCAGACGGCCCGCGACCACTTGGCCCGCGCGCGCATGCCCAGAATGCGGGCCTGGAGCGGCGAGTTGTTGAGCGCCTGAGCGATGGTGAGGCCCTTGCCGAGGTACGTCGTGGCCGAATCGAACATGACGCGCATGTTCGCTTCGCCGACGGGCGCGCCGTTGGCGGTGCGATCGGACGTGATGACGAAGTCCTCGTAGCTCTCGCCGATCATCGTGTAGATGGTGCCGGCGAGGAAGTACGCCTGGGCGAGGTCGGCGCGGTTGCGCAGGGAGCCGGCCTTGTCGTAGCGCTCGAGCTTGGGCAGGACGTAGTTGGCCATCCAGCGCGCCTGGCTGACGTACGGATACATGCCGTCGGTGTACTCGTTGAGCGGGTCCCCGATGTCGCCGACGTCGAGCAGGTTCCAGTACTCGCGCGATCCCACCCAGGTGAGCTCGTCGGAGGCGGCGCCGACGGCGCCGGTGATCTGGTTACCGGCGGCGTTGACGGCGCCGTAGAGACCGGTCACGAGCGAGCCAGCCGCAGCGGCCTCCGTCGCGATGGCGTCTTCGGTGACGGCGTTGGGATTCTTGACTTCGGTGGAGAAGATCTGGCAGGAGGCGAGGGTCATCGCTCCGACGGCCAGCGCCGCGCCGCTGAGGCGACGACGCAGGCGTGCCGAATCCCCGATCGAAATTCCGTGCTTCATAAGAATGGGGTTCCGGATCAGAAGTTGAGATTGAGCGCGATCGAGAAACGGCGCGGGATGGGGAGGCCGAATCCGTCGGTGGCGTTCTGGAAGTTGTCGGCGAGCGTACCCACCGAGCCGCGTCCGTTTTCGTTCGATTCCGGGTCCTGGCCCGGGTAGCGGGTCCAGAGGAAGATGTTCCGGCCGGAGAGCGTCAGGCTGGCGTCACGGAAGCCGATCTTCTTGGCCTTCTCGGCGCCGAGGTTGTACGTCACGGCGAGTTCGCGCCAGCGGAGGAAGTCACCGCTTTGGCCCTGATTGAGGCCGGGCTCGAGCAGCCGACGGTAGGTCGTGATGTACTCCGTGGCCGCCGCGACGCGCTGTTCCGGCGTGCTGGCCGGGTTCTGCATGACCGCTTGGATCTCGGAGAACTCCTTGCGGTTCGAACCGATCGACGGGTGCTGCGAGAGGCGGAAGCCGTCGGTCAGGTTGGAGACGAGGTACCCCGTGCGGTATTCGAGGGTGGACTGGACCTTCCACCGCTCGCTGATCGTGAGCGTGCCGCCGAACGCACCGGTCCACACCGGGATCGAGGCGCCGACGCGCTGTTCGAACAGGATGCCGCTGCCGTCGTAGTCGGCGAGGAACGGCTGGAGCGTGCTCTGCACCGACGACTGCTGGATGTCACGCGGCTGCGCGAAGTAGGCGAGCAGTTCGGCCTTGGTGGCCGGCGTGCCGCGACCGTTGAAGTTGATCGGGAGCTGGTCGGCGGTGTAGCAGGCGATGGGCGCGCCGGCGGCGTTCTTGGCCGGGGCGGTGCCGCAGGCCGGCGCGATGCGCGGCTCGTAGATCGATCCCAGCGGATCGCCTTCCTTCAGGTAGATGCGGTACCGGGCATAGCCACCCGAGACGCGGATCGGCGGGGCGCCGCCGAGGCTCGTGAGGGTCTGCTTGAGGTACGCGGCGTTCGCAAACACTTCGAGCTTGGTGTTGCCACGCTGCATGGCGGTGCTGCGCACGCCGAGTTCGAGGCCGCTCGCGTCGATGGTACCGATGTTGGTGAGCTGCGCGCTGCGGAAGCCGCCCGACGTGGGGAAGAGGCGGGGCACGAGCGCGTCATTCACGTTGCGCTTCCACGCGGTGAAGTCGACGGCAACCTTGTTGTTGAACAGGCCGGCTTCGAAGCCGCCTTCGATTTCGGTGGAGATTTCCGGGCG
>CANHJV010000091.1 GCA_947461225.1 Gemmatimonadota bacterium | reverse complement strand
TGACCACACCAATCAGGGGCGCGCTGCCTTCGAGCGTCGCCCGCCCCTCGATGAATTGCCGCACGAGCGGGTCGGCGCTGTGCTGAATCTCGTCCACCGTGCCGACGGCGCGCACCTGTCCCTCGTAGAGCATCGCGATCCGCGTGCCCACGGTGTACGCGCTGCGCATGTCGTGCGTGATGACGATGCCCGTGACGCCCAGCTGCTCACGCATGCGCACCATGAGGGCGTCGATGGTGGCCGAGGTGACGGGGTCGAGCCCCGTGGTGGGTTCGTCGTACAGGATGTACTTGGGACGCAGCGCGATAGCGCGGGCGATGCCGACGCGCTTCCGCATGCCACCGGAGAGTTCGGCCGGCATGCGGCTCTTCACATCGGGCAGGTCGACCAGCGACAGCGCTTCGTCGACGCGGGTGGTGATCTCCGACTCGCTCAGCTCGCCCTGCTTGCGCAGCCCCATCGCGACATTCTCGCCAATGGTCATGGAGTCGAAGAGCGCCGCGAACTGAAACACGTAGCCGATGCGTCCACGGAGCGCGTACAGGTCCTTCCGCGAGAGTTGATCGACGCGGAGGCCATCGACCCAGACCTCGCCGTCGTCGGGTTCAAGGAGGCCGACGATGTGCTTGATCGCCACGGACTTGCCGGTTCCGGAATAGCCGATGATCACCATGGTCTCGCCTTCGTTGACCTGAAGGGAGAAACCGCGGAGCACCTGCTTGGGCCCGAAAGCCTTGTGGACGTTCTTGAACTCGATCATGAGATCACAAATGTACCGCCAAAGTTCGGCGAAGGTAGGCGTGGAGCGCCGGGCAAATCGCAGAAGGGGCGCCCGATCGTCGGACGCCCCTTCGTGCTACGGACCCATCGGGTCCGGGTTCGCTTCCGATCGCCGCTTAGGCGGCGAAGCTGGACAGGGCCCGACCCACATCGCCTTCACGGAGACGCTTCAGCGCGCGGTCGCGCAGCTGACGCACGCGCTCGCGGGTGACACCCAGCATGCTGCCAATCTCTTCGAGCGTATGCTCACGGCCGCCTTCGAGACCGAAGTAGAGACGGAGCACCTTGGCGTCGCGCGGCGGCAACGTGGAGAGCGCCTGTTCGATTTCGTCGGTGAGGAAGCGGTTCATCGCTTCTTCTTCCGTGTCCGGCATTTCGTCGGCGACGAACCGCTCGATGAGCGAGCGATCGCCGTCCGGATCCATGGGGGCATCAAGGCGCACGTCGCCCGTGTTCAGCGCGGCCAGCGACTGCACCACGTCGACCGAGAGGCCGGTGACCTGCGCGAGCTCTTCCGGCGACGGCTCACGACGGAGCTTCTGCCGGAGGATTTCCGACGCCTTGATGATGCGCGACAGGTCGGCGGTGCGATTCAGCGGCACGCGCACAGTGCGACCCTGACGCGCGAGCGACGAGAGAATCGCCTGACGGATCCACCACACGGCGTACGAAATGAACTTGACGCCCTGATCGGGATCGAACTTCCGCGCCGCGGTGAGCAACCCGACGTTGCCTTCGCCGATCAAATCGATGAGCGGCAATCCGCGGTTCTGATACTTCTTCGCCACGGAAATGACGAAGCGGAGATTGCGCTTCACGAGCTCCTGCAGCGCGTCCTGGTCGCCGGTCCGGATTTTCTTCGCGAGCTCGATCTCTTCGGCCGCTTTCAGGAGCGGATACGTGCTGACTTCGTAGAGATACTGGTCGAGGATATCGCGCTCGGGTTCACTGGGCGCGATGCCCGCGGGTGCCGCTCGACGGCGCTTCCGCTTGACTTCAGTCATGGCGTTCTATGAGACCTTGGGATGAGACAGCATCCCTGAAGGAGGAAACGAAATGGAAACGGCTTGCCAACAAACGGCGCCAGCGCCCCACGAGATCCCAGCAGCCAACGGCTGAGCAATTACGGGGGTAGCCTTTCAAGATACGCCGACGGGAGTGTTTCGCCAGTGTAATCTGCGGAACTCTGCTTGACGCCGGAGATACACCTCACTAGACTGCGCGTTCCTGATGCCCTCGCCGGCACGGTGCTGCCGGAAACGGCGACCGAACGGCGAGCGTCAGGAAGCCAGTACCGGGGGCGTAGCTCAGTTGGGAGAGCGCTTGAATGGCATTCAAGAGGTCAGCGGTTCGATCCCGCTCGTCTCCACTCCGGTTGGTGTCAGTTGTTGGTACCTGTTGTGGTTGGTCTGCGGGAATAGCTCAGTTGGTAGAGCACAACCTTGCCAAGGTTGGGGTCGCGGGTTCGAGTCCCGTTTCCCGCTTGTAGTACAGCGGTGTCTTGGGTCGTTAGCTCAGTTGGTTAGAGCGCCACGTTGACATCGTGGAGGTCACAAGTTCGAGTCTTGTACGACCCATACGTTGGTCTGTTGGTGTTGGTGTGGGACAACCTGGTGAACGCTCGTCAGTAGCGTGAGCACGCACGATTCACTAGGTTCCGGGATTCTCCGCAAGGAGATGCTGTGCGTTGATCGTGGTGCATCGGAGTTTTGCGCCTATAGCTCAATTGGATAGAGCATCTGACTACGGATCAGAAGGTTGGAGGTTCGAGTCCTTCTAGGCGCGTAGTGGTTTTGATGCAGGTCGCACCATGAGATCGCACGGGGCGTAGCTTAGCCCGGTAGAGCGCGTGCTTCGGGAGCACGAGGTCGCAGGTTCGAATCCTGTCGCCCCGACTGTATAAACGGCATAACGAAAGACCCCGCAACGACTTCGGTCGCTGCGGGGTTCTTTGTGTTACCGGCCCGGCCCCATTACCCCTGGGTCCACGTGCCGACCAGCCGATGCCACGGAATCACCGCTGCCACCAGCGCCAGCGTGACCAACGTGCCGATCAGCGCCTTCTTGGCCTTGGCCGCCGAGTTCGGGGCCTTCTTCACCAGGACGCCCGACACGGTGGCGGCCACCACCGCCAGCACCATCAGGAACGGGTGCTCCACCACCAGCCGGCGCAGCGCTGGATCCTTCATCGTGTCGCCCATCGAGGCCCGCGCGGCGGCTACGGCCGGGCTCACGAACCACAGGCCGAGACCCGCCAGCAACTGCAGGTGCACGAGCAACGTGAGCTTCCGCACCAAACCGGTCTCAGCATCCGACCACGTCGCGCTGCGCCCGATCGCCCGCACGATCACGAAGCCGCCCAGAAGAAGGACTGCCCAAGCCAGCAGGTTGTGCGCGCCAATCAAGAATCCGTACATCCGATCGTCCTCCGAGGAATGAAACACGAACGGCGCGTCGGGCCGCTCTCCCACACACCGGGAATGTTATCCTCATGGCAGCCGCTGCGCTCTGTCTTTCTCCTCACGCTCCCCGCCGATGCCGATGCCCCTCTCGCTCTCTCGCCACAAGGCGGGCAACGTGCTCGTGCTGGTAATGGTCGTCGCGCTCAACGGCCTCGCGGCCAGCGGCGCGATGAGCGGGGATTCCATCGGCGTGATCGCCAACCGCTACCGCTCGCTCTTCCTCCCGGCCGACTACGTCTTCGGCATCTGGAGCCTGATCTATCTCGGGCTCATCGCCACCGCGATCTATCAGGCGCTCCCCACGGCCGGTGCCGAGCGCGCCGTGCAACGCCTCGGCATCTGGTGGACGGTCACGGGCGCGCTCAACGTGGCGTGGATCTCACTCTTTTCGTTCGGCCAGTTTGCGCTGGCGCTGCTGGTGATGGTCATGTTTCTCATCACCCTCATCGCGATTGGAGAACGCGTTCGCGGCGGGAGCGGGAGTGGGCGCGCGGACCCTTCCCCGCTGGCCGAACAGGCCTTCCTGATCTGGCCGCAGGACATTTACCTGGCGTGGATCTCGGTGGCGCTGATCGCGAACAGTTTTCAATTCGCGCAGGCCGTGCAGTGGGGCGGCTTCGGCATCGCGGAATCCACGTGGGCGGTGGCCATGATGCTGGTGGCCACACTGCTGGGCGCGATCATGGCCTGGCGACGTGGGAACTGGCTCTTCCCGCTGGTCGTCGCCTGGGCCCTGCGCGGCATCGGCGCGCGATATCCGGAGGTCGCGACCATTGCCGACACCACCCGTTGGCTGGTGCCCGCCGGTGTCGCGGCTGGCGCGGTGGCGTGGCTAGCCGGACGCCGCGCCGGACGCACCGGTCCTACTTGACGGTGACCTTCGCCAAGGCCGCCTCGAACGCGAGTCGCGCCGTATCATCGCCGCTGACGCGCCGGGTGAGATCGGCGTAGCTCGCCTCGCTGAGCCCCTGCGCTTTCAGCGCCTGCTCGCGCTCCGCGCGGTACTTGGCGCGCAGTTCCGCCAGGACCTCAGGCTTCTTGTGCTTGGGATCGGCGTATTCGGCATCGGCCCGCTCACGTAGCGTAGTGAGGGCCGCGTGGACACGCGCGAAGGGCATCATCGCGGCCACACTGTCGGGGTGGGGCACGGCGGCCACCGGCAACACCGCGGTCGGCGGCGTGGTCGGCGGCGTGGCCGTCTGGGCGTGGAGCGGACGGGGGGAACCCATCATAGCACAGCCGATCGCCAGCAGGGGAACGAGGCAGCGCAGCACGGGAAACTCCGGAGGGCCGGGTGAGGGGGGCCGGGTGAGGGCGGCTGGCACGTCACCGCCCTCGGAAGCTCTTCCCATCAGGACGGGGCGTCAACGGGTTGGCGCGAGAACGGGTTGGGTCGAGAACGCATTTGCGTCTTGCCATTCCTTCGATTGCGCCCGAACGTTCATCTCTGCAGGTCCCTCCCGTAGCTCCCCCCCGCAGTCCCCCCCCGCACGAGGTCAGGCATGAAGGCGATCTCCGCATTGGCGGTCACGCTCTCATTCGCCGTCGCCCTTCCCGGCCATAGCGATTCTCGGCCCACTGATCCGCCCCCAGCGCCTCGCGCTGTGGGTCATCCGGTGTTGCCCCGCCCCGCGGCGCGCCGCGCTGGCGCTCCCAAGACGCCGCCCGTCACGCGGATGGCGCCGGAAGAACTCAACGGGGTCGTGAAGCAGTACTGCCAGAAGTGCCACAATCAAACGATGCGTCGTGGCAATCTCTCGCTTACCGACTTCGACGTGGCGGCACCCGACGCGAAGGCCGACGTCGCCGAGAAAGTCGTCGCGAAACTGCGTTCCGGCATGATGCCGCCGGTGGGTTCGGCGAGACCAAGCGCCGACACGCTCGATGCGCTCGTGACGTCGCTCGAACGTCAACTCGACGCCAGCGCCTTCGCGCATCCCAATCCCGGTCGCCGCACCTTTCAGCGACTGAATCGTGCGGAGTATCGCTCGGCGATCGCCGATTTGTTGAAGCTCGATGTCGATGCGGCGGCGTATCTCCCGCCAGACACCAAGAGCGACAACTTCGACAACATTGCCGACGTGCAGGCGCTGTCCCCCACGCTGCTGAGCGCATATCTGCGCGCGGCGAGTGATCTGAGCCGATTGGCCATCGGCAACGCGGCGGCGAGCGCCGCCTCGAACACCTACACGATGCCCAAAATGGCGTCGCAGGTGGATCACGTAGAAGGCACGCCGTTCGGCTCGCGCGGCGGCATGGCCGTGGTGCACATGTTCCCCGCCGACGGCGAGTACCGCTTCGACGTGAACTTCTTCCACGAGACCACGGGCGCCTTTGCGGGCGGTCTGGCCCGAGGCGAACAGATCGAAATTTCCGTTGATGGTGAGCGCGTCGCGCTGCTCGGCATCGACCGTTTCATGCACGCGTCCGACCCGAACGGCGTGGCGATGGGCAGTGAGCGCGTACGTGTCACCGCCGGCCCGCACAAAATCGCGGCCGCCTTCGTGCCCCCGGCGTTTCAGGGTGTCGTGCAGGATCTCATCAGCCCGCTCAAGTATTCGCTGAACAGCACGTCGAATGCGGTGGCCTACGGCTTTTCGCTGTTGCCGCACCTGCGCGAACTCACCGTGAATGGCCCGTACGCGGTCACGGGCGTGTCCGACACACCGGTGCGTCGGAACATCTTCACCTGCCGCCCTGCCACCGTGTCCGCCGAGCGGCCCTGTGCGCAGTCGATCGTGAATCGTCTGGGCACGATGGCGTATCGCCGTCCGCTCACCGATGAAGATCGCGGCGGGCTGATGTCGCTGTACGATGCCGGCCGCAAGGGTGGCAACTTCGAGACCGGCGTGCGCACGGCGCTCGAGGGCATGCTGGCCAGTCCGGATTTTGTGTTCCGCTTCGAACAGGCGCCGCGCGACGTGGCCGCCGGGGCAAACTACAAGCTGCGCGACCTCGACTTGGCGTCGCGGTTGTCCTTCTTCCTGTGGTCGGCGCCGCCGGATCAGGCACTGCTCGCGGCCGCTGGCCGCGGCACGCTCTCGCAGACGGCGGGGCTCGAGCGCGAGGTTCGTCGCATGCTCGCCGACCCGCGGGCGAAGGCGCTGTCGACGCGCTTCGCGGCGCAATGGCTGCGCCTGCCCGATCTCGATATCGTGCAGCCCGACATCCGACAGTATCCCGATTTCGACGAGCAGTTGCGCCTTGCCATGCGCGAGGAGACCGAGCTGTTCTTCGACGATCTCGTGCGCCGCGATCGTCCGTTGCTCGACCTGTATCGCGCCGACTACACGTTCGTGAACGAACGGCTCGCGCAGCACTACGGCATCCCCAACATTGTCGGCCCATCGTTCCGGCGGGTGGCGTATCCTGACGCCGGACGGCGCGGCATCTTGTCGCACGCCAGTGTGCTGACGCTGACCTCGCACGCCGGCCGCACGTCGGCGGTGGAGCGCGGCAAGTGGGTGATGGAAGTGTTGCTCAACTCCCCGCCGCCGCCGCCACCGCCGGGCGTGCCCGATCTTGAAGCGACCCCGGGCACCAACTCGGGGCGCCTGCTGACGGTGCGCGAGCGGATGGAGCAGCACCGCAAGAGCCCGGCGTGCGCCAGCTGCCACAAGATGATGGACCCGATCGGTCTGGCGATGGAGCAGTATGACGTGACCGGACGACTGCGCGTGCGCGATAACGGTATGCCGATTGATTCGCGCGGCGAGTTGTGGGACGGCAGCACGGCCAGCACGGTGGCCGAACTGCAGCGGGCGCTGCTGCGTCGGGAAGACGCGCTCCTGCGCACGTTCACGCGCAACCTGATGGCGTACGCCATCGGACGTCGCATCGAAGCGTATGACATGCCGACGGTGCGCGGAATCGTGCGCGATGCGTCGAAGCAGGACCATCGCATGTCGGCGTACATCCTTGGCGTCGTTCGCAGCCCCGCGTTCCGCATGCAGCGTGCGGAAAGCGCCATTCCGAAAGCCACCGACGCGTCATCCGGCGCGTCGTCCCCGTCGTCCAAGTAAGGAGCCGCCTTATGGCGTTCATCAGCCGCCAACCACTGCCGCGCCGTACGTTCCTCAAGGGACTTGGCACCATGGTCGCGCTTCCGTATCTGGACGCGATGATTCCCACGACGGCCTTCGCGTCGAGCGCACCGGTCAATCCGGCGCGCCTGCTCTGTCTCGAGATGGTGCACGGGGCAGCCGGCTGCAGCCCGTACGGGCTGACGGAACATCTCTGGGCTCCGCCCACGGCCGGACGCGCCTTCGATCTGAGCGCGACGTCGTTGTCGCCACTGGAATCGTGGCGCAAGTATCTCACGATCGTGAGCAACACCGACGTGCGCATGGCGGAAGCGTACAAGTCGGAAGAGATCGGCGGTGACCATTTCCGGTCGAGCGCCGTATTCCTCACGCAGGCGCATCCGACACAGACGGAAGGCTCGGACATCTTCGCCGGCACGTCGCTCGATCAGATGTACGCGCAGCGCTTCGGCCAGGCGACGCCGATCCCGTCGATGCAGCTGTGCATCGAACCGCTCGATCGCGCCGGCGGCTGCGCCTACGGCTACTCGTGCATGTACACCGACTCGATCAGCTGGAGCTCGCCCACCGAACCCCTGCCGATGATCCGTGATCCGCGCGTGGCGTTCGAGCAGCTCTTCGGCACGGGTGGCACGCCGGCGGAGCGCGCCGATCGTACGCGCAGCACGGGCAGCGTGCTCGACTGGATCACCGGACGCGTGTCACAGCTGAATCGTCAGCTTGGCGCCGGCGACCGGCGTCGCATGGAGCAGTATCTCGAGAACATCCGGGAGATCGAGCGGCGCATTCAGCAGGTTGAAGCGCGCAATGCCTCCGGTGAGGAACGCGAACTCGCCGGTGCGCCGGCGGGCGTGCCGGATTCCTTCACCGATCATGTGAAGATCATGTTCGACCTGCAGGTGCTCGCGCTGCAGAGCGACATGACGCGCGTCTTCTCGTTCAAGATGGGACGCGATGCCTCGGCCCGCGTGTATCCCGACAGCGGCGTGGCCACCGGCTTCCACCCGGCGTCGCACCACGGCAACAACCCGGCGCGCGTGAAGGAGTTCGCGGAGATCAACCGCTACCACGTGAGCCTGCTGCCGTACCTGCTCGACAAGCTCAAGACGACGATGGACGGCGACACGCCGTTGCTCGACAAGACCACGATCATGTACGGCTCGCCGATGTCGGACAGCAACACGCACAACCACCGTCGCTGCCCGCTGATTCTCCTCGGTGGCGGCCACGGACTCGCGTCAGGCAATCAGCACCTGAAGGCACCCGACGGCACGCCGATGGCCAACGTGATGCTCAGTCTGATGCACAAGCTCGGCATGGATGACATCAACACGTTCGGCGACAGCACCGGCGAGTTCGCGTTCTGACCTGTCTTTGACCTGTTTCCTGCGCGGAGTGAAGGGCATATGAATCGAGCGATGCTGAAGGTGTTCGGGGTGATCGCGTTGGGTCTTCCCGGTGGACTGCCGGTTGCGCTGCCTCCCACGACGGCGGTGGCCGACGCGGCCATGCGCGGCGATGGGGCCACGGTGCGGGCGCTGGTGGCGACCGGTGTCGACGTGAACGTGGCGCAAGGCGACGGCATGACGGCGTTGCACTGGGCGGCCAATCGCGGTGACTCGGCGCTCGCCGTGGTGCTGCTGCGCGCCAAGGCGCGCCTCACCGCGACCACGCGGATCGGTGGATACACGCCGTTGCATGTGGCGAGTCAGAGCGGCGCCACGGGCGTGGTACGTGCCCTGCTGGCCGCGAAGGCCGATGCGCGCGCCGCGACCACGGACGGGGCGACGCCCTTGCATCTCGCGGCCGTTGCCGGGGTGCCCGGCACGATCACGGCATTAATCACCGCCGGCGCCGACGTGAACGCGAAGGAACCGTCGTGGGGGCAGACGGCGCTGATGGCGGCCGCCGCGCGAGGTCGAGCCGACGCCGTGCGGACGCTCCTGAAGGCCGGGGCGGACCCGGCCATCACCGCGAAGACGGTGGATATCATGGCCAGCGCCGCGCAGGACCGTCAGGCCAAGGCCAAACGGGATGCCGTGCTCGCGCAGCTGCGCGAGGAGCAGGGGCAGACCAAGAATGCGAACTGGATGCCGAATCCGCAGCAGGTTCAGGCGGCGGTGAAGGCGTCGCGCCTTGTGGAGGTACAGGCGGCCACCGCGGCCGCCCTCGATGGCGCGGCAGCGGCCACCGCGGCCGAAGAGGCACGTTTGGCGGCCCAGGGCGGCCGTGGCCTCGACGATGACAGTCCCGAGTACAACGAGCAGCTCGGCGTGCAGGGTGGCCACACGGCGCTCCTGCTGGCGGTCCGTGAAGGACAGGTGAGCGCGGTCGATGCGTTGCTCGATGGCGGGGCGAACATCGATCAGGTGAGTGCGGGCGATCACACCAGCCCCATGCTCATGGCCGCGATCAACGGGCACTATGATCTCGTGATGCACCTGCTCAAGCGCGGAGGGAACCCCAACCTGGCCAGCGATGCGGGCGCCGCGCCACTCTATGCGGTGCTGAACAAGGAGTGGGCTCCGTCGACCCGTACGCCGCAGCCAGCGTTTCAATTGCAGCAACACGCCACGTATCTGGAGGTAGTCGATGCGTTGCTGAAGGCCAAGGCGGATCCCAATGCACGCCTGTCACGCTCGCTCTGGTACACGTCGTACAACCGCGACAATCTCGGCGTGAATTTCGCCGGTGCGACGCCCTTCTTTCGCGCTGCCTATGCGACTGACGTGCCCGCCATGAAGTTGTTGCTGGCCGCCGGCGCCGATCCCATGATCGCGACGCTCAAGCCCAAGCCGAGAGCGCGCCGTGGTGCGGTGGCCGTGACCCGCGACGATCCGTCGGGGCTGGCACCGATTCCGGAAGGCGGGTTGGGCGTGTTTGCGATTCACGCGGCGGCCGGCGTGGGATACGGCCAGGGCTTTGCGGCCAACGACCACCGCCACACCCCGGACGGCTGGATGCCCGCGATGCGTTTTCTCGTGGAGGAGTTGAAGTTCGACGTCAACAGCCGGGACTTCAACGGCTACACGCCGTTGCACCACGCGGCCGCGCGTGGCGACAACGCGATGATCGAGTACCTGATCTCGAAGGGTGCCGACGTGATGGCCGTCGCGCGCAGCGGACAGACCACGGTGGACATGGCGAACGGTCCGGTGCAGCGCATTTCCCCGTATCTGGACACCGTCGCGCTTCTCGAGAAGCTGGGCGCGAAGAACAACCATCGTTGCGTGTCGTGCTGATAGCGACAAAGCGCCTGTTTTCGACGACGAGCCGTAAGTCGTAGCAGACACGATGCGCAGGTGAGGGACGTAGGATTTGACAGTCGGGCGTTGGCACGCTAACTCGGCAGTGCTGGTTCGGCCTCGGCCGCGCGCACTGTGCGTCGGAGGCCTGTATAACGCCCGACTCAAATCCGAGGAGAGTCGATGTCCCGAACGTTTCGCGCTACGCGATGCCTTGTCCCGCTCGCGCTGCTGTGCTTTGCCGGCAGCGCGCGGGCGCAGAGCCCCGTCACCATCAGTGGGCAGATCGCCGATTCCACCTCGAAGCGTCCGCTGATCGGCGCCGAGATCACCGTGTTGCGCGATGCCGATGGCACGCTCGCGGGAAGTGCCCGAGCCGGCGAAAGCGGCCGATACACGCTGGTGGCCAACACGACCGGATTGGTGACGGTTCGGGTACGCCTCGTTGGCTACACGCAGCAGCAACGACGTCTCACGCTTGTCGCTGGCCAGACGTTTACGGCCAACTTCAATCTCGCCGAGCGGCTGATGCAGCTCGATCAGGTGGTGGTGACGGGTACGGCCGGCGTAACGCAGCGTCGTGCCGTCGGCAACGTGGTGAGCACCGTCGATGCCTCCAAGGTGCTCGAGATCGCACCGGCCCGCAGCGTGAACGAATTGATCGGCGCGCGCACACCCGGCCTGATCGTGTTGCCGTCGACCGGTCAGGTCGGCACCGGCGCGCAGCTGCGCGTACGCGGCACGAGCAGTCTCTCGCTGAGCAACGAGCCGATCGTGTACATCGACGGCATCCGCATGGATGCGTCGGCGTCGCGGGGGCCCGGTCAGCGCGGTGGTGCCGGTGCGAGTCGCCTGAACGACATCAATCCGCAGGACATCGAAAGCATCGAAGTGATCAAGGGCCCCGCGGCCTCGACACTGTACGGCACCGAAGCGTCCAACGGCGTGATTCAGATCATCACGAAGCGCGGCAAGTCGGGCAAGCCGAAATTCGACTTTACCACGCGTCAGGGCACCAACTGGATGCAGAATCCGGAAGGGCGCGCCGGTTTCAACTACGCGCGCAACCCCACGACGAACGCGGTCGAGGGCGTCAACCTCTATCGCCAGGAAGCGGAATTCGGCAACGGTCCGATCTTCACGAACGGACGCAACGCGGGCTACAGCGCGAGTCTGAGCGGCGGCACCGATGATGCTCGCTACTACATCGCCGGCTCCTGGGATGACGACGTCGGCATCGTGAAGCACAACTGGGACAAGAAGTTCAGCGCCCGCGCCAACGTTGACATGACCGCCGGCAAGACGCTGCGGCTCTCGGCGAGCCTCGGTCACGTGCGTGATCGCGCCCGCTTGGCGCAGGGCGCCATCGACATCGACCCGTTCAGCCAGCTGGTGTGGGGCACGCCGCTCGCCCTCGGCACCGGCAAGCGTGGCTTCTACAACTCGCCGCCGGAAAGCTGGGACGATGCGGTGAGCCTCGCCGACGTGGATCGTACGACGCTCAGCCTGAAGGCGAACTACGCGCCGAAGCCGTGGTTCACGCATCGACTCACCACCGGCTTCGACGTCGGTTCGGAGAACGGGTCGTTCATGTATCCGCGGCAACCGCTGGGCAATCTCGACTTCCTCGCCAGCAATGGCTTGGGCTCGAAGAACGTCACGCGGAGCTCGCGCACGGTGTTCACGCTCGACTACGCCGGATCGCTCAAGTACAACATCGGTCCCTTCGGGATGACCAGCTCCATGGGTCTCCAGGCGTTCCGAAACGAATTGAGCACGATCGGCGCATCAGCACTCACCTTCCCCGCCGGTCCGATCACGACGATCTCGGGCGGCGCGACCCGCAGCGGCACCGAGGATTATCTCGCCAACGCCACCGTCGGCATGTTCGTGCAGCAGGAGCTGGCGTGGAACAACCGGGTGTTCCTCACGGCTGCGGTACGCGGTGACGACAACAGCACGTTCGGCGAAGACTTCTCGGCGATCTACTATCCGAAGCTGAGCGGCTCGTGGGTGATCAGCGAAGAGCCGTGGTTCAAGATGCCGTTCACGCAGTCGCTGCGCCTGCGTGGCGCGATCGGCGCCGCGGGCACGCAGCCGGGCACCTTCGACGCGTCGCGGTTGTACGACCCGAGTGTCGGCTACCAGAACGCCGCGGGTCTCGTGCCGGCGTCGTTCGGTAATCCCGCGCTCAAGCCGGAACGCAGCACCGAGTCGGAAGCGGGCTTCGAAGCCACGATGCTCGATGGACGCGTGGAACTCGAGTACACGTACTACCAGCGCAACGTGACCGACGCGATCGTGAACTCGCCGATTCCGCCCTCGATCGGCTTCCCCGGGTCGCAGGTGGTCAACATCGGCAAGGTGAAGGGCTGGGGCAACGAAGTCGGCCTGAACCTGAACGTGTTGCGCGGCGAGAAGCTGGCGTGGGAAGTCGGCACGCAGATCTCGAACAACGGCAACCAGATCGTCGACATGGGTGGCACGCAGTTCCTCACCGTCGGTGGCGGTGGACAGGCGCAGAACCGC
>CANHJV010000090.1 GCA_947461225.1 Gemmatimonadota bacterium | reverse complement strand
GTGTCCCGACCGCAGTGGCCGTCATGCTGGCGGGTACGGCGCTTTGGGTCGGTTCGCTCTACACCTGGCTGCTCACGCCGCTCGAGGATCACCACTAAGATGACCGCCACTACGGCACCTACGACCGCCGCGCACGGCGACGGCCACGCGCACGGCGGCGGCCATTACACCTCGTTGGGACTCGACAACCGCAAAGTCGCCATTTGGACCTTCATCGGTTCCGAATGCATGCTCTTCGCCTCGTTGATCTCGACGTACCTGATCTACAAGGGCAAGAGCCCCGAAGGCCCGTTCCCGCATGAAGCGTGGACGAGCCCGACCACGGGCGAAGTGTTCAAGCCGATCCTGAACATCCCGATCACGTCGGCCTCGACGTTCGTGCTGCTCATGTCGTCGCTGGCGATGGTGCTTGCGCTGGCCGCGGTGCAGAACCGCGACCTGCCCAAGCACACCGCCTGGGATCGCATCCTCGGTTCGTCGAAGATCTGGCTGTGGGCCACGTGTCTGCTCGGCATCACGTTCCTCGGCTTCCAGGCGTACGAGTTCACCTCGTTCGTGCACGAAGGCCTCACGATCCGCACGAACCTGTTCGGCTCGAGCTTCTTCACGCTCACCGGCTTCCACGGCGCGCACGTGACCGCCGGCGTGCTCTGGCTCTTCACGTTGCTCGCGATCGATTACAAGCGTGGTCTCAAGCCGTCGGATGCCCTGCTCGTCGACATCTGTGCGCTGTACTGGCACTTCGTCGACGTGGTGTGGATCGCGATCTTCACGCTCATCTACCTGATCAAGTGAGGCGGTGATGGCTGACCATTCTGCGGCTGCTGGGCACGCCCACGACGAAGCGCACCACCCGACGTGGACGACGTACTGGAAGATCGCGGTGATCCTCACGGTCATCACGGCGGTCGAGGTCTCGGCCTACTACATCCCGGCGTGGGAAAACAGCTGGGTGTACGTGCCCAGCATGCTGATCATGTCGGCGGTGAAGTTCTACATCGTCGTGATGTACTACATGCACCTCAAGTACGATCACAAGCTGTTCCGCTCGCTGTTCACCGGCCCGCTGGTGGTGGCCGGCCTCACGCTGGTCGGACTGCTGTTCCTGTTCTCGAAGCTCGTGTTGCGACTCGGTCTGCTCAGCTAACCGCTGAGTCGCCGATCGCGAGAACCCGTGGCCAGTCGTCAGCGTTCAGCTGGTGACTGGCCACGTTTCGTTCTTCCGCGCCCGCTGGCGCATCCGCTGTCGAGTAAATTCCTGATATGATCGCGCTTCTGCTGCACCCCGCCGCCCAGCTCAGCTGGTCGAATTTTACGGTTCACCCCAGTACCGCCATCGGCATCGCCGCGATCGGGGCGGCCTACATGTGGCGCGTGCGTCAGGGGCCGTCGGCCATGGACCGGGTGCCCGTCACGGTACCGGAGATGGCACAGGCGACCAGCGCCCAGCTCGATGCGGCCGCCGCGCCCCCGGGCCCCACGTCGGCGCAGCGCGTCAGCTTCTTTGCCTCGCTCCTGCTGCTGTTTCTCACGCTGAACGGGCCGCTGCACGATCTGAGCGACTACTACCTGTTCAGCGGCCACATGGTGCAGCACTTGATCCTCACGCTGGTCGTGCCCCCGTTGATGATCATCGGCACGCCGGGATGGATGCTGCGTCCGCTGTTGCGCCGGCCGTCCGTGTTTGCGGTGGCCCGCAAGGGCACCACGATCGCGGCCTGCTTCGTGATCTTCAATGTGGTGCTTTCGTTCTGGCACCTGCCGCCGATGTACAATCTGGCGTTGGCGAATCACCCGATTCACATCGTGCAGCACCTGATGTTCATCGCCGCATCGGTGCTGATGTGGTGGCCGCTCACCTCGCCGCTCCCCGAGCTGCCGCGCGCGCCGTACCCGGCGCAGATGCTGTACTGTTTCGTGATGGTCATCCCGATGTCGGTCATTTCGATCTACATCGCGATGGCGGATACGCTGCTCTACCCCGCGTATGCCGTCGCCCCGCGCATCCTGGGGATCACGCCCATGATGGACCAGCAGTACGGTGGTCTGATCATGTGGATTCCCGGTGGTGTCTTTTTCTATGCGGTGATGACGGTGGTGTTCTTCAAGTGGTCGCAGCGTGGCGAAGATGATCAAGACAGCGCGCAGGTCGGTTGGGTCCCGTCGCCGGACGCGCTGACCTGATGGCCGGCAAGAAACCGGTTGCCCGACGCCACGTCGGCAAGGACGCCCCCAAGGTCGCCCCGAAGAAAAACGCCGCCGCCGCCGAGAAGAAGTTCGGCAAGGCCGCGCGTCAGGCGGCGGAGAAGGGTGGCAAGAAGCCAGGCGCCTGGCGCGACGCCGAGCAGCCGCGTGTGCCGCACGCGGCCGCGCCGATTCCGCCAGCGGCACTGGGCACGGTCGCCGTGAGTGCGGCGCGCATGATCGACGCGTCGCCCAGTGAGGTTTTCCGCGCCTTCAACGACCCGACGCGCCGGCAATGGGGCAGTGCGTTCGGCTACAAGGTGATGAACGCCGTGGCGCCGCGCTTCCTGCGCCTGATGATGCATGACGGCACGCTGGTGAGCGTGTCGATCGGCCGCAAAGGGAACGCCCGATGCGCGGTGGAGCTCGAGCACTCCCGGTTGAGTGACGTCGCTACCGGCGAGCGGATGAAGACCGAATGGAGAGACGCGCTTGGGCGGATGGCGGAGCAACTGGATGAGCTTTTTTAACTGATGAGGGGCGCTAACAGTAAACGGCGCGAAGCGTCAGGGGCGCTAAGGTACGAAACGCGAAGAATTAACGGCGGGAACAGCGAACGGCGGGAACAGCGAGCGGTCAGTCTGCTCGGTCTGTTTGCGCCGTTCGTTGTGTCGCCCCTCACGCTTCGCGCCCCTGATCAGTTCCCACTCCCCGTTATTTGCGCCCCGACTCTCCCTGGTAGGGTCGGGTGTTGTCTCCACATGTAGGCGCCCATCGCGCCGGATCCGATCAGGTTGGCGATGAACACCTGCAGCCACGTGATCTCGCCGAATCCCTGTGAGAGCACCGACGTCCAGCCGATCCAGCCAACTTCGAACACGATGAAGAGCCCGACGAAGCCGATGAGCGAGGTGGGTACTTTCTCGGCGCCGTTCACCACCCACGAGAAGCCGTACCCGATCACGCAGAAGATCGCGACGTGGAAGAGGGTGTAGCCGATGAACGCCGCGGCTTTGCTGGGGGTGTCGCCTTGCAGGAACAGCGATCCGAGTGAGTTGCCCAACATGACCGGGGTGGCGAGGAGCTCGCCGCGCGTCGCGTCGAGGATGGCGAACCACACCGCAATGGCGGTGGCTCCGATGAGTCCGGCGGAGATGCCTTCGCGTGCCACTCGATTGCCCGTAGACATCCGATGCCCTCCTCCATTCACGGTGATTTCGGAGGCTTGCCCCTCGACAAACCTCGTTCGCGCTGTACATAGCGTCATCAGCAGTACATATCTGCAGCAGGTCGTCCGTGTGCGTGCTGCTGCCCCCTGTTGGTCTACGCCACACAACGGTCGTCGTTCCCCGAGTCTCTCGCGCGGTAGGCCGCGGTCATTGGTCCATGCTGCGTCCGGCGTCCGCGAGCGTTCCACCCAAGCCTGAGTCCTGCCATGCCCCGAGCCTCTCGCCCTCTCCTCGCCACGTTGCTGACCGCTGCCGGTCCCAGCCTTTTGCTGCTCGCGGCGTGCGGCGGTGGTGCGTCCGCCGACCGCGCGAAGGCGGCGGAGGCAACGGTCGCGGCAGGTCCGTCGTGCGTGAGCACGGATACGACGCCGGTCGGGCTTGCGGTGCTCGACTTCATCACGAAGGCGGAGCCGCTGCCGAAGCGCTTCCTCAGTGCGGCCGGCACCGACTCGGCCGTGCCGGACGACGGCTTCAAGGTCCTGCAGGACAAGGGGCCGACATACTTCTACAGCAGCGACACCGTCGCGCAGCGGAAGATTCGCGAGAAACTCGAAGAGGTCGGACCGTATCCCTCGATGCTGGTGGTGTTCCGCGGCAAGGTCGAGGCGGACAACGGCAACACGGTGACCGTGCGACTGGGTGGCCACTACGTGGGTGGCGATGACAACGGCAAAGTCTCGCCGACCCGTTCGTTCGACGTGCGGTGCGACACGACCGGGTGGAAGGTCGCGGCCTCCAAGACCGAGGCCGGCGCCTGATGGCCGTGGTCCAGCGGGCGGGCCGCGCTGAGCGACTCGTCTCTCTCGACGTGTTCCGGGGCATGACGGTGGCCGGCATGCTGCTGGTCAACAATCCGGGGACGTGGTCGGCGATCTATCCGCCGCTCGAGCACGCCGCCTGGAACGGCTGGACGCCGACCGATCTCATCTTCCCGTTCTTTCTGTTCATCGTCGGGATCACCACCGAGCTCTCGCTGCGCGCGCGACGCGCCCGCGGCGATGACGACCGCGCCATTCTGCGACAGATTCTCCGTCGCGGCGCGCTCATTTTCCTGTTCGGTTTCCTGCTCTCCGGCTTTCCGTTCTTCACCTGGCCGCCCGCGATGCCCGAGGCGTCGTTCTTCGAGCGCGTGGTGGACCGCGTCGAGCATTGGCGCGTGTTGGGTGTGCTGCAGCGTATCGGCTTGGCGTATCTGTTTGGCGGTCTGCTCACGTGGCGCACCACACTCCGGCAGCAGTGCGCGATCCTCGTCGTGCTCCTGTTCGGATACTGGGCGCTGATGACGCTGGTGCCGGTGCCGGATACCGGCGTGGCCGGCCGCTTTGTGCTCGACCAACCCGACCAACTGCTCAGCGCGTGGCTCGACCGCACGATCCTCGGCACCAATCACCTGTGGATCGGCGCCAAGACGTGGGACCCCGAGGGGCTGCTCAGCACGGTCCCCGCGATCGGCACCATGATGCTCGGCACCTTCGCCGGACGATGGATCGCGCATCAGGAGCGCCCCCTCACCGATCGCCTCGCGGGGTTGTTTGCCGTCGGTGCGCTGACGATGATGTTGGGGCTCATGTGGCACTGGGTGTTTCCGATCAACAAGAGCATTTGGTCCAGCTCGTACGTGCTCTTCACCGCAGGCATGGGTGCCGTCTCACTCGCCACCTGCATGTGGCTCATCGACGTCATGCAGGTGCGACGTTGGACATTGCCGTTCGTCGTCTACGGGACCAACCCGATGCTCGCGTTTCTCGGCTCAGGATTGATGGCGCGTATGATCTCATCGATCTGGACCTGGGAAGTGGAGGCCGGCCGTCGGATCTCGGCGCAGGGATTCGTGTTCAACACCCTGTACGCGTCGTGGCTTCCGCCGCGGGAAGCCTCGTTTGCGTACGCCCTCAGCTTCGTCGCCCTTTGGTTTCTGATTCTCTGGGGCGCTTGGAAGCGAGGATTCGTCCTCAAGGTCTGATGATGATGCCTTTCTGGCTCACCAGTACCGTTCGTCGCCATTCGCTCGCCTGCATGGCGGGTCTGCTGCTCCTCGCGCCCGTGCCGGCCGCGTTGGCGGAATCCGCCAACGCGGAATCCGCCAACGCGGAATCCGCGACGGCGGTGATGGTGCGCATGCTGCAATCGCGTCCCAAGCGACAAGCCAAGCGTCCGACGCCCAAGAAGAAGAAGGCCCCCGCGAAGCGGAGTGCGCGCAGCGCACGCGCGGGGCGCACGCGCGCGCCAATCGTCCCGGTGCTGCGTTACACGTCGCCGCGTAGCGAATCCGCGCTCACCAGTGATCTCACGACGCTGTTGAGCAGCCGTACGCGCAACGGCGAGTGGGGGGCCATGGTTATCAGCATCACGCGTGGCGATACCCTGTTCGCGCGCGGCGCGGATAGCAAAATGGTACCGGCCAGCACCATGAAGCTGTTTACCTCCGCCATCGCGTTCGAGAAGCTTGGCCCCGAGCACACCTTCAGTACCGATGTGCTACGCGACGGGCCGTTGGAGGCCAATGGCGTGGTTCGCGGCAATCTCGTGCTCCGCGGCGATGGCGACCCCTCCATGTCGCCGCGCTTCGTGCGCGGCGGCCCGGACGCCTCGATGACGATGCTGGCCCGCTTTGTGGCCGGCGCCGGCATCAAGCGGGTGACGGGTGATCTGGTGGCCGACGCCTCGGCCCTCGAGATGCGCGGTATCCCGGAAGGCTGGCTCACCCGCTACGCCGGTGCGGGCTACGCCGCGCCGTTTTCGGCGCTCACGCTCAACGAGAACATCGTGATTGTGGGCGTCACCGCCGGCGGTGTTGGCGGTGCGGGTAAGGTGTTTCTCGAGCCGGCTACGCGGGGGCTCACGATCACCAACACGGTGCGTACCGTGGCTGGCAGCCGCACGCGCATCAGTGCGCATCGTGTGGGCAATGATCGCGTGGTGGTCTCCGGCACGATCGGCGCGCGTGCGGGCACGGTGCGCTATCAGCTCGTTGTCGGCGACCCCGCCACCTTCACCGGCGGGGCCTTCCGGGCCGCGCTGGAAGAGCAGGGTATCCTGGTCGACGGCGCGCTGCGAGTAGGGCGCACGCCGGAGAAGGCGACGCTGGTCACCAGCTTGCCGTCGCCGCCCTTGGCGCGTCTGATCTCCACGATGAACCGCGAGAGCATCAATATTTTCGCCGAACTCCTGTTCCGCGGCGCGGCCCGCGGCCCGGACAAGCACACGCTGGGATCGGCCGAGAATGCGTCGGCGACGCTAAAGGACTTCATGGTGCGTCAGGTCGGCGCCACGCCGGACGCGGTGAGTGTCACCGATGGGAGCGGCCTCTCGGTGCTCGACCGCGTGACGCCGCGTGCGCTGGTGCAACTGCTGGCGCACGCCCATCGCGCCCCTTGGGGGAGCGCCTTCCACGCGTCGTTGCCGGTGGCCGGTGAATCCGAACTCCTGCGCAATCGCATGCGGGCCACGCCGGCCCAGGGCAACCTGCACGCCAAGACGGGCACGACGAACGACGTGATCGGTCTCTCGGGCTACGTGACGGCCGAGAACGGCGAAATTCTCGCGTTCGCGTTCCTGTACAACGGTAAGGATCGCTGGCACGCCCGTGAGACGATCGACGCCATGGGCCCCACGATGGCGGCGTTCTCGCGGGAGTGAGGCGGGCGAGGGGCGTTACCGTTTCCCGGTGCGACGGGTTTTGCGCGCCGCACCAGTCGGCAGCGCACCACGAACCAGCCGTGCGCCGACCGCCGGGCTGAGATCCGCACTGCGCGCGGTGCTCGCCATGACCGACATGCTGGCGGTGAACCCCGACGCGCCGGTGCCGGTGATGATGGTGCTGTTGTAGCCCACGGCGAACGCACCGCCGGACCCGCTCGGTGATCCGGTCACACTCCACAGCAGATCCGTCGTCCCGCTGCTCATCGCGCTCCAGCTGGTACCGTCGAACCGCAACAGCGTGCCCTGCTCGCCCGTGGCGTACAGGTCCGCGACACCCGTTCCCCACACCGAGGTGAGCACGCGACTGCTCCCGGTGTTCACGCTGCTCCACGTGCTCCCATTGAAGCCGAAGGCGATGCCACTAGTGCCGCCGGACGATGCACCGACGCTCGTGGCGCCCGTGCCGCTCGACCAGACGCCCGCCAGCGTGCCGGCCGTGCTCACGGCGACATTGCTCCAACTGCTCCCATTGAAGCGAAGCGCCGAGCCGTTCTCGCCGGTCGCGACGACATCGGTGGCCGATGTCCCGTGAATGGCCCACAGCGCCGCGCCCGTCGTCGTCACCGTCGACCACGCGCTGCCGTTGAACCGCACGATCTCACCGGCCGCCGTGACCGCGTACACGTTCGTCGCGCTCGACCCCCAGATCGCGTAGATGCTGGCGGTCGAGGGAAAGGACATGGCGCCCCACGACGTGCCATTGAAGCGCAGCAGCGTGCCATTGTCACCGCCGGCAAACGCATCCGTACTGCTGGCGCCCCACACGGCATTCAGCGTGGCGGTGGTCGGTGTCGTTTGCCGACTCCAGCTCGCCCCGTTCCAGCGATAGGCGAATCCGAATTCGCCAACGGCCCAGGCATTTGACGACGAAGTCGACCAGACATCGATCAGGTCGGGGGCGAGGCTGACCGTCGACCACGTCGAGCCCGTTAGTCGCAGCGTACTACCGCGCTGACCACTCGCCCAGACGTTGCCGGCGGGATCGATGGAGACCCCGAACATCCGCGGCGCATAGGGCGTCGTGACGCGCGTCAGCGATCCACCGTTCAGCAGCAGCACACCGTCGTCGCTGGCGATATACATGCGCGCATCCGTCGCGGAGACGCTGCCGACCGCGTACAAGTCGGCGGCGATCCCACCGTTGTTCACCGCACTCCATGTGGTCCCGTTGAAGGCGAGTACCGTCCCGAACGTCCCGACGGCCACCACATTCGCGGTGGTCTGTCCCGACACGCTGAGGAGCGATTCCGTGGTCGGCGATAACTGTCGGGTCCACGCTCCGCTGCTGTAGCGCAGTAGTTCCCCGCTCGTACCGACGGCGAAGGCCGACGTGCCGCTCACCCAGACACTATTGAGCGTCTGCGTCGATCCGGTGGTGGTACTGCTCCAGCCGGTGCCGTTCCAGCGAACGGCGGTGCCGTTCGCACCCACGGCGAATCCGCTGGTCGCACTTTCCATGAACACACCGTTGAGACGATTTCCTGTCCCCGACGCGGTGGCTGTCCAGTTGCTGCCGTCGAATCGCACGATGACGCCGCCCGTCCCGACCGCGACAACATTGCTCGACGCGCTGCCGTGCACCGCGAGGAACTGGGTGCCGAAGGACGCGCCGCGCGCCGACAACGTCCAGAGACTGCCGTTCCAGCGATAGACGTCCCCGTATTGATTCACCGCGAACGCGGTGGAGGCATCGAACCCGCGGATCGACACGACATCATCGAAGAGCGCGCCGCCAAGACGAGACGCGGTCCAACTCGTGGCGAGTCGTGACCCAACGGAAACGGTCACCGTATCCCGCTTGGTTGCGTCGGCTACCGAGGTTGCCGTGATCAGCGCGGAACCAGCGGCCACTCCCAACACCAGGCCTCCGTTGCTCACGGTCGCGATGCCCGGAGTCGCCGACGTCCAGGTGACCTGCGTCGAGATGCCGGGATCGCCCGCGACGGTGGCGGTCAGCTGTGTTGTCCCGCCGACCATGACCGTGACACCGCGCGGCGCGATCGAGACCGTGACGGGTCGGCTGGATACGGTCAGCGTCGACGTGGCGCGCTTGGTCGTGTCGGCCACCGAGAGCGCGGTAATCGTGGCCCCGCCGGCTGCTCGCGCCGTGACCAGTCCGCTGGCGCTGACCACCGCCACCGCCTCGTTGCTGGAGCGATACGAGACGGCGGCGGACAGCGATCCCTGCACGCTGACCGTGGGGCTCAGCTGCACCGTCTGGCCCACGAGGATGGCGGCCGAAGCGGGAGCGACGCTGACGGCTTGGACGATTGGTTGCACCGTCACCGTCGAACTTGCGCGACGGGTGGTATCGGCTTGCGCAATGGCGAGGATGGTGGTGGTGCCGAAGCCGGTGGCGGTGACCACGCCGCTATTCGTGACCGACGCCACGGCTGCATTGCTGCTGCGCCACGTGACGCCGGTGCTGATTCCCTGATCCGCGGTGACTGTGGCCACAAGCGTCCGCTGCTCCGCGAGGGACAGCAGCAGGCTGGATGGCGAGACCGCCACGGTCGGTGCCGCGCGTACGGTAACGGAAGCGGTCGCGCGCTTGGTGGTATCCCCTGCGGCGAGGGCCGTAATGGTGGTGCTGCCCACCGCCAAGGCGGTGACGTCACCCAGTCCCGAGATCGAGGCGATTGCGGGATTCGAGCTGCGCCAGATCACCGCGGTCGAGACGCCGAAATCGCCGAGAACGGTCGCCGTCAGGCGGCGGACCTCACCAATGACCACCGTGCTGAGCGGCGGAGTAATGGCCACGCTGCTCACGGCCGGCGATACGATGATCGTCGCGGCCGCCTGCCGCGTCGAATCGGCCAGCGAGATCGCGGAGACCGTGGTCGCGCCGTAGGCAACCGCCGTGACGACGCCGCTGGCCGACACCGACGCGATCGATGCGTTGGACGTACGCCACCGAACATCGGTGCTGACCCCCACCTCAGCCTGCACGGCCACGCTCAGCGCACGTTGTTCACCCAGCCGGAGCGTCACACTGCTCGGCGAGACCGTCACGGTTGGGGCGGCGCGCACGGTGATCAGTGCGGTGACCCGCTGCGTGGTATCGGCTTGTGCGATCACCGTGACCATGGACGTGCCGGCGCTGACGCCAGATACGAGCCCTGTGGACGACACGGAGGCGACCGCCGGATTTCCCGACCGCCAGAGCACCGCGCGACTGAGCCCTTCGTCCGCGCTGACCGCCGCGGCGAGTTGCCGCGTTTCTCCCATCAACATCGACACGGCGGCCGGCGTGACCTCGAGGTCGCGGACGACCGGCACGACGGTGATCGTCGCGGTCGCGCGGCGCGTGGTATCAGCGACAGCAACGGCTGAGATCGTGGTGGTCCCCACGGCAACGGCGGTGAGCTGACCGGTCTGCCCGATGATGGCGACCGATGGATTCGCCGACCGCCAGATGACGTCGGTGCTTAGCCCCGATTCGATGGTTACCTGCGCTCGCAGGAGACGGCTTTCACCCGCGCCGAGCGCCATGGCCCCCGGGGTGATCGTTACGCTCCTGGCGGGAAGGACGGTCACGATGAGCGAATCGCGTGCGCGTGGATCGGCGACCGCGATCGCACGAATAACGGTGCGTCCGGTAGTCAGCGCCGTGATTGTGCCGTCGCCGGCGACCGACGCGACCGACGCATTGTCGCTGGACCAGCTCAGGGCGCGCGACTCGGTACTGTCGACATCGACGCTCGCGGACACCGTCTGGCGATCGCCAACCCAGAGCGTGGACGTGATATTCGCGATCGCGACGCTGCGCGCGGTGGTGACGAACAGCTGGGCGGTCGCAACGACGCGTGGGTCCGCGACCGACTGTACGCGGATGAGTGTGCTGCCGGGCGCGACGCCGGTCACGACACCCTCGCTGTTGGCCGAGGCGACCGACGGCTCCGTGGAGCTCCAGCGCAGCGCGGTCACCGCGCCTTGATCGGCATCCAGGGACGTGGTGAACCGCTGTGGATCCCCCGCGCGGATCGTTGCCACGAGGGGCGCGATGGTAATCGTGCGCACGGCCAGAACGGCGACGGCGACTTCCAACGACAGTGTGCCGACACGCGCCCGCACCACCGTTCGGCCGGGGGCGCGAGCGGTGATGACGGCCGTCGTGCCGGAGCCGGTCACATCGGCGATCGTGATGTCATCGCTGCTCCAACTCACCGTCGGGGCACCGATCGGCGTGCCGGTCGCGTCACGGACGGACATGGTCAGCACTTCCGACGCACCGACGGCGCCAAGGCTCACCGTGCCGGTCGAGAGTTCGACTTTGGCGGGCGTGCTGACATTCGTTCCAACGACGCCGTCTGCCACGCCGGCGCAGGCCGTGACCAGGGGAGCGGCCAGCAGCAGCACGCCAACCCACCGCGGCGCGTGGCGGCGCAAGCCGGAACGAGATTTCAAGGAACCAAGCATAGCGAGGCACATACCGTCGAAGGGCGAATTCGCTGTCGTGTGACTCCGGGCGAATACCCACTCAGCACAGTGGGTCGTCAGGAGAACCAATCGGTTCTTAGACGACCCACGGTGCCATCTGGCACTGACACGTATGCCGACGCAGTGACGGGCGTTACAGTTCCGGCACGACCGTCACTGGTCCGGTTGTGTCGGTCGGTGAACGCTAGCGGCGACGTCTGGTGCGCGCCGCACCATGCGGTTTGGGACCGCGCGAGGGCGCGCCCCATACGGCCGGGGACGGTTCCAGTGTGCCGGTCGTGCGTTCGTCGGCGGAGGTGCCACCGGCACGTAAGGCCGCCGTGTTGCTGCCGACGATGACCGTGCTGTTGAGGCCAACGGCGAAGCCGCTGCCCGCTCCGCTGGCGCTTCCGGACATTGACCAGAGCAAATCGGTCGTACCCGTGGGGATGGTTGACCACGTGTTGCCGTTGAAGCGCAACAGTGTGCCGGCTTCACCTGTCGCAAAGAGGTCGGACTCGGTCAGGCCCCAAATGGCCGTGAGAGGCGGCGCACTGGGCTGCAGCGAGTTCCAGCTGCTTCCGTTGTATCGCAGCGCGGCGCCCGCGGTGCCGGCAACGGTCAGGCCGGACACGTAGACACTCGTACTGCCGGTAAGCCATACGCCGGTGAGCGTTCCGGCCGGCGGTGCGGGGAGTGCGGTCCATGTTGCCCCGCTCTGACGCAGGATCACCCCGCTTTCTCCGGTCACATACACATCATTCGCCGAGGCGCCGAAGATCGACCAGAGCGGGCTGCTGGCCGCAAAACTCAGCGTCCACGCGGTCCCGTTGAACCGGAAAATCTCTCCGGAGGTCGTGGTCGCGTAGACGTTGGTCGCGGTGGTCCCCCACAGGGCGGAGACGGTGCTGGTGCTCGGGAAAGCGAGGCGGCTCCAGGTCGCCCCGTTCCAGCGCAGCATCACGCCGCCCTCACCGCCGGCAAACGCGTCGTTGGCGCCCACGGCCCACACGGTCTGCAGCGTGGCGTCAGTCGGCGTTTGCTGCCGCGTCCACGTTGTCCCGTTCCATCGATAGACGAATCCGAATTCCCCGACCGCGAACGCATTGTTGCTGGCCGTGGTCCACACGTCGAGCAGATCGGGGGCGAGGTTGTTCGTGGTCCACGCAGCTCCCCCCGCATCGGCGCTGCGCAACACGGCGCCACGTTCGCCGCTGGTCCACGCGGTCCCCGTGGCATCCACACTGACGCCGAAGAGCTGCGGCGCATACGGCGTGTTCACCAGCGTCGCGGTGGTGCCGTCGAGCTGCGCGACGCCGCCATCGCCGACCACGTAGCGTCGGCCACCATTGGCCGCCGAACCGCTCACCTGATACAGGTTACCGGCCAATCCCCCCACGCTGAGTACCGACCACGTTGTGCCGTTCCAGCGCAGCAGCGTGCCGTTCGAACCCACGATCACCACGTCGGCGGCGCTGTATCCGTGCACGCCATAGAGCAGTTCTGAACTCGGCACGGTGACGCGCGCCCACGTGCTGCCGACGCGTCGTAGCACTTCGCTGTTCGCGCCGACGGCGTACACCACGTTGTCGCCGCTCCACACGCCGTTCAGGATCTGCGTGGAGTTGGTGGTTTCTCTGGTCCACGTATTGGTGGCCAGCTGCAACACGGTGCCGTTGGTGCCGGTCGCCCAGGCGACGGTCTGACTCTCCACCCAGACGGCGTTGAGCGACTGCGTGGTACCCGAAGTCATCGTGCTCCACGCCGTGCCGTTCCAGCGCGCAATCGCGCCGTTGCTACCCACCGCGATGATATTCGTGGCCGAGGAGCCGTGGAGTGCCAAATAAT
>CANHJV010000089.1 GCA_947461225.1 Gemmatimonadota bacterium | reverse complement strand
TCGTGCCGACAGCGGACAGCCATCTCGAACTCAGATATGCGAACGCGGCAGCGCACCGATCCAGGCGCGTTGCCGTTGGTCTTCCGAAAGCGGGTTGTTGCACATGGGACGATGCTCCACGAACGGGGCTGGTCCGGCAGGGTATGGGTAAAGTAACCCGGTCGTGGTGCCGGGGGCCTACCGGAGTTCGGGCAGATCGGCGAAGAGCGCCAGAGCCGCCGGATTGGCCAGCGCATCGGCGTTCTTCACCGGTCGGCCGTGCACGACGTCGCGGACCGCCAGTTCGGTGATCTTGCCGCTGATGGTGCGCGGGATGTCGGCCACCGCCACGATCACCTTCGGCACGTGATGTGGACTGGCATGCTCACGGATGCGCTGGCGGATGGCCCGCTGCACGTCGTCGGTGAGTGGTTCGCCTTCGCGCATCCGCACGAACAGCACCACGCGGGAATCGTCGCCCTCGGCGCCAAGGCGCTGCTCGATCACCAACGACTCCAGAATCGCCGGAATCTGCTCGACCTGCCGATAGATCTCTGCCGTACCGATCCGCACGCCACCAGGGTTGAGCGTGGCGTCGCTGCGGCCGTGAATGACGAGGCCGTCGTGGGCGGTGATCTCCGCCCAGTCGCCGTGGCGCCACACACCGGGGAAGTGCTCGAAATACGCCGCACGGTACAGCGCGCCGTCGGGATCGTTCCAGAAGGCCACCGGCATGCTGGGAAACGGTGCCGTGCACACGAGTTCCCCCGGCGTCTCGCGCACCGGCGTACCATCGTCCGCGAACACGTCGACCGCCATGCCGAGCCCGCGCATCTGTAGCTCGCCGCGATACACGGGGCCTGTGGGATCTCCGAGCGCGAAACAGCTCACGATATCGGTGCCGCCGCTGATGCTGGCCAGGCGCACATCCGACTTGACGTGCGCGTACACGAAGTCGTAGCTGTGTGCCGCCAGCGGACTGCCCGTGGACAGGATCGCGCGCAGCGATGACAGATCGCACTGCTCACGCGGCTGCACCCCCTCCTTCTCCAGCACCGACAGATACTTCGCACTCGTACCGAACACCGAGACACGCTCGACCGACGCCATGCGCCACAGGATGTCGGCCGACGGGGCCAACGGCGCGCCATCGTACAACACAATCGTGCTACCGATGGCCAGCGCCGACACCAGCCAATTCCACATCATCCATCCGCAGGTAGTGAAGTAGAAAATCGCGTCGTCGGGGCCGAGGTCGGTGTGCAGTGCCAGTTCCTTCCAATGCTGCAGTAGCGTGCCGCCCGCGCCATGCACCATGCACTTGGGCAGTCCGGTGGTGCCCGACGAGTACATGATGTACAGCGGATGATCGAACGGGAGGCGCACGAACGCCGGCTCGCGGTGCGCGGCGTACCGATGCAGCACCTCGGTGAATGCCACGGCACCGGGGATGCGCGTGAGCTCCGGTGTGGCGTGCACGTACGGCACCACCCAGACCGCGGCCAACGACGGCAGTGATGCCACGATCTCGCGCACGCGCTCCAGGCAGTCGATCTGCTTGCCGGCGTACCAGTAGCCGTCGGCGGCGATGAGTACTTTGGGGGCGATCTGCCCGAACCGATCGAGCACGCCCTTGGTGCCGAAATCGGGCGAGCAGGATGACCACATCGCTCCCAGCGACGTGGCCGCCAGCATCGCGATCACGGCCTGCGGGAGATTCGGCAGGTAGCCCACCACGCGATCGCCCACGCCCACACCGGCAGCCGACAGCGCGGCGGCGGTGGCGGCGACCTGCGCCGCCAGCTCGGCGAAGCTGAGGCGCTGCTGCGCGCCGTGCTCGTTCCACGACACGATCGCCATGCCGTCATCGCGCCGACGCAGCAGATGCTCGGCGAAATTGAGTCGCGTATCCGTGAACCATCGCGGTCCACGCTCGGGGTCGGGAGGCGCCATCCGGTCGCCGCCCACCAGGACATCGCTCCACGGCGATTCCAACGGACCGGGCCCATCGGCCATGATCGCCGCCGCTCGCCAGATCTCGGCCCAGAAGGCGGCAGGATGCTGCACCGACCAACGCTGCAGCGCGTGCGCATCCGTCACCGATGCATCAACCACACCACGCGACTGGAGCTCGAGCCGAAACCGCGTCAGCCTGGCGCGATCGACGGCCGCCGCGGTCGGTGTCCAGATCGCCCCGGCATCCACAGGCAGTGTATCCGTCATTTCACTTCGTCACGGGCGAGTTGCACGGCATGACACGCCGGCCCGTGCGACTCGCAGTACCAGCCGTGCCGGTCATGAAAAATCAGGTGCGGCGCATCGTTGGGCCGTAACCGCACGCGCACCAGATGCTCCACACCCGTCTGCGCCCCCACCACGGTGCGCGGATCGAGCACGTCGACGACGGGCCGCACGGGAAACAAGTCGAGCTGGGGTGGCGCGATCGCCGCCTTGGCCTCGGCGGACGCGGACGCGCGCGCGCCTTTCGCACGTTTGGGGGCGGGAGCGCGCTCGGGGCGCGTCATGAGTGCGTTCGGGCCAGCGGAAGCATCTCCAATGCTCGCGAGGTCGGGCGCGATACGCCAGTCGCCCGACGCGTCACGCGTCCATCACCGCGCGTACATCGGGTGCGAGCGTCGCGGCGGCGGTGTCCCGGGTGCCCCACGACACCACGAAGAACACCAGGACCGACAACACCAGCGCGATCGCCGTGGCGGTCACGCCCGCGGGAAACGTGAACACCTTGAAATAGGCCAGCGACTCCAGCCCGAGCGTGATCACGAGTCCCGTGACGATCGAGGCGATCGCACCGGCGCGGGTAGCCCCCCGCCAGTTCAAGCCGATCGCGAGCGCTGGCACCAACGTGGACGCAAACAGCCCCCAGCCGAAGATGCCAAGGAATGCCACGAGCGTTCCCGACTGCTGCGCGATCAGCGCCGCGACGACGGTGAGCACCACCGTCCAGATCCGTCCCCACCGCAGTTCGTTGGCCACCCGCGTGCCGAAGGCCAGCGGGAGGTCGTGCGTAAGGGCGGCCGATCCGATGCTCAGGAAGGAGTTCACCGTGCTCATGATCGCCGCGGCGACGGCCGAGAACACGACGGCGGCGAGCGGCAGCGGCGTATAGCGCAGCAGGAACGTGGGCGTGGCGTCGTCGGCCGTGGCCAGTGGCGGTGCGCCCCCCGCGAGCACGAGCGCCTTCATGGCCAGGCCCACGCCGACGAACAGCAGCAACGTGAGAAACAGCGCGCACGTCATGAGCAGCGGAAACCATTTGAGCTTCCGCGGATCGCGCAGCATAAAAAACTTGTGCACCACGTGCGGCTGCCCAAGCGCCCCCAGGCCAAACACAAAAAAGAACGAGAGCGCCGCCAGCGGGGTGAGCTTGCCGAAGGGGGCCAAGATGGCCGGATCGTGCAGCATGATCGTACGCGACATCGCGTCCAGCCCGCCGCCGCTGTGCAGCGCGAAGAGAAACACCAGCGCCGACGCCACGGCCATCAGGAGGCCCTGGAACACGTCGTTGTAGATGCCCGCCAGAATACCGCCGGACACCGAGTACGCCAGCACGATCGCGGCGCCGATCCAGATGGACGTGCCGCGTCCCAGCTCGAACGTGGCATCGAGCACGAGGCCGAGGGCGAGCAGGTTGGTGGCCATGTATCCCACGGTGGCGAGCACGATGGCGAGCGCGGCCAGCCCCTGCGCCGTCGGCGACTGGTAGCGCACCCCGATCGCATCGGGCACGGTGATCATCTCGCGCACCTCCGCCAGCAGACGCAGGCGCTTGGCCAGCACCCACGCGCCCATCGAATTCGTGAGCGCTGCCGGCAGCACGATGAAGACGGCACCGATGCCGACCGAGTAGACCAGCCCCGGCCCCCCGATAAAGGCAAACCCCGACAGGGTGGCGGCCATGGACGCGATGGCCAGCGTGAAGAGCCCAATCCCCTGCCCGGCGACGAAGAATTCGGCGGCGGATTTCGTTTTGCGGGTGGCGTAAATCCCAATGATGGCGACGACGACGAAGTACGCGATCGCCACGCCACCGATCACCGGCTTCGCATTCGCCGGGATGGTGCCCGCCTGCAGCAAGCACATCGGCGTCACGCGGACTCCGTGGGCGGCTCGCCGTCGCGCGCATCGCCGTCGCGCGCACCGCGTGCTCGGGCCGCACGAACGCGGGCGAGATCCGCATCGGAGAGTGTGAGCGCGTCGAACGTGAAGGCGTACGCCAGCGGCAACACGAACAGCGGCAGCAAGCCCACGCCGTACAGGACCACCGCGGCACGGCGCGGCAGACCAAGCCAGTACGGCCCGCTGACCGTGTCCGGGGGGAGCAGCAGCGCCAGCAGGAATCCGCCGCCAACCAACAGGAACACCAGCAGGACCGGCCACTTCAGCGCCCCGAGGGCGCGCGAACCGCGCGCGGCGCCCAGCACCATGGTGGCGATCATACACACCGGCACGGCGACCGCCATGAGATACGGTCCCACCTTGCCCAACGTGTGGGGGAAGAACGCACTCACGTAGGCCGCGCCGATCCCCAGCGTGCCCAGCACCACGCCCCAGAGCGCGAGCGTAGCCGGTGTCGTCCGTATGCGCGTCATGGCGGTGCAACATGTTCGGCGACGATGCACCGGAAAACCCCCTCATCGAGATTCCCCGATCCCCGTGGGGTACTTTTGAAGGCAATGGCCACCCACGATCCATCCGCCGGTTCGCCGGACGCAGCGTCCCCGCCCCCCCGTCGGCAGCGTCGCCCATGGGTGCGGCTGCTGGTCGCCCTCAGCAGCAGCACGGCGTTGCTGGGCACGGCGGCGCTCGTGGCGGCAGCGGCGATCGTTCCGCCCATTGGGGCCCGCCGCACCGCCCGCGAGGCCGCGCAGCAGGAAGTGGCGTCGCAGCTGGGCGCCGACGAGCGCGTGGTAGCGCGGGCCTTCGCGTCGCAGCGCCGCTGGACCGACATGTGGCGCGAATCGTTCGGGGTGGTGGTCGCCACCAACCGGCGCCTGTTGTACGTGGGCGCGCCGCCCACCCCGTTGCTGCGGCCGCGCGAGGATGGGCCCACGGAACTACTGGTGGAGAGCTACCCGTACGACGCGGCCTTCACGCTCGAGCCACGCACCCTGTTCCGCGGATACGTTCGCGGCCTCGTGCTGCGCACGCCCGCCGCACAGGTGGACTTCATCGTGGACGACGGCTCGTGGACGACGGCACTGCGTGTGTCTCAGGCCAGTGCCGCCGCCAGAAAGGCCGTGACGCGTGACGAAGAAGCACTGAGCGCCACCACCCGCGCTCCGTCCGCGCCGGCGGAGTCGTATGTGCCGTACGTCGTGCGGCGCGGCGAAACGCTCACCGGGCTCGCGCGCCGCTTCCGCACGTCACCCGACGTGCTGCGTCAGCTCAACCAGCTGGCGACCGACGAAATCAAAGTCGGGCAGCGCCTGCGCGTACCGAAAGTCGACGCCGATACGCTGCCCTGACCACGCCGGCAGGTTACTGCCCGAGCACGATTGCGAACACCAGCGGGGCCACGATGCTCGCGTCGCTCTCGATGATGAACTTCGGCGTGTCGATGCCGAGCTTGCCCCACGTGATCTTCTCGTTGGGCACCGCGCCGGAGTAGCCGCCGTACGACGTGGTCGAATCACTGATCTGACAGAAGTAGCCCCAAAGCGGCACTTCCGTGCGCTGCAGGTCCTGATGCAGCATCGGCACCACGCAGATCGGGAAGTCGCCGGCGATACCGCCGCCAATCTGGAAGAAGCCGAGTGACGACTCCTTCGTGACCGCGGTGTAGTGATCGGCGAGGTACATCATGTACTGAATGCCACCCTTCACCGTGTGCACGTTCTTGATGTTGCCGTCGATCACGTGCGACGCGAAGATGTTGCCCGTGGTGGAGTCTTCCCACCCCGGCACGATGATCGGCAGGTTCTTCTGCGCGGCCGCCAGCATCCACGAGTTCTTCGGATCGATCTGATAGAACTCCTCGAGCTTGCCGCTGAGGAGAATCCGGTACATGAACTCGTGCGGAAAGTAGCTCTCGCCGGCCTGATCGGCGGCGGTCCACTCTTCGAGAATCGCCTTCTCGATCCGACGGATCGCTTCCGCTTCCGGGATGCAGGTGTCGGTTACGCGGTTGAAGTGCTGCTCGAGCAGCGCCTGCTCATCCTGCGGCGTGAGATCGCGGTAGTTCGGCACGCGCGCGTAGTGATCGTGCGCGACGAGGTTGTAGATGTCCTCTTCGAGATTGGCGCCCGTGCACGTGATCGCGTGGACCTTGTCCTGCCGGATCATCTCGGCCAGCGAGAGCCCGAGCTCCGCGGTGCTCATCGCGCCGGCCAGCGTGATCATCATTTTGTTGCCGGCTTCGAGATGGCGCACATAGCCATCCGCGGCATCGATGAGCGCGGCCGCGTTGAAGTGACGGTAGTGATGACGGAGAAACGCCGTGACGGGCGCGGACGTGGACTGGGCCATGGGATGAACGACTCTGTTCGGAATGGGACAGCGACGACGGCGCGCCGGAGCGCGGCCAATGGGGCATCGCCGACAGGGCCGGACGACGCCGGAGGGAATCTAATCGACCCCAGTCGTGTCGCGATCGCGGTCGCGATGGCGTCCGCGATGGCGTGCGCGATGGCGTGCGCCGTCAGGACGTGCCTCCGATCGCCCACTCCGACGGAGCCCGAGCCATGCGGCCCCGACCCCGAAGGCCACGGCGACCGTACCCGAGCCGGACATGCCCGCACCGGCGGCAACGGCGACGCACAAGAGCGCGGCGATACGCATGCCGGCCCCGTCGTCACGGACACGCGGCAGCGACGTCGCGCGCGCAGGCATCACCTCGACCGGTGACACCTCACGCGGACGCTCCATCCAACCGCTCAGCGCGGCCACCGGCGCGCGCTCCGCGGCTCGCTCCGCGGCTCGCTCCTCGAGGAGTGCCAGACCAAGCCGGACCGGTATCAGCGGCCCCGTGGCCGGCTCACCCTGCACCGGCCCCTCGTATTCGACGGCGCCGAATGACAGCACGGGCGGTTCACGTTCATCGCGCGATGGCACCTCCAGCGGCCTCGGCACACACGCCGCCAGAAGGCGCCGCTGCGCGTCGGGAATGCTGGCCCCGAGCCGGCGCAGCACACGCGCTGCGTCATCGAACCGCTCGGCCTGCATCAACGGCAGCCACTGCGACAGCAGCACTTCCAGCGGGGCCCCTCCATCGATCACGCGCGACGG
Organism: Gemmatimonadota bacterium; assembly: GCA_947461225.1. Taxonomy (GTDB): domain Bacteria; phylum Gemmatimonadota; class Gemmatimonadetes; order Gemmatimonadales; family Gemmatimonadaceae; genus Gemmatimonas. Next base: position 6,220 of record CANHJV010000089.1, on the reverse strand, counting down.
GGCCCCGCCCTGGTTCAGCGCGAAAACGATCGCCGTCAGTACCCCGCGGGCGGCGTGCGCCTGTTCCGGGGTGCAGGCCCCCGCCATCGCCCCCCCCGCACTGAATGCACGAATCAACACGCGCCCCTCACGGACGGCATCGGCCACCGAGAGCAGCGCCAGGCGAGCTCCGAGACGTGCCACCGCGCGCTCAGCAACAGTGCCGCTCGCGTTGTCCATGTTCCCGTCGCCCGGCGCGTCCGCCCACAGCCCGTCGGCCACGATTCGCCCGTGCTGCTGGTCCACGACGTCCGGTTCGGGTGGGACATCACCCGCCGCGGCGCCGAACGTCTCGAACACCTCGTAGTCGCCGGTGGTGAACGGAGCTCGCTCCTCCACCCCACCACCGAAGGCGCTGCGCGAGGTGCTACGGGTGTGGTCGGCCGCGATCGAGCGCAACGACGTCCGCGCGAAGTCGACGGCAGGATGATCGGGGAACACCCACATCACCTGCTGCAGCAATCGTTCGGCCTCACGGAGATGGCCTTGACGGGCCAGCACGATGACCTGCTGCATGAGGACCACCGGATGCGTTGACGGCTGCTCGATGGCCGCCCCGATCGCGCCGCGGGCGCCGGACACGTCGCCGCTGGCGAGTCGCGCCAGCGATTGCATGAAGCGCAGGGCGACCGACGACGGCTTGCGCTGCAGCGCCTCGGTGGACACACGCTCCGCTTCCCCCGGCAAGCCAAGCACGGTCAACGCACCGCTGCGAAGGTACCACCCTTCTTCGGTGAGCTGCGCGCGCTCCCAGACGCCGTCGAGCGTTGCCAGCGACTCGGCCGCCAGCCCGCGCAGCAGCGCCCCACGGGCCGTCTCCAGTCCGACGTTCAGCTCCACCGGAGCCACCGTGCCACGCTCCACCAGGAGATCGGTGGTGCCGATCACATCGAGGAGATCGAGCCCGCTCCGCCCCAGCGGGGACGACGTCGCGGAGGATCCGCGCGTTCCCGTCGGCGTCACCGGAACGATCGCGGTCGACGGGGCGACCGGGCTCACTGGCCCGGGAGGCACGGCGCCTGGCGAGACGGCCGGGCCGATCGGCGACGACGGCAGCAGGCGCGGAGACGCGCCTACGCCGGGAATGTCCGGGGGCATGTGGGAGAAGTATCGGCGCCATGGCCACAGAACTCCACGAACCCACCGCGTTGGCTCAGATCAGGGCCTCGACCAGCGCCGCCTCGTAATCCATGCGACTGTATCCGCCGATCTCATCGAACCACCGATAGGCCCCCCCGTCGCGATCAAGGGCGATCCGTCGACGGGTCGAACTGTGCTCGTACAGCCGAAGCTCGCCGACGTCGGCCGGCCCACGGACGAAGCCAATGAACCAGAAGGCGGCGACGGCGTCGAGGGCGGCGGACCCGAAGACCAGCGCGAGCGCGCGCTGCAACGGGTACCAATCCGGCGGACGATAGGCGGGGAAGATGTCTGAGTTGCTCACAGTCGTTGCGTGCTGGACGCCTCGTGCCGCTCGCCGTCACGATCCGTCACACCACGAGACGCCGCTATTTCAACGTGTCAGCAGCGCGTGTGCTACGCACGCGACATGCGCGCGAGCACGAAGCGCGTGGCGGCCGCCAGCGACGCCCGCGCTTCCGGCAACACCGCCGCGAAGAACTGCCACACATGCGGGACGTGCGGCCAGAGCTCCAACTCGACGTCCACGCCGGCGTGGCGAGCCGCCTCCGCCACGCGAACGGCGTCATCGCGCAAGACCTCATCGTGGCTCGCATGGATCAGCATCGGCGGCAACCCGCGGAAGTCGCCGTAGAGCGGCGAGATCAACGGCAGCATGGGGTCGGCATCACCCACATAAAAACGCGCCGCTCGTCGAATGGTGTCGCCCGCGAACATGGCGCAGCGCTCGGTGTTTTCCTCCAGCGATCCTCCGGTGGCGGCGAGATCGGTCCACGGAGAGAAGGCCACGAGCGCGGCCGGATGCGGGCCCTGCGCATCGCGAATCGCCATCGCCAACGCCAACGCGAGTCCGCCGCCTGCCGAATCGCCCACGAGGACGATCTGCTCCGGTGCGACACGCTCCACCTCGAGCAGAAAGCGATACGCGGCCAACGCGTCGTCGAGCGCCGCCGGAAACGGATGTTCAGGAGCCAGTCGGTAGCGCGGCACGAAGGCCCGGCCGCGGAGGCGACGGACCAACGAGGAGACCAACGGACGGTGCGTCTCCGGCGAGCAGGCGATGTAGCCACCGCCGTGCAGATACAGCAGCACCGGGGCTCCCGGCGCGTGCCCGGGCCATGACACAACCTCCCCGCCAGGCCACCCGTGGCCGGCGGCGCGCAACTCCATCGTGGCACCCGTGGACCGAGCCATCCAGCGACGCGCCGTGCGCGGTTTGCCCATCTGACGACGCACCCACAACGGGTCGATCTGCGCGTCCGTGTGCGGACGCATCCGCGCGCGGACGAGCAGATGCACGATCCGGGACTGCCAACTGATCGGGGTGGCATTGGGTCGCATCATGAGGCGGTCTCCCTACACCCCGACCTGCTTCTCCACGCGATCACGGTAGTGGCGACTGAGGCGCAATCGTGTGCCGTCCTCGAGAATGACGACGTAGTCGCCCGAGAACCACTGCTGCATTTCGCGCACGCGGTTGAGATTCACGATCGTGGAACGGTGAATCCGCGCGAACACGCGCGGGTCGAGCGTGTCCTCGAGATGACCGATGCGCTCACGAATCGTGTGCGCCGTCTTGCCGACGTGCAGTCGCACATAGTTGCGATCGGCTTCAATCCAGTCGATGTCCGTGGTCTTCACGAAGAACATCCGCCCGTCCTGCTTCACCAGAATCCGGCTGGCGAAACGGCCGCTGGCGCTCCCCGCGCCATTGGCACCCGGAGCCGCGCTCACATTCCCATGCACGGTCGCGAATCCACCGCGCATTCCGCCACCGGCGACATCGGCGCGCGCCTCGGCCATGGCCGCACTCCCGTCGGCGAGACGCCGCACCGTCTCCAGCAGTTCGCCGAGGCGCTCGGCCGCGACGGCGTTCGCCCGCTGCTTTCGGGCCTTGTCGAAGGCCGCTTTGAAGCGGTCTTCATCGACCGGCTTGAGCACGTAGTCAACCGCATGCACGTCGAAGGCGCGCTGGGCGTGCTCATCGTACGCGGTGACGAACAGGACCATTGGCACATGACCACCATCGAGCTCACGGAGCACGCCGAACCCATCGAGCCCGGGCATTTGGACGTCGAGGCAGACCAGATCCGGCCGGAGCTCCCGAATGAGGGCCACCGCCTCGTGTCCACTGCCGGCTTCACCGACGACCTCAACATCCGCCTCACTCTGCAGGAGGCGGCGAACGCGCTGCCGCGCCAGACTTTCATCATCAACAATGAGCACTCGCACACACGCTCTCCGCCTCCTCTCGACTTGCCGACGACCAGTGTGCAGCGCGCCGGGAGGTGCAGCCCGCGTGGCGTCGATCGGCAATGACCTGACAGTCCCCGGTCCAGCAGCGTCGCCGGTTCGGTAGACGAACGTTCGATGTCCAGCATCGCCCTAGCAGTGCGAAGCGTCTTGCGATCATTCCAGAAGTAGGGATTCGGCGACGAATACCGGTTCTGCCATGCACGCATGGTTGCACGCTGGGACGCGAAAGGAAAGTGCAGCCCCAAAGCTGCACCTTTCATCGCATCGAGTGTACTACGTTAGCGGGTAGCTGAAGTTCCAGCCGACCGCCGAGCACGCCTCGCGTTCGTCGACCACTCCCCCCGCCGCCGCGTCCTGGTGTCTTCGATTCAGCCCGTCACGATTGCCGATGAAGGCGTTCGCTTGCGCCGCATCACGCGCCTGCTCTTCGCCGTAGTCTGGGTGATTCCGGCCATCCTCGCGGCGCTGCAGCTCACCCTCGTCGGCGACGCCTCGGGAACCCATTACAGCCTGACCACCGCCCTGTCCTGGCAGGGCGCCTCGTGGATGATGTGGGGGCTCTGGTCGCAGGTGGTGTTGACCCTCGTAGAACGAGTCAAGCTCGACACCGCCCGGATTCTCCCGTGGATAGCCATGCATGTGGCGGTCAGCGCGGTCATCTGCGCAGCCGACGTGTTCGCCATCGCGTGGCTCGACCACATGTTCGGGACCATCGGCCAGGTCACCAGCTACGCCTTCGCGGTGCGCATGGTGCTGGTGAACCATCTCGATTTCCAAGTCGTGCTGTACTGGGCGGTGCTGGGGTCGGCCTACATGGTGGAATTCGTGCGGCGCTATCGGGAGCGCGACCGGGCCGCCACGGCCCTGGAACAGAAGCTCGCGAGCACGCAGCTCGAAGCACTCCGCATGCAGCTCAATCCGCATTTTCTGTTCAACGCCCTCAACTCCGTGACGGAACTGATGGAGATGGACGTGAAGGAAGCGCAGCGGACGCTCACGCGCGTGGCCGATTTGCTGCGTCTGTCCCTCCGCAGTGCGGGGTCGTCGCTCATTCCGGTGTGGCAGGAGATCGAATTAGTCGAACTCTACCTGCAGATCGCCCGCGTGCGGTACGGACAGGGGCTCGACGCCGACATTACGGTCGATCCATCGGCCGTGGATGAGATGCTCCCCAGCTTTCTGCTTCAGCCGCTGGTCGAGAACGCGCTCAAGCACGGACTCGCGCCGGGGCACCCCGACCAGAGCATCGAAGTGCATGTCAAGCGCATCGGCAGTGTGTTGGAGATCATCGTGGAAGACAATGGCCGCGGCCTCGACGGGCTGTTGACCACCAGCGGGCGCTTTCTCGCCGCCACGCCCTCGGTCGACGGACTCGGCATCGGCCTGACGAACACGCGGATGCGACTCACCATGCTGTACGGCGACCGGTACGCCTTCCGCATGAGCAATCAGGCATCCGGCGGGTGCCGTGTCGAGATTCGCATTCCGCTCGACGATCGCTGAGCCGCCACCGCAGGCCGGCTACACGAACGCGGAATAGCCGGTCACGGCGCGCCCCACGATCATCGCGTTGATCTCGTTCGATCCCTCGTAGGAGTAGATCGCTTCGGCATCCGCGAACAGGCGCGCCACGTGGAATTCGAGGAGAATCCCGTTGCCCCCCATCGACTCGCGGGCCAGCTGCACCACCTCACGGCACTTCGCCGCACAGAACTGTTTAGCCAAGGCCGACATTTCGTCCTTCGGCCCCAACTGGTCCTGCAGCTCTGACGCCCGCAGCGCGAGTCCGATCATGGCGGTGAGATTGCCCAGCATCTTCACCATCATCATCTGGACCAGCTGAAAGCTGCCGATCGGCTTCCCGAACTGCGTGCGCTCCTGCGCGTACTTGAGTGCGTGCTCGTAGGCGCCCATCGCGCACCCCACGCCCTGCCACGCCGTGCCACAGCGGGCGGTCACCAGCACCCGTTGCGTGTCGGCGAAGCTCCTGGCGCGCTGCAAGCGGTCCTGCTCTGCCACCCGCACGTTGGTCAGCGTAATCAATCCGTTGTGCACCGTACGCTGCGCGATCTTTCCCTGCATCATCTCGGCCGAATATCCCGGCAGCGACGTGCGCACAATGAAGCCTTTCACCGACTGATCGGCCTCGTCGCGCGCCCAGATGATCACGATGTCGCACCAGGTGGAGTTGCCGATCCACTTCTTCTGGCCGTTCAGCACCCACGTGTCACCCTCGCGACGGCAGGTGGTCGTCAGCCCGCGCGCCACGCCGGATCCGACATCGGGCTCGGTAAGTCCGAACGCGCCAACCAGGTCCCACCGACGCAGTGCCGGCAACCACTCGGCCTGCTGCTCGTCGGAGCCACAGAGGGCGATCGATCCCATACAGAGGCCGGCGTGCACCCCGAAGAACGTGGCCAGCGACGGATCGACGCGCGAGAACTCCATGGAGAGCATGCCGTCCATCACCGTGGCGATTCCGGCCCGCTCGGGGGTGTACGCGCCGCTCAGCAAGTCGAGCTCCTGCATCTTGCCCACGAGGTACTCGCGCGGGAATTCGGCGCGCTCCCAGAAGTGATTCGCCTGCGGCTCCCATTCGCCGCTCATGAAGCCACGCAGCTTCAACCGCGCGGCGTTGACCTCATCGGGCAGCGTGGAGAACCAGTCGTAGAAGTCACCGTTGATCGGCGGACGCGGGCGGGAAGAGGAGGCGCTCATGGAGTCGGCAAGGAGAAAGGAGACCGCGGTGCATTATACTCTCTGGTACGGCGTATTCGCCGCCGGC
>CANHJV010000088.1 GCA_947461225.1 Gemmatimonadota bacterium | reverse complement strand
GTCGCAACGGCCAGAACACGGATAGCACCGAATACACGGAACCAACACGGATAAGCAAACGGCGCCGAGAACTGTTTTCTCGGCGCCGTTTCGCTTATCTGTGCGTTGTCCGTGCCGTTTCCGTACATCCGTGTTCTGGCTGTTGCTTTTGCGATTCGCTCACTCCCGCTGAAACTCCGCCGACACCAGTCGCCGCGTGTCACCGGGCGGAATGCCGACCACGGGCGTGCCGTCGAATTCGCCGTCGGGCTGCACGGTGGGGATGGCGAACACGCCGTGGTTCGGTGTGCCGCTTGTGATCACGTGGGACACATGCGCCGCCCACGCGTCCGCAAAGTCGGACATCCGTTACCCAATCCGCCCGGGTGTTCTTGTGGCTCGCGCCGTCTCGCCCTAGCCTTCAAACATCAGTCTGCCGCCTCGCCTCCCCCCCGCGAGCGTTCGACCGCGATCCAACGGTGCAGGACCAACGCCTTACCAACCCGTGAAATGACGCCAGCGCGCCATGCCGCGATCACCGGATGGGGTGAAGCGCTCCCCCCCGCCATCCTGACCAACGACGACCTCTCGACGTTCCTCGAGACCTCCGACGAATGGATCACGCAGCGCACCGGCATGAAGGAACGCCGCGTGTCGCACATTTCGGCGATCGAGATGGCCACCATCGCCTCGTCGCGCGCCCTCGCCTGCGCCGGCCTCGAAGCCGGTGACGTGGATCTCATCATCTACGGCGGCTGCAGCAACGAGGAGGCCGTCCCGAATAGCGCCTCCGGCGTGCAGATCGCCCTCGGCGCCACGCGCGCGGCCGCGATGGACGTGAACACCGCCTGCACCAGCTTCCTGTACGGACTCTCCACCGCCACGGCCATGATTCAGACGGGCGTGGTGCGCAACGCCATCGTGATCGGCGTGGAGCTCATCAGCCGGTACATGGACTGGAGCAATCGCAACGTGGCCGTCCTCTTCGGCGATGGCGCCGCCGCCGTGGTCGTGCAGGCGAGCGACAACGAGGAAGGCGTGATCGGCACGGTGCTCGGCTGCGACGCTGAAGCGCGCCAGAGCTTGCGCGTGCGCGGCATTGGCTGCGGCTACGCCAATCGCGAGGTCTCGCTCGGCGACACGCTGTGGGACTTCGATGGACAGGTGATTTTCAAGCGCGCCGTGCATGGCATGAGCGAAGCGTCAGCCCGCGTGCTGCGCGAGGCGAATCTCTCCGCCGACGACATCGATCTCGTGGTGCCCCATCAGGCCAACCTGCGCATCATCGAAGCGGTGGCCAAGTACACCGGTGTGGAGATGGATCGCGTGATGGTCACCGTACAGAAGTACGGCAACATGAGCGCCGCCACGGTACCCGTGAGCCTGGTTGACGCGCTTAAGGAAGGACGCGTGAAGCCTGGCAGCCTGTTACTGATGCCTGGTTTCGGGGGTGGACTCACGTTCGGTTCGCTGCTGGTGCGTTGGGGACAGCGGACGACACCACTTGGCGAATCCTCGATGGTGATGCCGCCGTGTGAACAGACCGCACTCGAACTCGTGAATGAGATTCGGGCCAAGCAGGATCCGCACGGCCGCTCGCTGCGCGGACTCATGGAACCGGTGTTCGCTGAATCGAGGACCGCCTGATGACGTTCCGTCGCTCCACCACCACGGGTATGTGTACGGCCATGCTGCTCAGCAGCGTGACCGCTGCGTCCGTGTCGGCACAGAAGGCCAAGCCTGCCGCAGGCGCACCGAATACGGCAGCGATGCTCACGGCGCTCGATGCGCAGGCGGACCACTACGCCGGCGTGGCCAAACAGATCTGGGGCTTCGCCGAAGTCGGCTTCATGGAGCTCAAGAGTACTGCCCTGCTGCAGTCGGAGCTCAAGAGCGCGGGATTCACGATTACGGCTGGCGTGGCCGGCGAGCCGACGGCATTCGTTGCCGAATACGGCAGTGGCAAGCCGGTCATCGCGCTGCTTGGTGAGTTCGACGCCCTGCCGGGTCTTTCACAGGACGCCACGCCGTCGCGCAATCCCCTCATCGCCGGTGGTCCGGGCCATGGCTGCGGTCACCACCTGTTCGGGACGGCCAGCACGGCGGCGGCGATCGAGCTGAAGCGTTGGATGCAGGCGAACAACGTGAAGGGCACGCTGCGCATGATCGGCACACCGGCCGAAGAGGGGGGTTCGGGCAAGGTGTACATGGTGCGCGACGGCGTGTTCAACGACGTCGACGCCGTGATTGCCTGGCATCCGGGTGACGAGAACTCGATCACCGGCGAGCGCACGATGGCCAACATCAGCGGCAAGTTTCATTTCAAGGGCATCAGCGCACACGCCGCGGCCGCACCGGAGCGCGGACGTTCCGCGCTCGACGGCGTGGAAGTGATGAACGTGATGACGAACTACCTGCGCGAGCATATTCCCGATGGCACGCGCATCCACTACGTGATCACGGATGGCGGCCGCGCGCCGAATGTCGTGCCCGATGAGGCCGAGGTGTACTACTACGTGCGCCACGTCGACATGAAAGTCGTGAACGACGTGTGGTCACGTGTGGTAAACGCCGCGGCGGGCGCAGCGCTGGGGACGGGCACCCGCTACGACCTGCAGCTCACCGGTGCCGTGTACTCGCTGCTGCCGAACGAAACGCTCGCCAAGGTGCAGCAGCGCATGCTCGAGCGCGTGGGCGGCTACACGATGACGCCGGCCGAGCAGGCGTTCGCCGAGCAGTTACAAAAGTCCGCGCAGTTCATGCCGCAGCCGTTGGCGAATACCGCACTGATCAAGCCGCTCACCATCGGCACGCCGGGTTCGGCGTCAACTGACGTGGGCGATGTGAGCTGGGTGGTGCCCACGGTGCAGCTGTCGGCGGCCACGTGGGTGCCGGGCACCGCCGCCCATTCATGGCAGGCGGTCGCCGCCGGTGGCATGAGCATCGGCACGAAGGGGATGATGGTAGCCGCGAAGACCATGGCGCTCACGGGTGCCGAGCTGTTCACCTCACCGGCCACGATTGCGTCGGCGAAGGCGGAGCTCGACACACGTCGCGGCGCGGGATTCACCTACAGCACGGTGCTGGGCGCGCAGAAGCCGGCACTCGACTACCGCAAGGGCAGCGTGCCGGCGGCGAACAAGTAACGCGCGCGCGACCGTCACCACATCAGGTCGGTGATGGTCGCACGATGGCGTCGGCGCGACGTGATCTCGTTGCGCAGCAGTACGATTTGTCCAGCGTGGTACGCGCCGTGTTCGACCACGCCGTCGGCCATGGTAGCGATGTTATAGGCCTGCTGCTCGACGAGCTTGAGAAAGCCGGACGACATCACTTCGCATACGCGCACGGCCATCGAGCGATAGGCGTTCGCCATGTGCATCTGAGAGTTTTCCCAGGCGGCGGCCGTGCACGGAATCGGAATGGGCGGCCAGTCCTCGGCCGGGGTCGGCTCTTCGAGCCCCAGACCATCCATGCGCAACCGCGCGCGCTCGGCCCGCGCGGTGACATGCAGCACGATCTCCCAGATCGTTTTCATGCTCCGGATGGGGCGTTCGACAGCGTCGGCTACCGTGATCCCTTCAAGCGCTTCGCGCAGGGATGGACCGTGCCACATCGGTCCGGTGATCGTGCGGCGCAGTCGTCCTGAGAGGTGCCGAGCGTAGTCCATGTAGACGTACTCGGGGTGGCGGACCGGCTTGTCTTCGGGCACTTCAATCGGCATGTGATCCATTCCAGGGTAGGGGAGTCGCCAATAAAACTCCGGGGTGTCAGCGCGGTGTCAGCGCTGGCGCCCCGGAGGCGGCCACGTGCCCACTGCGCCTAGTCGTCGTTACCGCGATCAATGACGTCGTCGAGCTTCTGCTGCGCTTTGCCCAGCGTCTGCTGCGACTTGCCCTTGAGCTCCTCACCCATGCCCTTGAGCTGCTGGCCGCCATCGCCGGTCAATCCACCCATCGCATTGCGGGCTCGGCCTTTAGCCTCCTCCGCCGTTCCCTTGGCGCGGTTGAGCAGGCCTTTCTCGTTGAGGTCGAGATCATTGGTGCGTTTCTTCTCGGTCATGACATCCTCCGCTGAATGGCGGCTGGCGGCGGCACAGGTCGTGTGCGCGCCGGCCAGCGATCGGGCACGGAGTGCGCCCACCCGGTGAGGAGGCATTCACCGTGCCAGCGGGGAGAACGTGCGGGGTATCACGCCCCCGCGACCGACTAATTTGCAGGATGTCGTCGCTACCCCCCGCCCCTTCGGCGCCTGCCGAACCGCTGCACACGGACGCCGGTCTCCACCTGCTGCGCTTCACGCGCGACGGGGACTTGCTGGTGTTCGACGACAAGCGGCCGGGCGACGGGTTCGCGCAGTTCTACAGCCTCGAGCGCAACGAGCTCCGCAAGTTCGTGCGGGAGGCCGTGCGCTCCAAGCTCGAGCGCGTGCGCGACCGCGATCTCTGCCAGTCGGCCTTCGACCGGTACCGCGCCTATTTGGCCTCGCTGCCGCCGGAGAAGGCGCCCACGCCGCGTAAGGCGGTACAGGCGGCGCGACGCATGGCCGTCGTGGACAGCGGCGGTAGCGCCGAGCTGGCCGAACTGTACGACCGGCTCGATGTGCGCGATCCGCGGCCGCTCTTCGTGACCGGGCGGGCCGGCACCGGCAAGAGTACGGTGCTGCGACAGCTCGCCGCCGCACAGGGCAACACCTGCGTGGTGCTGGCGCCGACTGGTTTGGCCGCGCTGAACGCGGGCGGGCAGACGATTCACTCGTTCTTTCGGTTTCCCCTCAAACCGCTCACCGCGCGCGACATCCAAGGCGGCAAGTGGCTGCAGGTCGCGAAGAAGCTGACCATGCTGATCATCGACGAGATCTCGATGGTACGCGCCGATGTGGTCGACGGCATCGACGTCGCGATGCGCCTGGCGAAGGGCAACGACCTGCCCTTCGGCGGCGTGCGCGTGGTGATGTTCGGCGATCCGTTTCAGCTGCCGCCGATCGTGTCGAAGGAACAGGCGAGCGCGTTCGGCGATCTGTGGTACGACACGCCGCACTTCTTCGACGCGGCCGTCTTCAAGTACGCACCGCTCTCCACCGTCGAGTTTCGCACGGTGTACCGACAGCGCGATCCGGTTTGGATTGCGCTGCTGGACCGCGTGCGCACCGCCTCACCCACCGGCGACGACTACCGGCTACTGCACACGCGCGTTATGCGGTCCACCGACGACGAACTCGACGAGACGATCATTCTGACGGCGCGCCGTCTCGATGCCGAGCGAGTGAATCAGCGCCGACTCGACGCGCTCGACGATGCCCCCGTGACGTTCTCGGCCGAACGCAGCGGCACCTTTGGCTCGCAGGTCGGCACCGGCACCTTCAAGCAGGATCCCGCCCCCGATCCGCTCCAGCTCAAGCGCGGTGCACGCGTGATGTTCGTGAAGAACGACCCGGAAGAAAACTGGGTGAACGGTTCGCTGGGCGAAGTGCAGGCCATCAGCGCCACCGGTGTCATCGTGAAGCTCGACAGCGGGGCGATCGTAACCGTGGACGCGCAGGAGTGGCAGCAGCTCGAGTATTGGTACGACGACGAAGCCGACGAAATCCGCCAGCAGGTGGTGGGCCGCTACAAGCAGATGCCGCTGCAACTCGCCTGGGCCGTCACGATCCACAAGAGTCAGGGGCTCACCTTCGATCGGGTGCATGTGCATCTGGGGCGCGGCGCGTTCTCGGCCGGACAGACCTACGTTGCACTCAGTCGCTGCCGCACGATGGAAGGGATGACGCTCGAGTCACCGATCGGTGCCGGCGATGTGCGCTGCGATCCGCGCGTGGTGGAGTTCATGGGGCGAATGGCATAGTGCGCCACGCGTAGCGCCACTCGGGATGCGATTGCCCGTCAGGCGCCGCGTACATGATCCGCTCGACCGCGTCCGCCCCCAGATGCTCGTAAAATGCGCGGGCTCGCGTGTTCTGCTCGTAGCACCACAGGAAGAGGCCGGGATGCGTGGCACGCTCGTCTGCCACGTGCGCCACCGCGGTAAGCAACCCGCGACCGATCCCCGCCCCGTGGTGTGACGGCAGCAAATGTAGGTTGTCGAGCCGCGTGCCCCACGTGGGGTCGTCGTCGAGCGACGCGAAGGCGAAGCCCACCGGCTCGCCATCGTGCCGGGCGAGCCAACCGAACGCCCGATCCGTCATCATCGACAGCTTGAGATGCCACACCTCGCGACGGTCGGTGAGCAGATCGCCATCGAGATAGGCATCGGAGAGGATGCCGCGATAGGCACTGCGCCAGCTGACACAGTGCAGCGCGGCCACCGCATCGAGATCCGCCACCGAGATGGCGTGCAGCGTCACGGGTGTCTGGTTCAACAGTCGTTCACTCGGTCTGGAGGTGATCCTGAGCCCGCAACGGCCGCCAGCGGTGATACACTTCGCTATCCATACGCCGTCGCTGCAAGCTCGACCCCTCACTCTGTGCCAGCAAGTCCTCCGTGAAGCCATACGAACGCCTCGCCGAAGCCGCCGCCCCCGATGGCACCGTGCTCACGCTGTACCGCCATGACGGTGCATACCTGCTGCGCATCGATGGTATCGAGCTCATGTCGACACGCCGCTCACAGTCGGAAGTGCAGTTGGCCGAACTCGCCTGCCGTGGCCTGGCCGATCAGCCAGGGGTGCGCGTGTTGGTGGGTGGGCTCGGATTCGGCTTTACCATGCGTGCCGCGCTCGAGCGACTGGGCCCCGACGCGCAGGTGATGGTGGCCGAGATCGTGCCCGAGGTCATCGCCTGGAATCGCCATCCCGAGTACGCCCTCTCAGGGGCGGCGATGGACGACCCGCGGGTGGACATCCGCCAGGGCGACGTGCTGCCGCTGCTTCGCGCACACCCCGGCGTGTTCGACGCCATCATGCTCGACGTGGACAACGGCGCCGAGTCGCTGACCACCAAAGGCAACGCCAAACTGTACAACGACAACGGAATACAAGTGGCCATCGCGGCCCTGCGTCCCGGTGGTCGCGTGATCTATTGGTCGGCCGACGCCGATCCGGCGTTCGCGAAAGCGCTGCGGCGCAACGGGCTCGCCGTCACCACCGAGCAGAGCCACGCCCATGGCAAGAAGGGCGCGGCGCACGAGCTCATCGTGGGGGAGAAGCGTCGGTAGCGTCGGGACGTTCGTCCGTCGTATCGCCGACCGGCAACTCCAGCACCATCGCGGCTTCAGCGTCGGGCAACCGTTCGGCGGAGCGCAACTTCTTCTCCATCGCGCGGCTGCGCTGACCGGTTTCCTCGATGGTGCGACTGGCGGTGTTGAGCTGTCGTTGCACCTTGTCGAGTACGTCGCCGAATTTGCCGAACTCGGTTTTCACCGCGCCGAGCACGCGCCACACTTCGGCGGCGCGCTGCTCGACCACCAGCGTCTGGAACCCCATGCGCAAGCTGGTGAGAATCGCCGCCAGCGTGGTCGGTCCGGCCACCACCACGCGATACTGCTGCTGCAGATCGCTCACCACCGACGGATGCCGCAGCACCTCGGCGAACAGTCCTTCGGTGGCGAGAAACATGATCGCAAAATCAGTACTCGCCGGCGGATGCACGTACTTGTCGTGAATCTCCTTGGCCGACCCGCGCACGGTGCGGATAAGCGCGTCGCTGGCGGCCTGCACCGCCGCGACGTCACCCTGATCGGACGCGTCCTGCAGTCGCAGCCAATCTTCCTGCGGAAATTTGGAGTCGATCGGCAACCACACGCAGCTGGCGGGATCGTCGAGAGGCCCGGGCAAGCGCACAGCAAATTCCACGCGCTCCGCCGTGTCCAGCCGAATGCACACGTTCTTGTCGTACTGATCGGGCGTGAGCACCTGCTCCAGAATCGCGCCCAGCTGCACTTCGGCCCAGGTACCGCGCGCCTTCACGTTAGTGAGCACGCGCTTGAGATCGCCCACGCCCGTGGCGAGATGCTGCATCTCGCCGAGTCCCTTGTGCACGGTGTCGAGACGATCGCTCACGAGTTTGAACGATTCGCCGAGCCGCTTCTCGAGGGTGTCGTGCAGCTTCTCGTCGACGGTTCGGCGCATTGCATCGAGCTTACGCTCGTTCCCTTCCTGCAGCTCACGCACGCGCTGATCGAGCGTGGCGCGCACGCGGTCCAGTGAGGTCTGGGTAGCATCGATCGACTTGGTGACTTCTTCGCGCAGTTCACGCGCCGACACCCGCGCTTCCTCGCGCGCGCTGCGCAGCTCCTCGCGGAGTTCGCGGCGGGCCGCTTCGGGATCACCCGTGCCCTTGGTGCGAAACAGCTGAACCAGCAACAGCACGACCGCCAGCGCGGCGCACACGAGGGTGAGGATCGCCACGGGATCACTCATGCGCTGCCTCCCCACCCATGCCCGCACGCAAAATTGCCTCGAGCCCACTGCCCCGTCGCACGGAGCGCGATACGGCCGATCGCATCACCGACTCGTCGCCCACGATCAGCACATGGCGGCGGGCGCGCGTGACCGCGGTGTACAGCAGCTCGCGCCCCAACACGCGACTGCCCTTGGCCGGCAGCATCACGATCACGTTGGTGAACTCCGACCCCTGCGCCTTGTGTACGGTCATGGCCCACGCCGTTTGCGTTTCGGGTAAGCGGGCCGGCTGAATCGCGCGCGTGGTGCCCTCGGGCCCCGGGAAGTGCACGAGCAGCTCGCCATCGGCGTCCCATGCCACCCCGACGTCGCCGTTGAACACCTGCGTCCCGTAGTCGTTCGCCATCACCATGACCGGACGCCGATGATACCAGCGCTCGGTGATCACGGTGCCCTGGCTGCGCAGCCAGCGCTCGACGTCGGCGTTGATACCGGACACCCCCCACGCGCCTTCGCGCTCGGCGCAGAGCACGCGGAATCCATCGAGGGCCGTGAGGGCCGCCGCCGGCGTCTCCGCCGCGAGGCACCGCTCGAGATGCGGCACCAGTAGCGTCAGCAACTCGGTGCGATCCTGGGGCGCGTGAGTCCAGCGCACGTCGGCCTGGGTGGTGTCGTGCAGCACAGCGGAGAGGGCGGCCGCGTCGCCGGCCAGAATGGCGGCGGCAGCATGGCCGATGGCGGGGTGCGCTTCGAACCGGAAGCTTTTGGTGAGCCGCTCCACGCGGTCGCGGAGTGCGTTGCCGGCGCTGGGATCGCGCGCCACGCGACAGATCGCCCCCAGCACATCACCCGCTTCCACGCTGGCCAGCTGATCCTGGTCACCGACCAGCAGCAGGGTGGCGTGCGTCGGGAGAGCGGCCATCAGCGCATCCATGAGCAGCACGTCCACCATGCTGGCTTCGTCGAGAATCACGAGGTCATACGGGAGCGGCGTACCGGCGCGCGACCAGAAGCGATCGCGATCAGGCTGATACCCCAAGAGGCGGTGCACCGTGCGCGCGCTCTGCGGCACGCGCGCACGCACCTCGGGCGAGGCCTTCATACCGTCGAGTCGCAGGCGGACGGATTCCGACAAGCGGGCCGCCGCCTTTCCGGTGGGTGCGGCCAACGCCACCCGCAGCTCGGGGTCACGCGCGAGGGTGTCGACGAGCAGTTCGGCAATGCGCGTGGTCTTGCCCGTGCCGGGACCGCCGGTGATCACGCGGAAGGTGGGCTGACCATGGGTCAACGATGCGTGAATACGCGCGGCGATACGCTGCTCGGCGTCGAAGTACCGGCGAAACTGCACCAACGAGCCGTGCCGCACCATGGGTGCAGACACCAGGCTGTTCGCGGCCTGCACGATCGCCGGCGCCGCGTCCAGCATCGCACGCCACCAGGCGGCATCGCGTTCGCGCACCTGCGCGGCGATATGTGCGGCGCTGTGTGCGGCGGTGACGTCCGCGGCGAGCTCGCGTGCCAACTCCGTGGCGTCGGCGGCGAGAACGCTCAGCGACAACGCGCTGTGACCGTCGTCGCGCGCACGTGCCAGCAGCGCCACCGCGACGGCGATCGGGATGGCCGCGTTACTCGACAGGCCAGCCCGTCGCACGGTGAGCTCGCCGAGGACGCGGTCGCTGGTGCACAGCAGATGCTGCTCGACGGCGGCGTCGAAGAAGGCCGAGAGGTGCAGATCAACACTCATGGCGTGCCTCCGAAGGCGCGATCGAGCGCGCGCAGCAGCTCTGGTGTCGGTGCATCGGTGAACCAGCCATCGTGCCCCGTGGTGCCGATACCGCGCAGGAAGGCGTACGTGACCTGCCCCCAATGATCGCGCGGGTCGTAGCCCGCTTGGCGCGCCCGCAAGTGCCGATGCAGTGCCACCACATACACGTGATACTGCAGCGTGTAGTGCGCCGCGTGCATGGCATGGCTGAGCGCGTCGGGGGCGTAGTCGGTGTCGTTCGCCCCCAACCAGTTCGACTTCCAGTCGAGAATGTGCCAGCGCCCGGCGTGCTCAAAGGCAAGGTCGATCGAACCGGTGAGATAGCCGCGGAACTGATCGTCGCGCAGCCGTCGCAGCATCGGTGCATACTCACGCGCATGGGTCGATCCATGCGCGGCCAGTGCATCGGCCACGGCCGCAACCGAGAAATCGCGCACCGGCATGGAGAAACGCCACTCACGCAGGGTGGCCGCGCGTGGTACCGAGGTGAGCGCGAAGTCCGTATTGGGGATCTGGGCGCGACACACCGTCGAGATCATCTCGCGAATGTGCGCGGGGGTCCATCGTCCGTCGCGCGGCACCGGCACACCGTATGCGCCGAGCGCGTCCAGCACGGCCTCGTCGGTGGTCGCGTCGGGCCTCATGAAGTCGGTGTGCTCGAACAGACCATGCAGCACGTTCCCGATGTCGGCGCCGGCCGGTACGCCTCGAAAACCAGACACATGCACGGCGGTGCGACGCACCTCGTCGGGCGAGAGGACGTCGTCGACATCGCGGCTGTCCACATGCGACACGTTGCGCGTGAGCATGGTGAAGCTGCTGCTGCGCCAGATGGCCAGCTGACCCGGCGCGGTCGTGAACGTGAGCGGTGCGCGGCGCTCGGGTGGCGCTGCCGCGGCTGGCGCGGGCAACGACGGCGGCTGCAGAACCACATCGGCCACACCCATCGCGCCGGCGCTAGCCGCGATCAGCGTATCGATCGCTGAGTACTCCACCGTACTGCCGCCGCCCTGAATGAGCCATCCGAGCGGCGACGCGGCGGCGTCGGAGAAGGTGCCCCACGTCACGTAGCAGCGGGACTCGGCGCGCGTGAGTGCCACGTACGTGAGCCGGAGATCTTCACCGAGCTGTTCGAGCGCGTGCTGTTCACTGCGCTCGGCCTGCCGAGGTGACCCGATGTCGAGCACCATGCCGTCGTCGAGCGGCGTAAGCGAGTACGGCACATCGAGCGCCTTCGGTGTGAATGACTTGGTGCGCCAGAGCGTTGGGCAAAACACGACGGGCCACTGGAGTCCCTTGGCCTTGTGAATGGTGAGGATCTGCACCGTATCAACGTCACTTTCCAGCCGCATCTCGCGACGCTCGGGCGTGATCGCGGAACCGCGCTCACTGGCCACCCAGTCCAGCACCGCATCGGGCGTGAGCGCTGAGACGGCGTCGGCCTCCTGCAGAATCTCGAGGACATGCCGCACGTTCGTGACGCGCCGGTCGCCGTCGCGCAGCGACAGCAGGCGCGCCGTGGCTCCGCACTCGTTCATCAGCCACGCCAGCGCCGTAGCGCCACCATGTCGTAGCCACAGCGCTCGTGCCCGAACCAGCCGATCGAGCACGCCGTCCCACGCGCCGTTCCCGTCGTTGCGCAGGGTATCGGCCACCGCCACGGCGTCGCATCCCCAGAGGCGCGTGGCCATGGCCGACCGCACGGCCCGACCGTCGCGCGGTGTGGCAATCGCTTCGGCCAGCCGCACGAGTTCACCAGCTTCTTCGCTGGCCAACACATCCTGGTTCGCGCCCACGACACACGGAATGCCCACCGCGTCGAGCAACAGTTTGACTTCCTGCGCCTCGGCGTTGGTGCGCACCAGCACCGCCATCTGGCCCGCGCCGAGGCCGTTGGCCATCAAGCGTTGCATTTCCACGGTGACCGCCTGCATGGCCAGCGTCGTCCCCCGCTCCTTCGCGATGCTGCTTTTCGAGGTGTTGTACGACCCGCCCACCCACATCCACTGCAACGCGTGCCGACCGTCGCCCGCCAGAGACTCCGGAACACGCACCTGATTGGCCGCCGTGACCTCGGGCACGCCGATCAGCTCGGGGCTGCAGGCAAACGGCTCGGGATTATTGCGGAACAGCTGGGTGACGCCACGCACCATCGCATCGGTACTGCGGTAGTTCGTGACCAACGTGTAGCGTCGTTCAATGTGCGCAGCGGCCTTGAGATAGGCGCGCACATCGGCGTTCCGGAACGCGAAGATGGATTGTTTCGGATCGCCGATCAGGAACAGCGGACACCCGCTGAATGCGGTCGAGAAGATGGGAAACTGGGTCGGATCGGTGTCCTGGAACTCGTCGATCAGCGCCACGCGGAAGCGCTCGCGGATCCGCACGGCCAGCACGCCATTCGGTCCTTCCGCCACCAAGATGTCGTGCAGGCGGCGCAAGAGATCGTCGAAACCCATCAGGTGACGCGCCTGCTTCTCGTGTTCGAATGCCTTCGACACCGTGAGCACGTAGTCCTTCAGCAGCTGGGGCGCGAACTCGGGCGCCGCGTCGATCATGGTGCGCGGGTGCCGAAGGTACGGGCGCACCAGACTCTTGATCCACCCCAGCGGATCTCCCCCGTCGTCGGACATCAGCGCAGCGGCTTCGGGGACATGCAGCACGCGACGGCGCATCCAGTCCTGCGTGAGTCGCTGCAGGAGGTCGGTGTCGTCTTCGAGGAACGTGCCGCCGAAATGCACGCGACTTTCCAGCGCGCTTTCGGCGAGCACGCGGTGACAGAAGCCGTGAATGGTCGACACCCCGAGCTCGTCGAGCGCCCCGAGGGCGGCACGCACGATGGGCGCACCGGCGCGTCCGTGCAGATCGCGCAGCACGAACAGATCGTCGTTGCCCGCATGACGCGACGGCGGCGTGTCAGACCAGACGCGATCGGCGTCGCGCAACACCGCGCGGATACGGCCGATCAATTCCTGGGTGGCTTTTTCGGTGAAGGTGACCACGAGAATCTGTCCCAGATGCTCCACCTTCCGTTCGAGGAGCAGCCGCAGCACGAGTCGGGTGATCGCGAACGTCTTGCCGGTGCCGGCGCTCGCTTCCACGAGCGTGATGCCCGGCTCCAGCGGCACACTCAGCGCATTGAAGGGCATCATAGGTTGGCCCCCGCCACCATGTGCGGCGACCACGATGCCTCGAACAGCAATTTGGTCAGACGCTCGAACACCGCGCGCTGCGTGTCGAACGTCAGCGTGTCGCGGAAGCAGAGCTGCAGGTAGGGATCGTCCTCGTCACCGGGGGCGCCGAAGTCATTTCCCGTGAACGCGGCGGCGGCCTTCTCGATGGGCAGCTGTGGCTTGGCGCGCGACTTGGGATTGCGCTCGATTCTGGCGTTGTGCACCATCGAGGCGCGATAGGCCTCGGCCGCATTCGGAAAGAACGGCAATGGGG
>CANHJV010000087.1 GCA_947461225.1 Gemmatimonadota bacterium | reverse complement strand
GGTGGTCGTGTGAAGGACCTTCCCGGCGTGCGTTACCACATCGTTCGCGGCACGCTTGACGCATCGGGCGTTAACGGCCGTAACCAGAGCCGTTCGAAGTACGGCACCAAGCGCCCCAAGAAGGGCGCCGCGGCTGCTGCAGCCGCCAAGGGAGGTAAGAAGAAGTGAGCCGCCGCAAAAGCGCAGTAAAGCGCACCGTACTTCCTGACGCTCGCTACGACAGCCAGACCGTCTCGAAGTTCATCAACAACCTGATGATTCAGGGCAAGAAGTCCACCGCCGAAGGCATCTTCTACGGCGCCATGGACATCGTGGAAGCCAAGACCAGCCAGCCGGGCGTGGGCGTGTTCAAGCAGGCGCTGAACAATCTCAAGCCGGTGGTCGAAGTGAAGAGCCGCCGCGTCGGTGGTGCCACGTATCAGGTGCCGGTCGAGGTCCGTCAGGATCGCCGCTCCGCCCTCGCCATGCGTTGGCTCATCGGGTATTCGCGCGACCGCAACGAGAAGTCGATGGCCGAGAAGTTGGCCGCCGAAGTGCTCGCCGCGAGCCGTGGTGAAGGCAATGCGATCAAGAAGAAGGAAGACACGCATCGCATGGCCGAAGCCAACAAGGCGTTCGCGCACTATCGCTGGTAGTCCCGGTTCACCGGGAACAACGAAGGCCCCTGCGACACATGTGTCGCAGGGGCCTTCGCGTTACACGGGCACCGGTACCGCGATGCGCCGCGGTCTCCCCGTTACCGCGTGGTCCGTCCATCCTCGGCGGCCATCACGGCCCCGTACACCACGGCGCCCGGAAGCAGGCGAATGGTCGGCGCGCTGACGGTGGTGCGGATGGTGGCCGAACCAACAACGGCCGCTTCGATGACGACGGTAAACTCCGAGATGATCGGACCGCCCACGCGCGCACCGTTCCGGATCATCACGCGTGACCGCGCGGCGCAGGAGTCGGTCACGATCGCTCCCGCCTCGATCTCCAACGCGCCGTGTGCCTTGAGCGAGCCGGTAACGCGCGCGCCGGATTTCACAATCACGTTGCCCGTCGCAATCACCGATCCCAGCAGTGCGCAGCCGGCGGGCACCGTGAGGTCTCCGTATACCCGCCAGTAGTTCACACCCATCGAGTCGGCATTTCCCGGCTCGAAGTGCTCGTACACGCCGGTGGTCGCGGGGGGCACGTGAGCCGTCCCGGTGCCGACGACGCGAATGATGCCCGCCTCCATCCGCTCAAAGGAGACGTCTGGAGCCAACGTGATCTGACGATCAGACGTGGCCCGCCCAAGCAACTTCGACCGCTCGCCTACCTCGAGAATGCCCCGTGCATGGACCCAACGCAGCACGGTCGAGGCGGGACCGAGTATCACATCACGCTGCCCGAGCAGTGCTCGGTAGGTAACGGAGGCGCTGCCGTTCACGGTGAGACGGGCCAGGCACTCGCCGGATAGCACGGCGCCTTCGGGGAGCGGCGAGGCATCCATAAGCACGACGAAATCACGGATCGGCTTGCCTTGCGCGCGAATCGGGTCCGCTTGCGAGTGCGCTCGAACTGGAGATCCGTCCGAGAGCCGTGCGGGAACCATCGTACCCAGCAGTCCCTCCTGCATCGCCTGCTTCGCAAATGACTCGGCGAAGTAGGTGAGTTGCCCCGCATCGTTGCCGACGGCATTCAACGGTGCGGCATCGCGCGGCTGTAGTAGCTCGCTGATCGCGGGAATCAGGGGGATCGCCATCCACGCGACGAGGGCAAGCAGCAACAGGCCGAAGGCCGCTTCCGGTGGCATCGTCATGACGAGGCTCCGGATGCCGAGCTCGGCCCCTTACCATTGCTACCACGAACGGCGCGGTGTCGTTCGGTCTTTTGCCACTCCATGGGCTGCCCGCGCAACCACGAGGCGCGTGAGAGCGCCGCGCGGCCCACGGCGACGGTGCTCACCAAAAACCCAAGGAAGAGGAACGGCAGCATCCGGATGCGCTCGCGTGATCCGTCGAGGCGACTGGCGGCGGCCACTTGAAAGAACGCCGCGAAGTTACCGACCGTATTGAACGATGAAATTGCCAGAATCGTGACGCGTCCCCACGCCGGCGGATAGCCCACATAGAAGAGCGTGACCGTGCAGGCCCACCCAATCATCAGCACGAGGGGCACGACGAAGACACCGAGCAGGAGCACGCCATCAATCACCTGCAGGGTGGGCAAGGCGCGACGATTGCGGATCAACTGGACGACGTAGCGGCTCAATGCCTGATTGTGCCCTTTCGCCCAGCGCTTAATCTGCCGGATCCGCGATTCCCAGGTTTCCGGCACCTCTTCATAGCACTCGGAGCGGTTCTGGTAGACCACATCCCAGCCGCTCATGACCAGACGGACCGTGAGATCGGTGTCTTCGGCCAGCGAGTCGACGTTCCATCCGCCCACGTGCTCAAGCGCCGCGCGGCGGACCCCGCCAACGGTCCCGCCGTACTGTGGCACGAGACGGAGGTTCATCCGCGCCTGCTGATCGACCTGATAGCCGCCGGCCCGCTCGAGGTCGAGCATGCGCGTGAGCAGCGAGAGGCCCACGTTGAGCGGCACGACGCGGCCCATGACCGCGCCGACTTCGGGATCGAAGAAGGGCGCCACCAGCTGTTTGAGGAGCCGTTCACCGGGGATGTAGTCGGCATCGAAGACGAGATAGATCTCGCCCTGATGCGTCGCCATCGCTTCCGCCAACGCCGCCGCTTTACCCGGGGTGCCGCCGTCGCGGAGGAAGGGGGTGATCCGGCCGGGGTAGTTCTTGGCGTACTCGAGGAGAATCTCTCGCGTGTCGTCGACCGAGCGGTCGTCGATCGGAACGATGAGTAGCCGCTCCGGCGGGTAGTCGCACGTGAGCAGCGCGTCCATGGAGTCCCGCACTACACGGGATTCATTGTGCGCGGGTACGAACACGACGAGCGACGGCCAATCGGCCTGAATGATGTCGACGAAGGGCTGCCGATGTCTGCCGAAGAGCCGGTTCAGCGTGAAGAAGTAGTGACGGATCGTATAGATCGCGAGCACAATGACGCAGAACCAGAGTCCGATGTTGGCGAGTGCGACGATCGTCATGCGTTGGCCCCGTCGCGTCCGCCCAATGTGCGGGACGGAATCGTCGGTGCGCCGAAAGATGGGGTGATGGCGCGTACGGAGGAGGGCGTCGGGCGGGCGCGATTCAGCGTGCGTGCGGCCGACGCCGGCGGACGCCGATCAACGGAGTCCAGCGGACCACCGGAACGCCAACTCATGCCCCAGCCATAAAGTGCGACGTAGACGAAAACGTCGAGCAGCACGCCGAACACGAGAAAGAGGATCGGCAAGGCGAGCAGGGAACACCGCTGGATGATCCACGTGTGTACGGTTGCCTGCAACGGCAGCAGCACGGCAAGATGGCCCAGCAGCAGCAGCGCCATGGCGCACTTCTGCCAAAGTTGAAAGTCGAAAATATGGAAGGTGAACGCCACCAGAAACGGAGCCAGTAGCAGGATCACCACGCCGCAGACGAGCAGGCCGTTGATGTACTCCGGCAGGCCGTAGGAAAACGGCGGCGACGCGAAGGTGAAGTACAGCTGTGAGGTGAGCTGCAGAACGGACAGCGCGCGGAACAGATACGCGAATGGGGTCAAGCGCCCGCGCAGCGTTGATCCTGCCAGCGCGAGCAGAAGCACCACCAGCCATCCCCATTGCAGCTGCACCACCGTCGGCCATTCGGCTGACGCGGTGAAGTACGGTACCGCCGTCGCGGCGATCCCGAGATCGACGACTCGGGTGGCGACCACACCGGTGAGGTCGAGTGGTCGCTGCACGGCCATAAAAAACGAGCGCCACTGTTCCATGAGCGGATCAAGGCACAGGAACATGACCGTAGAGAATATCGCCGGCAGCGCCACGAGGTCGATCACGAGCGTCCAGGACACTTCGAGGCCGATCATGGCGCGGTGCGGCGCGATCTTACCGCCGCGGAAACCCCGATTGCTCAGCGACTCCGTACGGCGCGACAGCCTACCAGTAACGCGCGACACCGAGGGTGACTCCGGTTCGGGAAAAGAAGGGATTCTCGTATCGTTCGCCCTGAAGGCTCAGGGCCCACGCCGGCGTAACCTTCTCGCGCCACGCCAGCGCCATCTCAGTGGAATGGAATCGGCGAAACGATGTCGAGGCCGAGATGATCTGCCACCCCTCACTCCCCCCACCGACTCGAACTGAGAAGCTGCGGCGTGCGGAAGGCGTGAAGATGGATACCCCCTGAATGCGATGCGACCGGATATCACCCGGGGTGCTGATGTTGTAGCGACCAGATACTTCGAAGAGCACGGCGCGCGGTGCGAACCAAGCAATCGCCCCCGTCGCGGCAACGTCGTACAGCCCGTCAAGTGGCGCCTTCACGTAGGAGCCTCCAGTCGTCAGCTGCCACTGCTTCCGACGGCCCAGCCGGGCGCCAACCTGCGCGTCGCTGCGAAACCGTGGAAGGATTGGCGTACCGTCGCCCACATTCACGCCAACGACATGAAACAGATGGCTATTCCAATCATGGCGATGCGCGACGCCCAGCTGGGTCCCCTGACTGCGAAAGGCGCGCAGCACGAGCAGATCCCCGTAGTAGGTGTCTTGCGACCGAGGGGACACGACCCGCGCGTACGCGCCCGACCAATCGCCGTACTGGTTGGTCACTCGCTGGCTGAATCCGTTGACCTCGAGCCACGATCCGGGAAGGCCGCCGGCGAGCGGTGCCTGCGCGTACGCAGGTCGGCTGCCGAGGCACAGGGCTGCGCACGCCATGGGTCGTAGGCGGCGCAACACGCCGGTGACCGCTGGCCACTGTGCGAGGCATCTCGAGGTCGTGCCGAGCGCCGCGAGCCCCGTAAGGATCGCCGCACTCTGCATCGCGTACCTCCAATGTTCAGTCGGCAACCGCAAGTCGCTCCAACGTGGCGTTGACCTGATTGTGATCGAGGCGCCGCGGGCCGCGGCGCTCAGCCGGGTGCCTGAGCAGCGTATCGATGACCTCGGCGATGCGGAACGAAGCGCGGCCGTCACCGAAGGGATTCCTGCCCGACGACCGCGCCTGATACAGCGCATCGTCCGTGAGCAGGGCAGAGGCACGGGACAGAATGCGCTTGGCGTCGGTCCCGACCAGTTCACCGAAACCGGCACGCATCACTTCGGGGCGCTCTGTGGTGTCGCGCAGGATCAGGATGGGCTTGCCGAGGCTGGGGACCTCCTCCTGAATGCCGCCGGAATCGGAGAGCACGAAGTGCGACCGCCGGAGGAGCTCGAGCAGTTCCGGGTACGGAAGCGGATCGAGGAGGTGGATGCGCGCGATGTTCGCGAGCCGGCTGAAGACCACGTCCCGCACACGCGGGTTGAGGTGAACCGGAAATGCAATTTCAACGTCGGCGTGCATGCGCACGATGGACTCGATCGCGTCGCAGATGGCCTCGAGGTGCTCACCCAGCGACTCGCGACGGTGCACGGTCACGACCAAGACCCGCCTCTCGCTCCACGGAATCGCATTCAGCGCGGGGGTCTCGAAGTGTTCACGGCGTGGGATCGCCTGCAGCGCATCGACGACCGTGTTGCCGGTGACGAAGATGTCGCCCTCCGGAATCCCCTCCGCAACGAGGTTGTTCCGTGCCTCGTTCGTGGGCGCAAAGTGCACGTTGGCCGTGCAGGTCGCGATGCGTCGGTTCACTTCCTCGGGGAATGGGCTCGAGAGGTCGAACGAGCGCAGCCCCGCCTCGATGTGCCCGATGGGTATCCCCTGATAGAAGCCGGCGAGACACGCCGCCGTCACGGTCGAGGTATCGCCTTGAACCAGCAGAAAATCCGGGCGCTCCTCAAGGAAGCAATCGGTGAGCGCGGCCAACGCGCGCGACGTGAACACTCCCAGATTCTGGCCATTCTGCATCAAGCCGAGGTCGATGTCCGGCACGATACCAAACACGTCGAGCGCTTGCTTGAGCATCTCACGATGCTGAGCGGTCGCGATCACCCGCGGCTCAAGGAATGGATGCTCACGAATGGCCGCGTAAACCGGGGCCATCTTGATGGCCTCAGGGCGAGTCCCGATAACAAGGCAGACTTTGTGCGTCTGATGCACGATGGCCATGGCGAAGGTCTACTTTCGAGAGGCAGCGGCGGTGCCGCGACGAAGGACTCGCCTCTGGACCAAGGACGCGCTGGCGGTTGAGCGGTCACGCGTGAATCGCACTGACACACCGCTGGATGTTCAGCGAAGCGGTACTGGAAGCGAAAGACGACCAGCCGGTCACGAGACCGATTGGTCGTGGCTATGCGCGCGCGTGGCGTCAGTCTGCCGTGCGGTCTCGCCGCATCGTGACGCCGCGGCGCCGGGCGGCCAATCCGAGCCCGAGCATGCCAACGGCCAGCAGCGCGGTGGTCGACGGCTCGGGAACGGTCGTCACATCGAAGTTGGTGTTGACCGCGAGGCTGTTCTGGCCCTCAAAACCGAGACGGACGTTGTCGACAAATCCTTCGTACGCATGCGGCCACCGACTGCCGATGCCGACGGCGACCCCGAGCACCTTCGCATTCCGGCTGAGACACGGCGTACCCTCGCCGGCGAACAAATCCGTAATCGTGGATGGTGCCGCCGCCGCGTCCCAGACCTCCACGTCGGCGAAGGTGCAGTCGCCCTGATTGATGCTGGTGGTCCCATTGCCCCCGGATCCAGGCGGCCGAAGGTACCAGAAGCGATCGGCCTGCATGCCGCCCTGGCGAACCCACGTGTTCAGCGGCGTGTCATAGTCATTGCAGTTCGCGGACGTCGCGACGTAATGCTGCGCGAAGGCGCACTGATTGTACCACCCCTCCCATACGAGCTCACTCTCGAATCCGCCCACGCCGCCGATCGCGTCGGAGCCCTCCCACAAGCGCAGCCTGACCACCGGCGTCTTGTCGGCCCAGTCTACGGCCAGCGTCGTACTCCGCGACTGAGCGTTCTCGGTACGGAACCAGTCAAACGACAGGTCGGACAGCGCGCTGATGGTGCCGAACGCCCCGTTGAACCGGTACGAGGCGTCGTGGCCTCCCGCCCATTGATACCAGAACGCCCACTCGGATGTCCCGTTGACGGCGTTGTTGCCATCGAGGTTGAGTTGCAAGGAGCCCGCACCCACACCGCCGAATCCATCCGTGCAGGCGCCGTTCACTCCCGTCACCGCGGTTCCGCACGGATTCTTGGTCGTGACCTGTGCGGCGGCGTTTCCCGTGGAGAAATTCTGCACGTCCATCTGCCAGCTGGTCGGAGACCCAGCGGTCGATGCTCCGCCCGGACCGACGACCTGCCCACCCGTCTGTGCGCTCAGCGTGAGCGGTAGCGCTAGGCAGCACGTAAGGAAGAATCCGGAGGATTTCATGAACGACCCCATCACGCGAAAAAGAAGTTGAGCGGACCTCAGATCAGGAACCGCAGCGACCTCTCAGCACCGCATAAGCCGTACCACGACCGAGCTCGGCCTTAAGATCTCGATCTCGCGCTGAGCCGCAGGCTCGTGACCGCCGCCTCGGAGCATGCCAACTATAAATGGCGGCCTGATTGGTCCACTCGTCGGTGTACGATACGCGGTTCGGGACCCAATCCTGACTAAAACCCGAACGCATGCGCTGCTCGACCGCAACAGCCGACCCGGAAAATGTTGCGCTGGCGCAACAACATCGCCGCGTATTCTGGTTGCATGGCATCGGTCATTCAGTGGCGTCGCATTGTGGCGGCGTCGGCTCACGACTGGGGGGCGACCGGCCACACCTTGACAAGGCACCAGAGTCGGGTGACATTACGAATCTGGCGGACAAATTTTACGTTCAGTCAGGCATTTGTAGGACGGTGTACGTCGGCGATCTGCAGCCGACCCCTATGGGCCATCCTTCGGGATGGGGCGTCACGGATCAACGCCGTGACACGCAGTGCCGGTAGCTCGGTCGACCCCGACGAGCGACTCCCGAAAAACAACGCAGTCAATTTGACGTCGGTCACGGAGTCAGCTGTTCTCTGTAACCGGCGCGCTAGGGTCCCCACTCGTGCACCAGCGGCGAGCGTACCCGGCGACAGCGGATGGATACCGGTCTCGCGCAAAGGCGAGGCGACAGGTCCAGCCGTTTTTTTGCTGGTCCACTTTTCGTCAAAGATTGGCGCCGCGTAAGCGAGTCGCCGCCGAAAACTATGCCGCGTACGACCCCGCTCGAGCATTATCGCAATATCGGCATCATGGCCCACATCGATGCCGGTAAGACCACGACCACTGAGCGCATCCTCTACTACACGGGGAAGTCGCACAAGATTGGTGAGGTCCATGACGGCGCCGCCACCATGGACTGGATGGAGCAGGAACAGGAGCGCGGCATCACGATCACGTCGGCCGCGACGACCTGCTTCTGGCAGCGCCATGGGCAGAGCGACACCAAGGGCGACGGCCCCGAGTATCGCATCAACATCATCGACACGCCGGGTCACGTCGATTTCACCGTCGAAGTGCAGCGTTCGCTGCGCGTGCTCGACGGCGCGGTCACGCTGCTCGACTCCGTCGCCGGCGTCGAGCCGCAGACGGAAACGGTGTGGCGCCAGGCCGACGGCTATGCCGTACCGCGCATGATCTTCGCGAACAAGATGGATCGCGTGGGTGCGAATTTCGAACGGTGCGTCGCGATGATCCACGACCGGCTGTCGAAGAGCGCGCAGCCGCTCCAGCTCCCGGTGGGTTCGGGTGAGCTGTTCACCGGTCACCTCGACGTCATCGAACGCAAGCAGTACATCTTCGACGAGCAGACGCTCGGCAAGACGTTCACCGTCACGGACATCCCGGCTGAGTTCCATGACGCCGTGGAAGAAGCCCGTCACAAGCTCATCGACACCGTCGTGGAATACGACGACGCGTTGATGGAGAAGTACTTGGCCGGTGAAGAGCTGAGCGTGCCCGAAATCCGCAAGGCGATTCGCATTGCGACGTGCGCGGGCAAGTTCATTCCGATCCTGTGCGGCGCCTCGTTCAAGAACAAGGGTGTGCAGGCGTTGCTCGATGCCGTCATCGACTTCCTGCCGGCGCCGCTCGACGTGCCTGCGATCAAGGGTCATCTGCCGCACCAGGACGACACGTTCGTCGAGTGCCCGGTGACGGACGACGCGCCGTTTGCCGGCCTCGCGTTCAAGATTGCCACCGACCCGTTTGTCGGTAAGCTGACGTTCTTCCGCTGCTACTCGGGCGTGCTGACGTCGGGCTCGTACGTGTACAACAGCACGAAGGACAAGCGCGAGCGCGTTGGTCGTCTGCTGCAGATGCACGCCAACAAGCGCGAAGAAATCCCCGAAGTGCGTTGTGGCGACATCGCCGCCGCCATCGGTCTGAAGGACACGCGCACCGGCGACACGATGTGCACGGAAGAGTCGCCGATCATCTTGGAAGCGATGAAGTTCCCGGCTCCTGTTATCGACGTCGCGATCGAGCCGAAGACGAAGGCGGACCAGGACAAGCTGGCCATCGCGCTGCAGAAGCTGGCCGAAGAAGATCCGACGTTCCGTGTGCGCTCCGACCCAGAAACGGGCCAGACGATCATCGCCGGCATGGGCGAGCTGCACCTCGAGATCATCGTCGATCGTATGCAGCGCGAGTTCAAGGTCGACGCGAACGTGGGTCGCCCGCAGGTGGCCTATCGCGAAACGATCAAGAAGCGCGTCGAAAAGATCGAAGGCAAGTTCATCCGGCAGTCGGGTGGTAAGGGTCAGTACGGCCATGTGGTCATCAACATGGAGCCGAGCGAGCCTGGTCAGGGCTTCGTGTTCGAAGACAAGGTCGTTGGTGGCGTGATTCCGCGTGAATTCATCGGCCCGACCGAAGCGGGTATCAAGGAAGCGTTGGATACGGGCGTGCTCGCGGGCTACCCGGTGGTGGACATCAAGGTGCAGCTGGTGTACGGCTCGTACCACGATGTCGACTCGTCCGAAATGGCGTTCAAAATCGCTGGCTCGATGGCCTTCAAGGAAGCGGCGCGTCTCGCGAATCCGTGTCTCCTTGAGCCGGTGATGAAGGTCGAGGTCGTGTGCCCGGAAGCGTACATGGGCGACGTCCTCGGTGACCTGTCCTCGCGTCGCGGCAAGATCGGCGGCATGACGCAGCGCGGCGAGGCGCAGGTGATCTCGGCGAGTGTCCCACTTTCCGAGATGTTCGGTTACTCGACCAAGCTGCGCAGCATGTCGCAGGGGCGAGCGGTCTACTCGATGGAGTTCGCACTCTACGAGGAAGTGCCGAAGTCGAAGGCCGAAGAGATCATCAGCAAGGTGAAGGCGTAAGCCTCACCCACTCATTCACTACCCAATTACAAGAACCGAACCATGGGCAAGGCAAAGTTCGAGCGGAACAAGCCGCACGTGAACGTGGGAACGATCGGCCACGTCGACCACGGCAAGACGACGACGACGGCTGCTCTCACGAAGATCTCGGCGGAATCCTACGGCACGAAGTACATCGCGTACGACGAAGTCGCCAAGGCGTCCGAGTCGCAGGGTCGTCGTGACTCCACGAAGATCATGACGATCGCCACGTCGCACGTCGAGTACGAGACGGAGAACCGTCACTACGCGCACGTCGACTGCCCGGGCCACGCCGACTACGTGAAGAACATGATCACGGGTGCGGCGCAGATGGACGGCGCGATCCTGGTCGTGTCCGCCGTCGACGGTCCGATGCCGCAGACGCGTGAGCACATCCTCCTGGCTCGCCAGGTGAACGTGCCCTCGGTCGTGGTGTTCCTCAACAAGTGCGATCTCGTCGAAGACGAAGAGCTCCTCGACCTCGTCGAGCTCGAAGTCCGCGAGCTCCTCTCGAAGTACAACTATCCTGGTGACGACGCCCCGGTGATCCGCGGCTCGGCCATCAACGCGATCAACGGCGACCCGAAGTGGGTGGCTGAGTTCATGAAGCTGTACGAGGCGCTGGACAACTACATCCCGCAGCCGATGCGTGAAGTGGACAAGCCGTTCCTCCTCCCGGTCGAAGACGTGTTCTCGATCACGGGTCGTGGTACGGTGGCCACGGGACGTATCGAGCGCGGCATCGTGAAGGTCGGCGAAGAAGTGCAGGTCGTCGGCTACAACAGCGAGCGCAAGACGATCGTCACGGGCGTCGAAATGTTCCGCAAGCTGCTCGACGAGGGCCAGGCCGGTGACAACGTCGGTCTCCTCCTCCGCGGCATCGACAAGAAGGAAATCGAGCGCGGCATGGTGTTGGCCAAGCCGAACTCGATCAAGCCGCACACGAAGTTCCTGGCCGAGGTGTACGTCCTCACGAAGGAAGAGGGTGGCCGCCACACGCCGTTCTTCAAGGGCTACCGTCCGCAGTTCTACTTCCGCACGACGGACGTGACGGGCACCATCGAGCTTCCCGAAGGGATGGAGATGGTCATGCCGGGCGACAACATCCAGATGACGATCGAACTGATCATCCCGATCGCGATGGAAGAGGCGATTCGCTTCGCCATCCGTGAGGGCGGTCGTACGGTCGGCGCCGGCGTCGTCACCAAGATTCTCGCCTAATCAGAAACACCAGGTGTCCAGTGGCCGGTTCGTATGAACCGGCCACTGCGTACCGGGTGGATCTCTACCAGGAA
Organism: Gemmatimonadota bacterium; assembly: GCA_947461225.1. Lineage (GTDB taxonomy): Bacteria > Gemmatimonadota > Gemmatimonadetes > Gemmatimonadales > Gemmatimonadaceae > Gemmatimonas. The sequence continues at coordinate 2,080 of CANHJV010000087.1, read as the reverse complement.
TTCAGATGGCTGGCCGCATTCGTATTCGCCTCAAGGCTTTTGACCACGCCGTGATCGACCAGGCGTCGGCCGATATCGTTCGCACCGCTGAAAAGACGGGCGCGTCGGTGTCGGGTCCGATTCCTCTTCCCACGAAGACGCAGCGATGGACGGTGCTTCGCTCACCGCACGTGGACAAGAAGTCGCGCGAGCAGTTCGAACTGAAGACGCACAAGCGCGTGATCGATATCCTCGACTCGCGTCCCGGCACGGTTGACGCGCTGACGAAGCTCGATCTCCCGGCTGGTGTTGACGTCGAAATCAAGGTCGAGTAGTCGTAGGTCGCAGGTGCAGGTGCAGGGTGAGTACAGAGGGCATCGCATAGGGCGTTGTCCTCCTCAGTCCAACGGTGCGGATCTCACGATCCCCCGCGACTCGTACGGAGTAGACTTTTCATGATCGGCATTATCGGCAAGAAGCTGGGGATGACCCAGCTGTTCAACGAGCAGGGGCAGCAAGTGCCCTGCACCGTGGTGGAGGCCACGCCCAATCCCGTCGTCAAAGTGATGACGCAGGAAAAGGCGGGGTTTGCCGCGGTGGAGCTCGGATACGGCGAGCAGAAGCTCGCGCGAGAGAATAAGAAGGGAGAGCGCACGCCGCGCGGACGTCGCGCGACGCAGGCTGAAGTCGGACATGCGAAGAAGGCCGGGCTGAACGCCCCGCCGGTCGTGCTCCGCAGCTTCCGCCTCGACGACGCCCCGGGGAAGAATCCCGAGGCCCCGACGTACGCGGTGGGCGATACCATCACGGTCGGTATCTTCGCACCTGGCGAGAAGGTCAAGGTCGAAGGCACCTCGAAGGGTCGTGGTTTCCAGGGCGTCGTGAAGCGCTACGGGTTCCACGGCGGACCGAACACGCACGGTAACACGAAGCATCGCAAGCCGGGCTCGATCGGCGCGGGCACGGATCCGTCGCGCGTTATCAAGGGCAAGAAGATGCCGGGCCAGTACGGCAATGTCCGTCACACGGCTATCGGCATTCGCATCGAGAAGATCGATGCGGAGCGCAACCTCATTTACCTGCGCGGCAGCGTGGCGGGGCCGACGAACGGCATCGTCTTCGTGCGGAAGCAGAGCTGATCATGACCACGGAAACTCAGACCTTTCAGGCGCCTGTGTATTCGGCGCAGGGCAAGCAGGGCGGTACGCGCCAGCTGCCCGAAGGCATGTTCGACGGCACGGTGAATGTGCCGGTCATGCACCAGGCGGTGAAGGCGTTTCTCGCCAACCGTCGCCAGGGCACGGCCAAGACGAAGACGCGCGGTGAGGTGACGGGCGGTAACCAGAAGCCGTGGAAGCAGAAGGGCACCGGTCGCGCCCGTCAGGGCTCGACGCGCGCGCCGAACTGGCCGGGCGGTGGTACCGTGTTCGGTCCGATCCCGCGCAAGTACACGCAGATCGTGCCGAAGCAGGTTCGTGCCTTGGCGCGCAAGAGCGCGCTCAACGCCCGTGCCCGTGAGAACGCGGTCATGCTGGTGGATGCGCTGAACTACAGCGCACCGAAGACGAAGTCGATGCTCAGCCTGTTCGAGTCGCTTGGCGTCGCGGGAAAGAAGGTGCTGCTCCTCACGGACGGTGTGAAGCCGAACGTGTACCTGAGCGCCCGCAACCTCGCGCATGCCCACGTGATGCCGTTCAGCGATGTGAGCACCTATCACATCCTGTGGTCGGATGTCGTCGTGATCGAATCGTCGGCACTCACCCAGACGTCGGCGGAGGCGTAACCGATGGCGACTCTTCATCGCACCATCATGCGCCCGATCATCACGGAGCGCAGCTCGGCTGCGTACCAGGATCGTGGCGAGTACACGTTCGAAGTGGCGCCCGACGCCAATAAGTATTCCATCAAGGCGGCCGTCGAGCAGTTGTTCGGCGTGAAGGTGACTGGCGTCTGGACGTCGAATGCGCGTGGCAAGTCGCGTCGCGTCGGCCAGTCGATCGGCCGCCGTCCACATACCAAGAAGGCGATTGTGAAGCTGCGTGACGGCGACACCATCGCGATCTTCGAGGGCTGATTCGCATGGGTATTCGTCAGTTCAAGC
>CANHJV010000086.1 GCA_947461225.1 Gemmatimonadota bacterium | reverse complement strand
CTGGAACGACTCGTGGCCGCCGTCGAAGCGCGGGGCGGCGCGGTGCGGGTGTTCACATCCCACGATCCGGAGGCGTCGAGCGCTGCCCACGTGAGTCGGTTTCCGAGCCGCGCCTTCTGGGCGTATCCGCAGCTTCGGCTGGCCTGGCCCCGGCAGCGCGTGGTGCGCGCCGCCCTCGAGGAGTATGCGCCAACCCTCGTGCACGCCGCGACCGAGTTCGGGGTGGGACTGGCCGGTCGCCGGGCTTCACGTGATCTCGGGATTCCGTTCGTCTCGTCGTATCACACCAGTTTCGTGGCGTACGCCGAGCACTACGGGCTCGGAGCGCTGGCGCGCCCGGGCTGGCACTTCATGCGTTGGTTCCACAACGGCGGGCTGCGGACCTACTGTCCGACGCAGGCGATCGTGGACGAGGTGAATGCCCGCGGATTCGAGCGCACGGCGGTGTGGTCGCGTGGCGTGGATGGCGCACGCTTTTCCCCGTCGTATCGCTCGGAGGAGCTCCGTGCGCGCCTCGGGGTGGCTGATGACACGCTGGTGCTGTCGTACGTTGGGCGGCTGGCGGCCGAGAAAGGGTTAAACGTCGCCCTCGACGCGCTGGCATTGGTCGAGCAGGCACGACCCGGGCGGGTGCGATTTCTGGTGGTCGGTGACGGCCCCTATGAGCAGGAGGTCCGTGCCCGGGCGCCTCGGGGCACGCTGCTCACGGGCAAGCTGCAGGGCACCGCCTTGAGCGAGGCCTTCGCGAGCGGGGATGTGTTCCTCTTCCCCAGCACGACCGATACGTTCGGCAACGTGATGCTCGAAGCCATGGCCTCGGGGTTGCCGGTGATCGGCGCGGATGTCGGGCCAACCCGTGAGCAATTGCACACGGGGGGCGGCTGGCTGGCGGCGCCGGGCGATGCCGCGGCGTTTGCGGCGGCAATCATCGCCTTGATCGACGATCGGTCACGGGTGCGCGAGGCCGCCACGCGCGCGCTCGCGATCGCGGCGACGAAAACGTGGGACGCCGTGTGGGACACGCTCGTGGGCGACTACCTCCGGTTGCACCGGCCCTCGTTGCGCGAAGCAGGCATGACGGCGTAGATACGGTGATGGAGGCCGCGGCGGCGTAGCCGGGTCCGCTCTCACTTTTGGACGCTCCTCATGCGAAGCTCGACGATACACGGGCGGCGCCACGCGCTTGCCGCACTGCTGACTGCCGCGCTCGTGGCGGGGGCCTGTGTGGCGCCGCTCAAGCTGGCGCACGACGACTCGGAGACGGTGTTGTCCCGCCAACTGCTCACCGCGCCGAATCCGTCGCAGAAGGGGAGCTTCGCGGTGAAGACGCTGTACTACGGCAGCGGCACCGACAAGCGGCGCGCGGTCTATCGCGACTCGGTCACGCTGAAAACGGCGGTGGTCAACGGGGCGAAGTTCGCGTCGGCCCCCGATCCGAAGCAGGCCCAGGTCCGCAAGAAGTATTGGGGATTCGATTTCACCAAGCTGCCGGTGAATGGCCGCGTGTGGTATCCCGACGCGCCGGGGCCGTTTCCCCTCGTGCTCGTGGTGCACGGCAATCATGACATGAAGCAGTTCTCCGATCCGGGCTACGGGTACCTCGGTGAACTGCTCGCGTCGCGCGGCTACATCGTGGCCTCGGTCGACGAAAATTTCTTAAACGGCAACATCCGCGGCGAGAACGATGCGCGCGGATGGATGCTGCTCAAACACCTGCAGTCGTGGAAGCGCTTCAACGACTCCACCGGCTCGCCGTTGCAGGGCAAGGTGGACATGCACCAGATCGCGCTCATGGGACATTCGCGCGGCGGGGAAGCGGTCACCGTCGCCGGCGCGTTTAACCGTTTGGCGTACTATCCCGATGACGCCACGGTGAAGTTTGATTTTCACTTTGACATCAAGTCGCTGGTGGCGATCGCGCCGGTGGACGGGCAGTACCGCCCCGCCGACAAGCCGACGCCGGTGGTGAACTACAATTACTTCCTGATCCATGGCTCGCACGATGGCGACGTGTCCACATTCAACGGCCTCGCGCAGTACGAACGGATCCGTTTCACTGACGGTAAGCCATGGTTCAAGTCGGCGGTGTTCGTGTATCGCGCCAACCATGGGCAGTGGAACACCACCTGGGGCAGTCTCGACGGCGGACCACGTAGCGCGCGATCGCTCGACACGCGCGGTCTGATTTCGCAAGCCGATCAGCGGAAGTTCGCCGAGGTGTACATCTCGGCGTTTCTCGATGCGACGTTGCGTGGGAAGAGCGAGTATCTGCCGATGTTCCGCGATCATCGCGTGGTCGGTCAGTGGTTGCCCAAAACGATGTACACCACACGCTTTCAGGAGAGTGCGTTTCGCACCGCCGCCGATTTCGAGGAAGACGTGGACGTGACCTCTGGCTCGGTGCCGGGCGTCGTGTTCTCGAGTGACTCGGTGGCCGTGTGGAAGGAGTCGCCGGTGCCGTTCCGCTCGCGCGGGTCTACGCAGGCGCACAACGCGGTCACGATCGGCTGGAATAACCGCATGGCCGGCGACGACACCACGAAGGTGGGTACCGCGGCGTCGTTCGCCATGCAGGTGAGTGATTCGCTGCGACGTGCGTGGAACGTGGGCGCAGCGTCGTCGCTGGTGTTCTCGCTGTCGCCGACCGACGCCAAGCCCGGTCCGCGTGCCGTCGCGCGTGATACCGCGAAGAAGACCGACTCGTTGTCGAAGCGCGCGCCCGCGAAGACCGCGCCGAAGAAGCCGAAGACGAAGGACGCGAAGCCCGATACGGTGCCGATCGATCTTTCGATTGAGGTGACCGACGCGGGCGGCCGATCGGCGACGGTGCCGTTGTCCACCTATGGTGTGGTGCGTCGTCCGCTGGAGTCGTACGTGTACCGTCGCGCTGGCCGCGACAAGCAGCGGTTCGCCAACGTGTACGAGATCGTGCTCCAGACCTATGCGATTCCGCTCGCCGATTTCACCCGCGCCACGCCCGGGTTCGATCCCGCCCGCATCACGCGCGTGCGGTGGCGCTTCGACCGCAGCATCGCCGGCACGATCATTCTCGACAACATCGGCTTCTCGAATATGCGCGCTGAGTTTACGGCACAGACGATCGGAGCGGCGCGATGAGCCGCTCGTGTATGCTGCTTCGGCGCGGCGCGCTGGTCGCGGCGATGGCCACTGGCGCGGTCACAACGAGTGCACGGGCGCAATCATCCGCACCGGATCAGCGTGAGCGCTATGCGCCGCTCGTGCTCAAGCTGCCGGCTTCGGCCCGCGTGTTGTCGTTGGGCGGCGCCCAGGTGGCGCTGCGCGATGTCGATGCCGTGTTCGGTAATCCGGCCCTGGTGGGAACCGGCACTGGCTTGGCGTTTGGTGCGGAGCGCTACGCGAGCGGCGCCACGGCAGGCCAGTTCGCCAGCAGCTCGACCATCGGACCGCTCGGCATCGGTGTTGGTGTGCAGCTCCTCGACGCAGGGCCGCGATACGGCGTGTTCCCGGCGCGCAGTGACGTGCTGACGCGTGACAACGCGGCCGGCACCACGAGCGTGGCCGCAAGCGTGGCGGCATCGCTCACGTGGAAGCAGATACGCTGGGGCGTGGCCGCCAAGTACGTCGAGGAACGCGTGACGGATGATCGCGCGGGTGGTCTCGCGTTCGATATCGGCGCCTCCAAGTCACTGGCGTTGCTGAACAGCACCGTGGGTGTGGCGGTACAGCATCTTGGCCCTCGACTCGACGTCGCCGGGCGTCGCGAGGCGCTGCCGGCGCAGCTTGCCCTCGGTATTGCCACGGCACCGAAGGGGGTTGGAAAATGGGTCGACGTGGGGGCCACCGCGGAGCTTGACGTGCGTCGGGATGGCGAGCTGTTTCCCCGCGGGGGGGTGGAGCTCAGCTACTCGCCGATCGAAGGAGTGACCGTGACCAGTCGTGCGGGCGCGCGCCGACCGCAATTGCGCGAGGAACGACCGGTCACGGCGGGCGCCGGATTCACGGTGGATCGCGTTACCCTCGACTACGGGTGGGAGACGTTGCAGGTCGGGGCGGGGCACCGGCTCACGGTACGACTGCGGTAACGATTTTGCGCACCGCTCCCCTGTTCGTACTGGGCATCATTTCGCTATGTTGAGAGGCTGGCCCGCGTCACCGCGGGTCGGCGCTCCGGTAGCTCAGTTGGTAGAGCAGTGGCCTTTTAAGCCATAGGTCGTGGGTTCGAGTCCCACCCGGGGCACTCGCTGGTCACCCGGCTATCTTTGAGTATGCGCGTTCGCATCCTCATTTCCGCGGCGTTGGGATTGCTCGCCGCCGGTCTCTTGTTCCCGCGGCAGGCCCGGGCCCAGCTCGGGCTCCCCTCGCGCGGTCCCGGCGCAGACAGTGCCCAGTCGACCGTGTCTCCGGCATCGCCGCGGGCCGCACTACAGTCGTTCCTGCGTCTCGCCGAGGCGAGTGACTGGGACGGCGCCGCCGAGTACCTGTCGATCCCCGCGGCGGATCGTGATCGCGCCGCACTGCTCGCGCGTCGTCTCAAGACCATCCTCGATCAGCGCCTCGCCATCGACGTGGGCGCGGTGTCCGGGGCCGTTGCCGGCGATACCACGGACGGTGACATCGGCGGCGACCGGATCGGCGTCATCACCTCGGCCAACGGCCACGAGGACCCGGTCCGCATGGTGCGGCTCTCGGCGCCGTCGTCGGGCGGGCCGGTGCGGTGGGTGTTCTCGCAGGCCACGGTGCGGTTCATCGACGGATGGTTCGACAATCTCGGCGCGCCATGGCTGCGTGAACGGATACCGCGGGCGCTGATGCGCGACGGCCCGTTCGACGTCTATCTCTGGCAGTGGATCGGGCTTGGGCTCGCAATTCCCGTGGTGCTGTTGCTGGCGTGGGGGCTTGGCGCCGTGCTGCGCAATTTGCTGGGACGCATCGCGCGACGCACGGTGAACGACTGGGACGATCTGCTGCTGGCGCATCTGCGCGGACCGTTCCGGTTGTGGGCGGCGTCGTTGGCAATCGGCCCACTGCTGTCGCTGCTCAGTCTCAACACGCGCGTGGACGGCTTCTTCACCTCGCTCACCCGCGGCCTGGTGCTGCTGTCGATCTTCTGGGGGCTGCTGCGCATCGTCCGGCTCGCGCAGGATCGCGTGGCGAACGCCGCATGGGCCACGGGGCAGGGGACGCAGGCGCGTACGCTGGTGCCGCTGCTTGGCAACTTTCTGCGCGTCACGTTGGCGATCATTGCGCTGTTGGTCGCGCTGGCGCAGTTCGGATATCCGGTGGGGACCCTGCTGGCCGGTCTTGGTATCGGTGGTATTGCGGTGGCGCTGGCCGCACAGAAAACCGTCGAGCATTTGTTCGGCAGCGTGTCACTGGCCGCCGACAATGCGTTTCGGGTGGGTGACTGGGTGCGCGCCGGTGCGTCGGAAGGTGCGGTGGAGCGTATCGGCTTGCGTTCCACGAGCATCCGCACCGTGGATCGCACGGTGGTGCGTATTCCCAACGGGCGACTGGCGGACGAACGCATCGAGACGTTCGGCGAGCGCGATCGCATTCTGCTGCGCACCGACATCGACCTGACCTACAACACCACACCGGAGCAGCTCGATCGCATCCGGGATGCGCTCGAGGCGGCACTGCGAGCGCACCCGATGGTGTTTGCCGATGTCGTGCGCGTCCACGTGGTGGGCTTCACCGACTCGGCGATCCGCATCAACGTCGTGTCGTGGTTTCTCACCACCGACTGGCAGGAATTTCTGCGGATCCGTCACGATATGCTGATCACGTTCATGCGGATCATCAGTGACAACGGATCGAGCTTCGCCTTTCCGTCGCGTACCGTGTACCACGTGCAGCAGGACGGCGCGCCGCCGGTGCCGATCATCGGCGCCAGCGCGCCGGCGACGGATGCATAGAGTTCGGAGGGTGACATGACCGCCTGGCTCGGAGTCCCGATGCTGCTCGCGCTGGTACAAGGCGACATGATCCAGGCGCCGCCGCCGCTGGTCGCCACGGAGCTTGCCGCCACGCTCCTGCAGGGGGCGATCACCACCGGACTCGCGGCGCTGTGCGCGCATTTGTACGTGCGCTATCGCCGGCCGTGGTTTGGCTGGTTCGCGGTGGCGTGGAGCGTGTACGTGGCGCGGCTGCTCTGCATTCTGAGTTTCCTGCTCACCGGCGAGCGGGTGTGGCTGTACTGGCATCAGGTCACCACCGGATGGACGGCGCTCGTGCTGCTCTGGTCGGCGATCATGTTCCTGCGACAGCCGAAGGCGCGTCCGGCGTATCTGCTGTTGGCGCTGTTCCCCGCGCTCTGGTCATACGTCGCGATCTATCAGCTCGATCATTTCCTGTGGGCCGCGCTGCCGGCGGTGTTGTTCCTGAGCGGCGCGACCATGTGGACCGGATGGGTGTTCTGGCGCCACCACCGTATTGCGCAGTCCACCGGCGCGCGCCTGCTCGCCATCTCGTTCTTCCTGTGGGGACTGCACCACCTCGACTATCCGTTCCTGCGGGCGCAGGGCGCGTGGACGCCGTGGGGCTACTACCTCGACATCTCATTCGAATTGCTGGTCGGATTTGGTCTGGTGTTGTTGGTGCTCGATGATCTCGGACGCGGCGTGCGTGCACTGTCGGCGCTTTCGGGCGACTTGCAACGTCGCGACCGCACTACCGATCCGCTCGACGCGCTGCTCTCACGCCCGCTCGCGTTGCCCGGGGTGCGAGGTACTGCGATGTATCTGTTCGACGCGGACGGCGCTGACGACGCGGCCGCCGCCGATGTGATGGACGGGGTGTTGTCGGCCTGGCGCGATGATGAACGCGTGCCCTTGGATGCCGATGACCCCACATCGTCGGCCACCACGCCGGGGACTCGCGGGCGATTCGTGCGCGGTGCCGGCTCCTGCGCCTCGTGGGACAACGCGCACCCCGACCAAGCGGTACTCGATGCGCTCACGCGCATGCGGATTTCACGGCGGCCGCAGGTGGTGGCGGCTGAAGGACGGCAGCCGTTCATCGCGGCGCTGCCGGTGGGGACGGGCACACGCTTGGTCGGTGCGTTGGTGATGGCGGGAGACGTGCGCAATCCGTTCACCGCGCTCGACGACGACTTCCTGCTCACGCTGGGACAGCAAGTGGGGGCCGCCCTCGAACAATCGGCGCTCGACCGTCAGCTGGCTACGCGCACCACGGCGCTCGAGCAGCTCTCGGCGCGCATGGTTCGGCAGCATGAAGACGAGCGCCGACGCCTGTCACGTGAGTTGCACGATGAAACGGCGCAGGTCTTTTCGGCGGTGAAGATGCAGCTCGAGGCGTTGCGCCCGCTGGTGGTTGAGGGGGCTTCGCCACGTCTCGATCGCCTCCTGTCGCTGGTGGATACCGGTATCGCCAGCATTCGGCAGGTCACCAGCGATCTGCGCCCGACGTTGCTCGATGATCTGGGGCTGCGGCCGGCGCTGCATTCGCTGGTCACCGATTTCACCGAGCGCAGCGGCATCCGCGCCACCTTCGATGCCCCGGCCGTGTTCCCGCCACTGCACCCCGACGCCGATCTGGCGCTGTTTCGGGCACTCCAAGAGGCGTTGTCGAACGTGGTGCGCCACGCCCACGCCACGCAGGTCGATGTGCTGGTGTCGCTCGACGGCGACGGTCTCGTCCTGAGCGTGCGTGACGACGGCAACGGCTTTCCCATCGGTCGCAACGGCCGCATTCGTGATGCCGAGCACCGGATGGGGCTTACCGGGATGCGCGAGCGGATCTTCGCCATCGGTGGCGAGGTCGTGATCGCCAATCGGGCCAGGGGCGCGGAGGTGCGGATCCGTGCGCCGCGGGTGGCCCTCGATCCTTCAACGACGCTTTCAACGACGCTGACCCCTTGAAATCGCCGTGACATCGTTCAACGACTCTGACCCCTTGAACACGTTCAACACGTTCAACGACTCTGACCCCTTGAAACCGGCGCCCACGCGCATTCGTGTGCTGATCGCCGATGATCACGCGTTGGTGCGTGAGGGGCTGCGCTACGTGCTCGATGCCGATCCCGGGATCGAAGTGGTGGCGGAGGCGGCCAATGGGCGCATCGCGGTGGAGCTGGCGCAGCAGTTCGGGCCGGATGTCGTCGTGCTGGATATCACGATGCCTGAGGAGACCGGCTTGCACGCGGCGGCCCGCCTTCGCGCGCTGTTGCCGTCGGTGCGCATTCTCCTGCTCAGCATGCACGATCAGAGCGAATACGTGCGGGAAGGGATGCGCATCGGCACGCACGGCTATCTGCTGAAGGACTCGGCCGGCGAAGAGCTGCGGGCGGCGATTCACGCGGTGTATGCAGGCGGGACGTTTTTCAGTCCTGCCGTGGTGAAGCGACTCAGCGCCAGCGAGGCCGCGCCGGTGTCGGCGCCGCATCTCCAGCTCGAGCTGCTCACGCCGCGGGAGCGCGACGTGCTGGGCGGTGTGGCGCGCGGGCTCACGAACAAGGCGATCGCGGCGGAGTTGGGAATCAGCCGACGCACGGTGGAGGCGCATCGTGAAAGTCTGATGCGCAAGCTCGAGATTCACAGTGTGGCCGGTCTCACCCGCTTTGCGCTGGAAGCCGGGTTGATGCCAGACGCCTGACGATGGCGGCGCACGGGGGGCGATCGCCCGGCGCCGCCGGTCCGCTCCCCGTGACGACATCGAGATGTTGGTGTGACCGGCGCGTGGCGCGCTGATCATCAACTCGTCGCCGGTGCGAGCGATTGTCGTGGTCCATGAGCCCATTACTGGCCCGACTCGATGCGCGCGACCGCGCGCTGTTTCTCCGCCTCGTGCTGACGGCCACATCCGCGCGGTCGCGCCGCCGCTTCTGGACCACGCTCACGCATGTCGGCGGCGCGCGGGCGAGCATTGCGCTGAGTATCGCCTCCGCCGCGTTGCCTGGGGTCACGGTCGCGATGGCGTGGCGCACCCTGCTGCTGTTGGGCGCGTCGCACGCGGTCGTGCAGATCGTGAAGCGTCTGGCGGGCCGCCCGCGCCCCACGGCATGGCGTGGCGTCGACGGGCCCGATCCACTCGTGCTCGTCCCCGATCAGTTCTCGTTCCCCAGCGGACACGCCTGTGCCGCCATGGCGGTGGCGGTCGGGCTCGCGGCCGCGATGCCGTCGCTCACCCTCCCGCTCCTGATCGTCGCCCTGCTGGTGGGATTCTCGCGCGTGATGCTGGGCGTGCACTACCCTGGCGATGTACTCGTGGGGCAGGCGATCGCGTTGGTGGCGGCGTACCCGGTGCTGCGGTAAGAACGGCCAACAGCGTAGGAGGCAGGAAGGAGAGGTTCGCCGTGTTCGACCTCCAGCGTCACGCAAAACTCAGCCTCTGCGACGCACGTCACATCACGCCGTGACAGCGCCTGAGATGGGTCGTCACCCCCTTGGACGACCCCACCCTCGGCCCTGAATCCGACATGTTTCTCCCTGCGCTGCTCGCCAGTAGCCTCGCGATGCCTCGCGCGACGACGGACGGTGCGCCCCAGCGCCTGCGGCTCGTGAGCTGTCGCTTGGAGCGAGGACCGGTGGCCACATCGCGTGTGTCGGCGGAGTTCGATGGGCCCGCCGAGTCACAGCGAATCGTGTGCCGGCAGGAGGGTTCGGCCTGTCCGGGGGGCGATCTGCGGTTGGCGGCGCTTGCCACCCTGAGCGCCATCACGCAGGCCACCGGTGGCGCGCTCACGTTTGAGTTGATCGGCGTGAAGCCAGTGCGGGCGTTCGATACCACCGTGATGATGGTGGCCGTGTTTGCCCAGCAGGGCGGCGATGTCACGCGTATCGTTGGAGCGGCGATCGTCGAGGACGATCAATTGGTGGCGACGGCGCGCGCCGCGCTGCATGCGGCCAACCGGCTGTCGTCTTCCCTGTTCGAGCAGTTGCCGCCCGTGCGTTGACGTCAGCAGGCGCACGGAACGTCGGGAGTAACGGGGGGTCCGACCGGCCCCACCCATTCGATCCGGCTCCCGTTAGGTTCCCCGCGTGAAACTTCTCTTCCCTTCCGCTCCGCTGGTGCTGTTGCTCGCCACCGGCGCGTGCGGTCACGCAGCAGCGGGCGCTCCCGTCGCCGCGCCGACGCCCGTATCAGCCGTGCCAGGGCAGGTAACGACCGCCGTCGCGACTCCTGTTCCAAGGGGCGACCGTGCCACGCCCGATGAGGTTGTGCGCACAGCGGTCGGGGTGTTCGGTCGCGACAGTGCGCTGCTGCAGCCGGCGGTCAGACCGCACGGCGATGGCAGTGCGGACGCAACCGCAAATGCATCCGCCGATGCCGCGGCCGATTCTACGGCCGATGCCATCGAGGAGCCCTTGTGGGACCTCGATGTGCGCTCGTACGAAACGCACGATCGGGTGGAGTACTACGTCGGGCTGTTTTCCACGGGGCGTGGTCGCGAGACCTTTACCGCGCGCTTGTCACGCGGGACACGCTATGAGCCGATGATCCGCGCCAAGCTGCGGGCCGGCGGTATGCCGGAGGATCTCACCTATCTGGCGCTGATCGAGAGCGGCTACGACCCGCACGCCTATTCGCGCGCGGCGGCCGTGGGGATGTGGCAGTTCATGAGCGGCACCGCCCGCGTGGTGGGGATGCGCGTGGACTGGTGGGTGGACGAGCGGCGCGATCCGGCCCGCGCCACCGACGGGGCCATTCGTTTTCTGCGCGACCTGCAGAAGCAGTTCGACGGTTCCCTCTATCTGGCGGCCGCCGCGTACAATGGTGGTCCGGGGCGGGTGGCCCGCGGGCTTACGCGCTTCGCCAGCGAACTGGATGGCACGGCCGGAGACGATCGCTTTTTTGCCCTGGCCGAGCAGGACTATCTGCGGGCGGAGACCAAGAATTACGTGCCGCAGCTGATCGCGGCGGCGTTGGTGGCCAAGATGCCGGCGCGCTACGGCCTCGTGATCGATTCGCTGCCGCTCTACGGCTACGACTCGGTGTTGGTGGCGCCGGGCACGAGCCTCGGTCACATCGCGGCGGCTAGCGGCGCCACCAAGGCCGAGGTGCGCGATCTCAACTCGGCGGTGCTCCGCGGGATCACGCCCCCCGACGCCGACTTCTGGGCGCGGGTCCCAGTGGGGCTGGCCGACCGCACGCGCCTGGCGCTGGACAGCATCCCCGAAGCAGACCGCCGCGGCTACCGCATGGAGCCGGTGAGCGGCAGCACCACCACGCCCGCCGGCTTCGCCGACCGGCACGGCGTCACGCTCAAGCAGCTCCGCTGGTTCAATCCGGCCATCAAGACCACGAAGAAGGGTCGCCTCGTGGCCGGTCAGTCGCTGCGGATTCCGAGCGATCTGGCGATCGACTTTGCGCGGGAGATCCCGGATCCCTCCATCGAGCGGTACGGCGGTTCGTCACCCACGATCCTCACGTCGCGCGGCATCCACGTGGTAAAGCGCGGCGAGTCGCTGGGGGCGATCGCCAAGCGCTATGGCCTGAGCGTGACCCGTCTGAAGACGCTGAACGGCATGAAGGGCTCGCGCGTGATCGCCGGCCAGACGTTGCGGGTGCGCAGCGGTAGCGGTGCGGCGAAGACGCCGACGGCCAAGACGCCGACGGCCAAGACGCCGACGGCCAAGACGCCGACGGCCAAGAAGCCGACGGCCAAGAAGCCGACGGCCAAGAAGCCGACGGCCAAGAAGCCGACGGCGAAGAAGAAGTCCGTCGCCAAAAAGAAGACGGCGTCCTCCAAGAAGAAGACGCCGTCCAAGAAGACCACGAATCGAAGCCGTTAGTCGAGATAGCCTCGCCCACGGTAGCCCTTCGTGATGAGGGTCTCGTAGCCGTTGGCGGGGTCGCGCCCCATGCTGATCGACTTCTGCACCGCGATCGGGCCGCGGTTGTAGACCAGGAGCGCGAGCTTCAGGTCGCCCTTGTATTCGCGAATGAGGCCGCGCAGGTACTTGAAGCCGATCCGGAGATTCACGTCGGGGTCGAGCAGTTGCTCCCGGGTGACGTTGGGTTCGTACTCGCGGGCGGTCCCGAGCATCAGCTGCGTGAGCCCCAAGGCGCCGGCCGAACTGACGGCCCGAGGGTCGAAGACACTTTCCACGCGAATCAGGCGGAAGCCCAACTCCGGCTCGAGGCCGGCGGTCGTGGCGGCGTCGTAGATACGACGGGCAAGTTCCGGCTTGATACGGTACTTCGCGCTGTATGTATAGATGCGATGCAGGCGGCTGAGCGACTCACGACGCTCGCCCTCTCTGGGGTCGACCCCGAAAGGCAGGGCCGGGGCCGTGGTCGCCACCTTCGAGCGCTTGAACACTTCACCCGCGGGCCGCCAGAACAGCTGAATCGGTAGGTCGCTGGACTTGGGAGCTGGCGCGGCGGTTGCCGACATCCCGGTGAAGGGACTGGCCGATGCCACTGTATACGTGGGGGCATCGGGGGTCACGATGACGGCGGCCGTAAACACGGCGGCCGCCGCGACAAACACCTTGGTCAAGCGACGCTTCGCTTGGCGACGATGCATCCGTCGCCGACGAGCCACTGCGTCGCGGTTTCGTACGTTATCGGTTGAATCGGTCATGACACCTCTCGATCAGCAGGACACTCACGGATCTCTGGTGAAGTCTCCCTTCGTGCCGCCGCGCTTCTCGCGCAGCACGATCTCGGAGATCACCATCGTCCGGTCGATTGCCTTCGCCATGTCGTAAATCGTCAACAACGCCACGGAGACTGCAGTCAACGCTTCCATCTCCACCCCGGTCTGGGCGGTGGTTCTGACGAATCCCTCGACCCGAAGGCCCGGCAAGGACTCATCAATAGTAACCCGGACATCGATCCCGGACAAAGGGAGCGGGTGGCACAGCGGGATCAGGTCGGCGGTCCGCTTGGCCGCCTGCATGCCGGCCAACCGTGCAACCGGAATCACATCGCCTTTCTTTAACGTGTTTTCTTTAATGGCTTTAAGCGTGCTCGCCTCAACCAAAATCGAGCCGCTGGCCAGCGCCGACCGGACCGAAATCGGCTTCTCGGCCACGTCCACCATGGTGAAATGTCCTGCGGCATCCAGGTGCGAAAACTCGCGCCCGGGCACGTCCGGCTTGTCTGAATTCACGGGCGAAGGGTCCGGTGAAGGGAGGAGAGCAGCGAAGCGCCCAGCAGCTGCGGGCTCACATTGCCCTGCGCTTTGGCCTTCGCGAATTCAACAAGCACCACCGCGGATGCGGAGCGTCGCGCGTCGGCGTCGCGTCCGACATCAGCCATCTGTTTGGCGCGTGCATGCAACAGATGCGTGAGCGCCTCGAGGGTATCGGTGAAGGAACCGCGTGCGCCCGCGACGCCCTGTCGTGCCGCCGCCTTGATTCGTTCGGCGGTGCCGTCCGGCGTGGACGGCTGCAAGGCGGCATCGAGGATGCGTCGAGCGGCTGCGAACGCCGCCGCCATCGATTCGCCCGCGAACAGTTCGCCCGGCGCGCCATTCATGCGCGCCAACGCTTCGTCGCGCGGCACGCGAGCCAGCTTCCGCTCCACGACGGCGTCACCGAGAAACGCATCGATGTCGACGCGACTGAGCGTCGGCACGCGAATCGCAACCACGCGCGACTTGATCGTGGGCAGGAGGTTACCCGGTTCGCTGGTGGTTAAAATGATGGTCGTGCCCGGCGGCGGCTCCTCGAGCAGCTTGAGGAACGCATTGGCCGCCTGGTCCGCGCCTTCCTGCGAGACCATGCGTTCGGCGTCGCCGACCACGAACACGGCCCGTTTCGCCATCGCCGGCCGCAATGATGCTTGATGCACCAGCGCGCGAACGGTCGCCACATACAGCCCCTCAGTGCCCAGCGACGGGGCCCAGAGCCCCTCGG